>NZ_JACFSK010000001.1:1800000-2100000 GCF_016100455.1 Bartonella sp. M0283 | reverse complement strand
CATCATGAACCTTATTTACCGACGGAAAAAATGGATTAGTCGTTTGGCGAAGCTCGTTTTTTCATCCAATATACCTGCCGCGACTTCTAAAAGATAGCTTCTTTCCGATTCCTTCAACCCGGCAAAGGGCGATTTTATAAATTTGCGAGCCATATCTTCTTTTCCCCATTTAATATGCTGCTCGGCAATTTTTTTCAATATCGGGGATATATCAAGGCGATAAGGCAGTTTGGATGCATTCGCGAATATTTTTGCCAACACGGTCATCCGGTCATCATTGTTGGCTTTCTGCTTGGCAGGAAGAGCACAAACCGAATTCGGATTATCACGATTATAAAAATAATATTCACCGGGAACAAAAATCAACTTTTCAGCTCCGTTGAGTGCCTCGAAATTGAAAAGAATGTCTTCAGCAAAGCCATTATAACCTTTTTGTTCAAGAAACGTAATTGCACGGTTCATCAACGAAGAGCGTCTGTAGATTTTCCCATGAACGGCGGGAAAAAATATTTGGCATAACAGTTCGTTTTTTTCAACAGGCTCAGCATAGACAGATTGGTGATAGTCATCTCTATAGGAGCACTTGTTATTATTGACAATTGAATGATTAGTAAAAGCAATATCAGCTTTGTTTTTATCACTTGCAGCAACAAGGACGTCTATAAATTTTTCAGAAATCCAATCATCAGAATCCACAAAACAAAGATAATCTCCCGTTGCTAGTCCAATACCAGTATTTCTGGTTTTCGTTATGCCTTGATTTTGTTGATGAAAAACGAGGATGCGTGAATCGTTTTTAGCATATTGGTCACAAATCACTCCAGACCGATCCTTACTTCCGTCATCAATTATGATAATTTCCAAATCGGAAAAAGTCTGATTACAAATTGATGCAAGTGTTTTTTCAATGAAATTTTCAACATTGAAAACCGGTACTATAACAGAAACTTTAACCATTTTTTTCTTTAATTCCTTAAGTGCCAGTCAGGAAGTTAGGCTTTATTAGAGCTGTTATTGCAAATAAACGTCATACATAAACATATTGGTCTAAATGTAGCAAAATTTAGATTGCAACATCTGCCATGTTAAATGTCATCGGTTTATCCTGATTGCGGTGCTGAAACATCTACGAATTGTCAACATCAGTTGTCGTGAAAAATACTTCTTGACGGCTACGACCCGGTACACAACCTTAAGTAGTTATTTGCGGCAGGAATAGCATTATCCTCCTAATGTCCGGTTACTGATTTATTGCTTACCAATATGCTATGATATATAAGTTATACCGAATCAGTAAGCACTAAGAATTCCAGTGAATTTTTCGCGTCATCAAATATAAAATGGTAAACAATCTGTAGATGCAAATTATTATGATTAGATATAGACGAATTTAATAAAAATGGACGGCAAAGAAATTAATCAAAATTTCAGAATTGGTAGTGTTATGGATGTCTCTATTATTTGTGCGACAATAGAACGTCCAGTTTTGGTCACACGTTTTATTAATTCGGTTAGAAAATTTTATCAGGATATTCCAATTGTTATTGGAGATCAAAGCCGAGATCAAGAAGAGCTCGCAGCTTTTTACAAAAGAAATAATGTCCAATGCCTTCGGCTGCCTTTTGATTGTGGAGTCGCCTATGCACGCAATGAGTGTATAAAAGCCGTAAAAACCAAATTCATACTTTTGTGCGACGACGATTTTGTATTCACTGACAAAACGGATATCAATATTCCGCTTCAAGCGCTGAAAAAATATCCCGAAATTGGAATTGTCACGGGTGCTGTTATTGATCATCATAAATCGGGTAGCGAAGTATATTTTCAGAAACGTTATTATGAAAAATTCTTGTATCTTGACAAAGAAAGAAAAGCACTTTGTTCTGTTCCTATTTCTTATATAAAGCCACAAATATATGACACGCCAAGGCACATTTTTTATCAATGTGACATAGGCTTGAACTTTGCTGTCATGCGTAAAGATATTTTTAAAGACGGTATTGAATGGGATAGTCGCTTCAAATGTAATGGCGAACACGAAGATTTTTATTTGAATTTGAAATACAACAGTCATTGGAAGGTTGCTTACACTCCGGAATTCTATTGTGATCATGAACATTTGAGTAATTCAACTTATGTAAAGCTGAGGGACCGACAGGAAGGATGGCTTCAATTCGGGAAAAAATGGGGAATAGAACAACATCTGGAATTTGGATATGGTTTACGTGATATGAGTTCTTATTTGTCGGATAAGACGCATAAAGAACGTATAACGTCGCCAGAAAGCCTGCCAATTTACAAAGAACCATACATGCGTATATTTCCTAACGGAGATTGCATTGCAAGTGAAGGCGAGAATGTCATTTCGCCTGAATATAGCGCCGATGAGCTTGTTTCTCCGACCAGAGTTCCGTATAAGGTGCTCAAAAAAGAATATTACAAGTTTCAAAATGCAAGATCTACGATTGTATGGAAAATTTTTAGACCGATGATGCGGCTTGAGGGAACTATACGCAAGCTTTTAAGAAAGTTACGTCCACATGACTGATTTAGAAAAGAAAGCGACTATCATTATATGCACATGCAATCGTGCACGAAGTTTGAAACGTACATTGGATTCCTTTTTTTCTATTTATAGGCAATCTCTTGTCGAGGTTCTTGTTGTTGACAATAATTCGACAGACGACACAGAGGACGTGTGCTTAGAGTATAAATCTCAAGGTGTGAAATATTTGTACCAACCTGTGATAGGGTTGTCTCACGCTCGCAATTTCGGTTTGGAACATATGGATCGCGATATCGCCATCTTTGTTGATGACGATGTGACTTTTCGTCGTGGTTGGCTTGAAAATCTTCTTCATCCGTTCGAACATAATGATGTCGGAGTTGTTGGCGGAGAGCTATTGCCTGTTTGGGAAGAACCGCGTCCTGATTGGCTTAGCGATCATTGGCTTGGAAATTATTCAGTATGCTTGAAATGGTCTAGCCGGACCAGACAGATTAAAGGTAATGAGTGGCTTTGTGAAGGAAATATAGCATTTTGGAAGAGTGCTCTGGATCAAGCCGGTCGTTTTCCGGTAAATTTGGGGCGAGTTGGGCCTATTCTCCTTTCGGGAGATGGCGCAGTGATTGATGTCATCCGTTATAACGGAATGAAAGCGGTTTTCTCACCCGCTTCCGTCGTTGATCATCATATTTCAAAGGGGCGATTGTCGCCTAAATGGTTGGCTAAACGTGTTTTCTGGCAAGGGATAACCCGTGGGGTGGTTGAAGAATATTTAAGACAGAAAATAGATTTCAACGATATGAATCATGAATGGCATGATTTGCAATTGCCAACCGATATGCACACATGGGCTTCTATGTTCAATTCATTGCCGGACTCAAATTTTGAGCAACGATTGAACGAATTGTATGATTTGGGGTATGCATTGCAACGTACGGGCTTGATAGCTAATTAGGCTTTGCTAAGTTAATTCTAAATGATCGGTGTTATCTGGCTTGAAAAATTAGCAAAAATACACGTCCTGTCCTGTCGAAAATTGACAAATATTTTTTGAATATTCATTTTTATTGAATATTTATCCATCATCGATATGGTTAATTAAGCTCATAGGGTTTTCAAGAAGCATAAGAGAAATTTATGCATTCAATAATGCTTGTAAACGTTAATTAATATAAAAACATATATTAAATTGTTATCAGCCAAAATAAATTTAATTCAATTATGGAAGTTATTGAGACTCTCATCTAAGATGAACAATCTCGATTCGATCGGATAAGCGGGCTAACATATTCAAGAATATCTAATTTGCGTTTTCATCGGTAAAAATCTATAACACAAATTCACTCGTCTGTTATCTGTTTCAAATCTGTTTTAAAGCTTTCGATTCAAGGATATCTTATGGGATTGCGACGCTATCTAAAAATAAACGAACTCCTATCCGCGATAACGTCTTTGGATAGAAAATTGGAACAGAAAGTAATAAATCAACTAGCAATTGATAGTAGCAAAGTAATAAATCAACTCCAAACTGATAGTAGGATTGATGGGAAAAAAGTTGATGATTTTATTGATCCGAATGTAGAAAATCATGGTATTCTGACCAAGAAATTGACAGCCTCATCAAGTAAAATAGATCATGTTGAAACTGATATAAATCAAAAACTAGATAAAATATTTAATAAAATTGCGTCTCTTGATAATGATGTGAATAAGAAGGACTATGTCATCACTGATGACAGAATGGAGATTATAAAAAATCTTATTAAAGATGAACGCGCCCAACATATTGTACTGAATATGGAGTTTAACGGGGCAGATTTATCGCTTCGAATCGACGATTCGGATATTCGTGTGTTCAAGCAGATATTCGTTGATAATGAATATGACAGTTTAAATCTTCCCGATGTTGCAAAAACGATTATTGATTTGGGAGCCAATATTGGCCTCTCGGCACTTTTTTTCATAAAGAAATTTCCGACTTCCCGCATCGTTGCAGTTGAACCAGATGCTGTCAATTTCTCGATTATGGAGAAAAATCTCGAAAAATTTTCAAAATCTATTTCTTTCTTGCAAGCTGCAATTTGGCCCACTGATGGCGAAGTTTCATTGGTCGAAGAGGATGACGATCATACTTCTCTTGGTGCTTGGGGGTATCGCACCGAGGCTTCTAATGGAAATTCCGGGCTTTCTGTCAAAGCAGTGACTATTCCTACTATTATGAAGCAATATAATATGGATTTTGTTGATATATTGAAAGTCGATATCGAGGGCGCTGAATATGAGCTTTTCGAGAAAAACTATGAAGACTGGATTGATAAAGTCGGCCTTATCATCATCGAAACGCATGATCGCTTCAAACCGAATTCGGAAGCAATGGTGCGCAAAGCATTGAACGGTCGCTTTGACGAGCTTCCGATGAAAGGTGAAAACCTCTTTTTTAAGAAAAAGGCTAAAGGAGAGTAGTTCTCTGGTTAAAAACGGCTATAAGCGGGTTTAAGTCTGCTCTTTCGAAATATCATAGTCGGTAACACATATAGATATTTTTAAATATATTTAATAATATTATTTTAAAAATACAAAACATGAAAAATAATTATAAATGTTAAAATATATTTCGATTGAAATAATTTATTTTAAAAATAATTAGAAATTATATTTAACGCGCATATAATTTTTTGCAAAATCGTTTGCAATCGAGACAAGAAAGATCGGCCGTTTTTAACTTGTGATATAAAGCATCCTTTATATCACGGTTGCGCTGCGTTTCGACATCTGGTAAATCACCGGAAGCTAAAAATCTTCAAGGAGTGCATAATGGCTGCCAAAGAATATATTATCAAGGATATCGGCCTTGCCGACTATGGTCGCAGAGAACTCGATATTGCCGAAACTGAAATGCCGGGGCTAATGGCCTGCCGTGAGGAATTTGGCTCCTCTCAACCGTTGCGTGGCGCCCGCATTTCCGGTTCGCTGCACATGACAATCCAGACAGCCGTTCTTATCGAAACGTTAAAAATGATCGGTGCAGATTTGCGCTGGGCTTCATGCAATATTTTTTCAACGCAGGACCATGCTGCTGCAGCAATTGCTGCAGGTGGTACACCTGTTTTTGCAGTCAAGGGCGAAACGCTTGAACAATATTGGAGCTATACTGATGCCATTTTCCAATGGCCGGACGGCAAGCCTTCAAATATGATTCTAGATGATGGCGGTGATGCAACAGCTTATATCCTGACCGGTGCCCGCGCCGAAGATGGAGAAGATGTTCTTTCAAATCCGGAATCCGAAGAAGAGGCAATCTTTTTTGCCCAAATCAAGAAACGCATGAAAGAAACACCCGGTTTCTTTACCCGTCAACGTGATGCCATCAAAGGTGTGACAGAAGAGACAACAACAGGTGTTCATCGTCTTTACCATTTGCAGGAACAAGGACTCCTTCCGTTCCCGGCAATCAATGTCAATGACAGCGTAACAAAATCCAAATTTGACAACCGTTATGGCTGTAAAGAATCGCTGGTTGACGGTATCCGTCGTGGTACCGACGTGATGATGGCCGGTAAAGTTGCTATTGTTTGCGGCTATGGCGATGTTGGTAAAGGCTGCGCCGCTTCCCTTTCAGGTGCCGGTGCGCGCGTCAAGGTTACCGAAGTTGACCCGATTTGTGCCTTGCAGGCAGCCATGGATGGCTATGAGGTTGTAACACTCGAGGATGCTGCACCGACTGCCGACATTATCATTACGGCAACGGGAAACCGTGACATTGTTCGCCTTGAACATATGCGGGCAGTCAAGGATATGTGCATTATCGGCAATATCGGACATTTTGATAATGAAATTCAGGTTGCTTCTCTGAAAAACCTGAAATGGACAAATATCAAGCCGCAAGTCGACATGATTACATTTCCGGATGGAAAACGTATCATCCTTCTTTCGGAAGGACGTCTGCTTAATCTTGGCAATGCAACAGGGCATCCTTCTTTTGTTATGTCGGCGTCTTTCACAAACCAGACATTGGCCCAGATCGAATTGTTCACACGTGGCGAGAATTATAAAAATCAGGTCTATGTTCTGCCGAAACATCTTGATGAAAAAGTTGCCCGTCTGCATCTTGATCGTCTTGGCGTCAAACTGACAACGCTGTCGGAAGAACAGGCTGCCTATATCGGTGTTTCGGTTGAAGGTCCGTTCAAACCTGATCGCTATCGCTACTAAAACCGGTTTGGCTGAAAGAAGCTAATCCATATTGTTTTTAAAGGTCGGGCAGAAAATGTCCGGCCTTTGTTTTTTTGAAGATACTTCACCTGAAAAGCATAGACATGTATGGTTAAGCCTGATTCGGCTAAATATGATCGAGAAGTCAACTTTGCAGGCTAGAGGTGAATATAAGAGCAAATTATTGTCGGGGATTTTCTCGAGCCTGGCTGCTTTTGCCTGTTTTTCTGTAACTCCCTTGAAGAGCGATGCTGCAGTCCCTGATGTGCTTTCCGATTTCGGAAGCCTCGCACTTCAGATAGCAATTATCGGCGGGATTATTGTTGCGGCATTGATGATTTGCGTGGCCATATTTTTCCGCCAATTTTCAAAAAGTTCTTCTGATCAGAAAAATAGCAATTCCGATAAATTTCAGGAAATCGACAATTATGAGCGATTTCTGATGCATACGGGACAATGTGCGCTTATCTGGAAAACACCGGCTGCTCTCCCCGAGATAATCGGTCATATGGGTACTTTAGATCGGCTGCAAGTAAAGCCGAAAGATATATTGCGTTTTGGGCAGTGGCTTGATGATAATGAAGTCCGTGTCCTTGATGAAGCTCTCAATCATTTGCGACATGACGGACAATCTTTCGACCTTTATTTGAATACCAAACAAAAAACATTGGTTGAAGCAACCGGTCTTATTGCAGGAACAGCTGCAATTTTGCGTTTTCAGGATCTTTCCGGCCAACAGGAACAGCTTGCTAAGCTTGAAAAAGATGCCGCTTTTATAAAGACGATGCTTGCAATGCGTAATGTTCTTCTTGAGGCGCTTGATGAACCTGTCTGGCTCGTCAATCGCGATAACAGAATTATCTATGCCAATCGTGCGTTTCAGAAGGCAAGCGGTTATGACCCCGAAAAAGCGCAAGAAACCTCTCTGTTTAATGAAGCAACACGTCAGAAACTCTTAGAAAATAAGCCGCTTTTCAAAGGGCCGGCCTATGCCATTGTCGAGGGAGATCGGAGGCTCCTTGAAGTCACACAAGTGACGTCCGAAGATGGTGTAGCGACCTTTGCTCACGATATCAGCGCCATGGAAGAAATGTCGGAAGAAATGAAGCGCATGGCGCGCGGACATTCCGAAACACTTGACCAGATTTCAACGGCAGTTGCCATTTTCGGTCCCGATCAAAAACTGAAATTTGCCAATCAGGCCTTCGCAACACTCTGGCCGTTGGATACGGTTTTTCTGGAAAGCGAACCCAGTCATACTCTTCTTCTTGATCGTTTGCGGGAAGAAGGCATTATTGCTGAAAAGCCCGATTGGAGAGGTTGGAAGGAAGAGCTCTTTTCTGCTTATCGTTCGGGTGAACCAAGCCAGCAAATCTGGAATTTGCCGGATGGGCGTACGCTCAGGGTTCTCGCAAGTCCTCATCCGCAAGGCGGCGTGACATGGCTTTTTGAAAATCTCACTGAAAAAATCGATCTTGAAAGGCGTTATAACAGCCTCATTGAAATGCAAGGTGAAACGCTGGACCATCTTTCTGAAGGGGTCGCTTTGTTTGGTCCGGACGGGCGTATGCGTCTTTCCAATCCGGCACTCGCCAAATTATGGTCTTTACCCACCGAATTGACTGTTGAAGGAACGCATATTTCAAAACTTCAGGCCGAATGCTCGAAAAAGACAACAAGCAATGCATGGGATACATTTGGCGCATTTATAACCGGTTTTAGTGAAAATCGGGATGCCATTTCAGGACGTATGGATTTAACAAACGACGTTATTCTCGATTATGCGTTGGTGCCTCTGCCAAACGCACAGACCATGGTGACCTTTGTCAATGTGACGGATACGGTCAATATCACCCGTGCATTGCAAGAAAAGAATGATGCATTGCGTAGTGCCGACGCCTTGCGCAGCGAATTTGTTCGTCATGTGTCTTATGAATTGCGCACACCCCTTACCAATATTATCGGCTTTTCGGATATTTTACAGAGCGGACTTTTCGGCACTCTTAATTCCCGCCAGCAGGAATATCTCAAGCATATCGCTTCTGAATCAGGTGCGCTTCTTGATATCGTCAATGATATTCTCGATCTTGCAAAACTTGATGCCGGCATTATGGAACTTGACATTAAGGATGTCGATATTGCCGCTTCCATGGCTTTCGCAACCGAACGCACGAAAGAGCGTCTCGGCGCCCGTCCGGTACAAATTGAAGAAAAAATTGAAGACGGCCTCACGACGGTTCCGGCAGATCAGGCAAGGCTACGGCAGATTTTTGTCAATGTATTGAGCAATGCCGCCAATTTTGCTCCTGACAATAGTGTCATTACCTTTTCTGCCAAAAAGGATGGAAACGACATTGTCTTTTCTGTCCATGATGACGGAGCAGGAATTCCGGAAGAAATTCTTGATACTGTTTTCAAACGATTTTCATCCCATGCCCATCATGGTTCACGTGCCGGAGCGGG
The DNA here is from genome assembly GCF_016100455.1 of Bartonella sp. M0283. Classification (NCBI taxonomy): domain Bacteria; kingdom Pseudomonadati; phylum Pseudomonadota; class Alphaproteobacteria; order Hyphomicrobiales; family Bartonellaceae; genus Bartonella; species Bartonella sp. M0283. The sequence goes on along the minus strand of NZ_JACFSK010000001.1, from coordinate 2,090,819 downwards.
GCTTGGTCTTTCGATCGTTAAAAGTTTTGTCGAACTTCATGGTGGCAGTGTCGCGATAGAGACCGGAAATGCTAAAGGAACAACTGTTTTTTGCCGCTTTCCAGCCAAACGCCCTTCGCCCGCAACGTTGCTTCAATCAGAGGAAACAGAATGATTTTCAGTTTATTTCTTGAAGATGAAAAGGCAACCGAACGCTTTGGCGAAGATTTTGCGCTAGCTCTTGAAAAGGGTGATCTCGTTACACTTGAAGGCGACCTTGGAACAGGGAAAACATCGCTTTCCCGTTCTATTGTTCGCACACTTGCAGATGATGACGGGATGGATGTTCCAAGTCCAACCTTCACGCTTGTTCAAGTTTATGATTTGCCAAAATTCAACCTCACCCATGCCGATCTTTATCGCATCAATGAACCGGAAGAAATTGACGAGCTTGGCTTTGAAGAGGCGCGAGAAGCCGGAGTTGTTCTTGTCGAATGGCCGGAAAAAGCCGAAGGAGAATTGGGAAAAGCAGATTTTGCCATTTTTCTTGAGCATCAAGGAAATGGTCGAAAAATAACGATTGAGGCGGAAGGCCGTGCTGCCGACCGGCTCAAGCGTTCACTTGAAATAAGAGAGTTTTTAAAATCCAATCACCGTGGCGATTTCAAACGCGGTTATTTTACCGGTGATGCTTCGGCGCGTTCCTACGAGATTATTTATGGCAAGGATGGTCATGAGATTTTGATGAATGCACCGGCAATGGAAATGCCCGAACAAAGTGGCCAGTCTTACGGAGAAATTGCCCATCTTGCGACATCGGTCAGCCAATTTGTCGGCATTGACCGGCTGATATTAAAAAATGGTTTTGTAGCGCCAAAAATTCTAGCGCAAGATTTAAAAAACGGTTTGCTCATTACCGACGATCTCGGGCGGGACGGCGTCCTTGATGAAGAGAGGAAGCCAATTGAAAACCGCTATATCGAATCAGGAAAATTGCTTTCTTCGTTTCACCAGAAAGAATGGCCAAAATATCAAAAATTCGATGATTTGACACTTGATATACCGGCTTATGATCGGGGAGTTTTGCAGGCTGAAGTTTCTCTTCTTCTTGACTGGTATTTCCCTTACTCTACCGGAACAGAGATAAGTCATTCGCTGAGGGAAGAATTCTATCGGCTGTGGGAGCCGTTTTTTGAAATTTTTGAACGGGCAGAACAAAGTTTTGTTATGCGCGATTATCATTCGCCCAATATTATCTGGCGGGAGAATGAACAGGGTTTGAAAAAAATAGGTCTCATTGATTTTCAGGACGGGCAAATTGGCCCGACAGCCTATGATGTTGTATCACTCGCCCAAGATGCGCGTGTTGCTATTAGCCGCCCGCTTGAGGAGCATATCATCAAGGCTTATTGCGATGAACGCAAAAAGGGCGCACGTATATTTGATGAAGAACAGTTTAAACTCATCTATGCTATTGCCGGTGCACAACGCGTTTCCAAAATTCTCGGTATTTTCGTTCGTCTTGACAAGCGTGATGGCAAGCCCGCTTATTTGAAACATTTGCCGCACTGCCGCGATTATTTGAAGCGCAATCTTGAACATCCGGCCCTTTCATCATTGCGTCAATTCTATATTGCCTCGAAACTGGTTGAAGAGTGATAAAATGAAAATAACACATGCTATGGTGCTTGCTGCGGGGCTTGGCACCCGCATGCGGCCATTGACTTTCAAAACACCGAAACCACTGGTAAAAATTGCCGGTCGAAGTCTTTTGAACCGCGCTCTCGACGCCCTTGAACAAGCCGGTGTCGAGGAAGCGGTGGTTAATGTCCATTATCTTGCCGATTCTATCGAAAGTCATGTCGAAAGCCGTAAAAAACCGCATGTAACCATTTCGGACGAGCGTGCGGAACTTCTCGATTCGGCCGGAGGCGTGGTGAAAGCTTTGCCACTTTTGGGAGAAAATCCGTTTTTTGTTCTTAACGCTGATACGTTCTGGGTCGACCATGGCACGCCAACGCTTGAAGCAATGGCAAATCGTTTTGACCCCGAGAGAATGGATATGTTGCTTATGACGGTTAAACGCGTGCAGGCAGCGGGTCCGGAAAAAGGTGATTTCCTGATTGGTGAAGGTCAAAAACTTGTTCGTGCACCTGCAAATGCACCGGAAGCGGTTATTTATGGTGGCGCACTTATTGTAAATCCGAAAATATTTGCATTTGCAAAAATCGAACCGCAATCGCTTAACCTCTATTTTGACGAAGCAATTGCCCGTGGTCGCCTTTATGGTTTTCCTTTGGATGGCAACTGGTATACTGTCGGGACAATTGCAATGATCGGCAGGGTTGAGGAGCTGATGCGCCAAAGGGGGGAAATCGCGTGAAAGACAAGCCGAAGCTGTTTTCGATTTCGAGCGGTGCGCCGTTTTTGCCAACTTTTGTTGATGCACTTCTTTCGGGACGCTTGATAAAAGATTTCGGCAAAGGCGGCAATATCCAGAAAGCTTTGGCAGATACTCTTATCTATGTTCCGACACGGCGTGCCGCGCGCGCACTGCGCTCCTGTTTTGTAGAGATGAGCAAGACACATTCAAGCTTCCTGCCGACAATTCGCCCTTTGGGCGATGTTGATGAAGATACGGCTTTCTTCCTTGATAATGGAGCGGCAGCTTTGTCGCTCAATCCGAAAATTGGCGACGTCGAACGGCTCTTGTTATTAGCGCGTCTCATCCGTCCGTGGCGGGAGAATTTGCCTTCCCATGTGCGCTCGCTCTTCGGTAGCGAAGATATTATCATACCGGCCAATACAGCCGATGCGATCTGGCTTGCCGAAGATCTTGCCCGTCTGATGGACGAGGTCGAGACAGAGTCCGCCGATTGGGCAAAACTTGAAGATATCGCCCCCGATATGGTCGCCGAATGGTGGCAGGTGACACTTGATTTTCTGGAAATTGTAACAAAAACCTGGCCTGATATTCTTGCCGAGCGGCAAAAAATAAATCCGGCTGAATGGCGCAATCAGGCCATTCGTGCGGAAACCGAAAGACTTTTGCGTAACAAACCGCGTGATCCGGTTATTGTGGCCGGTTCCAATGGCTCGATTCCGGCCATTGCCGATTTGCTAAAAGTGGTAAGCGGATTGGAAAATGGTGCGGTTGTCTTGCCCGGCCTTGACCTTGCCATGGATGATGCCCAGTGGGCGGCGCTTGACGAAACGCATGACGACCCCTCCATTTTCGGCCATCCGCAATATAGCTTCAAAAAATTGTTCGACCGCATGAAATTGACGAGAAATGTCGTTGACGAGATCGGGGCGCCTTCGGAAAACAAGAAAAAACGCGCTGCAATTTTATCCGAAGCATTGCGACCGGCTGTCACCACCGACACATGGTCACAATTGAAACGCGATGGTTTTGATGAAATTTTTGCCGATGTCTCTTTGATCGAGGCTGCCAATGAGCGTGAAGAGGCTTTGGCGATTGCAGTTGCGCTGAGGCAAGCGATTGAAGACAAAAAGAAAACGGCCGCACTTGTGACGGGGGACAGAAATCTTGCCCGCCGTGTTGTGGCCGAACTCAAACGTTTCGGCATTGAGGCCAATGATTCCGGCGGTGTTCCTTTAAGCGAAGTGTTACCGGCAACTTTGTTGCGGCTTATTTTACAAACTTTGTTCCAACCCGGTGATCCGGTGGCTTTCCTGTCGCTTCTCAAACACCCATTGACATCGCTTGGATATGAACGCGGAGCTTTACGAAAAATTGCCGAACGTTTCGAGCTCTTTGCATTAAGAGGGGGAACCGGACGAATCAATATTGCAACCTGTGAGCAGTTTGTTGAAGAGCGTCTTCTTGCTCTCACAACAGATGAAAACGAAACGGGCGATATCGATACCGATATGATCGAGGAAGCAAGAAATCTTGCGTCTTCACTGGTGAAAGCCGTTCAGCCATTGGTGACCTTGATGGCAAAAAGCGAACCGCAGTCGGTGAACGAAGTTGCTCGTGCCACGACTGAAGTTTTGGAAAATTTCGGGGCAAACGAGCAAGGCTCGTTTCACGCGCTTTATGCAGGTGAAGCAGGAAAAGCCATTATATCTTTGCTGCGTGATCTTGTTGCCGATCAATCCGGCATTACGTTCGACATTTCCGAATGGCCGGCTATTCTTGAAGCTTTGATGGCCGCACGTTCGGTCAGCCCCTCTGCCGGTGGTCATCCCCGTCTTTTTATCTGGGGCGCTCTGGAATCGCGTTTGCAAACGGTTGATACAATGGTCATCGGGGGGTTGAATGAAGGCTCGTGGCCAGCGACAGCTCGCAATGACCCGTTCATGTCGCGGCCAATGAAGATGACTTTGACCCTTGACCCTCCGGAGCGCCGGATCGGTTTGGCTGCCCATGATTTCCAGATGGCTATGGGCATGGATAAAGTCATTATGAGCAGGGCATTGAGAGTTGATAATGCCCCTTCTGTGCCGTCGCGCTGGTTACAAAGGCTGGAAACCGTTGTGGGCGCCAAAGCGAGCGCCGATATGCGTGCTCATGGCGGGGTTTTTGTCCACTGGGCGCGGGAACTCGATCGTCGCAAAAATGTCGATTTTATTGCGCGCCCATGCCCCACCCCCCCATTGAAGCAACGTCCGAAACATTTTTCTGTTACCGAAATTGAAACATTACGCCGCGACCCTTATGCAATTTACGCTAGAAAAGTTTTGCGCCTGAAGCCGCTTGATGACCTTATCCACGATCCGTCGGTTGCCGAACGTGGCACACTTTATCATGCAATTGTTGCGGGCTTTTCATTGCTGAAAATTGATCCGGAAAAACCGGATGCACTGCAAAAATTTCTTGAAATTGCGCGTGCCGAATTTGACCGGATGCAACTTCCCCTTGATGTTGAAGCTATATGGTGGCCGCGTTTTGAAATTCTCGCGCCGTCAATCATCGCTTGGGAAAAAGGCCTTTCTCCACGCGAAAGATATGTCGAAATTTCGGCCCGTCCGGTTCATATTGTGCCGGAAGGAGCAACCCTTTCAGGGCGCGCCGACCGCATTGATGTGTTGGACGGGCATTTTGCCGAAATTCTTGATTTTAAAACCGGCTCGACTCCTTCCGTGAAACAGGCGGCAACACTCATGGCACCGCAATTGGCGTTGGAAGCAGCTCTTTTGTCGCGCAATGCCTTTGTTCCGCTTAAAAATATCAAACCGTCCGAACTTGCCTATATCCGTTTGAGTGCCCACGGAGAAGTAAAAGAAGAGCGCATCTCTTTATCGGCCAAAAAAACCGCAATCGAACTTTCCGAAGAAGCATGGGCAAGATTAGGTGAACTGGTGGAATATTATCAAAATCCCGCCCATGGCTATTTGTCGCGAGCAATGCCACCTTTGACCACTTATGAAGGTGATTATGACCATTTGGCGCGGGTTCTTGAATGGTCGGCCGGTTCTGATACGGCAGGTGAAGAATGACCAAACGTGAAATTCCTGAAGATGCCATCAAAAATCAGACGGCTGCTTCAAATCCGCAAAGCAGTGCGTGGGTGTCTGCCAATGCCGGCTCCGGCAAAACGCATGTTTTGACTTTTCGGGTTATCAGACTTTTATTGAATGGCACCGAACCGGCGCGGATTTTGTGCCTCACTTATACCAAAGCGGCTGCTGCTGTCATGCAAACGCGCATTTTCCAGACTCTTTCCGGTTGGACAGAGCTTGACGATGACAAATTGACAGAAGTGTTGGTCGCGCTTGAGGGCAAAAAGCCCGATACAAAAAGGCTTGACGAAGCGCGTAGACTTTTTGCCCGTGCTCTTGAAACACCGGGCGGGTTAAAAATCCAGACGATCCATGCTTTTTGTGAAGGCCTGCTTCACCAATTTCCTTTGGAAGCCAATATTGCCGGCCATTTCGAGATGATGGACGATCTCAAGCGTGATGAGTTTTTAAAAAATGCGCGTCGTGACCTGCTTGAAAAAGCTTATTTGCAAAAAAATAGTTCTCTTCATGACGCTTTGATGCTGGTTTTGAAAACTGTGGGCGAAAGCGGACTTTTTACGCTGTTAGACGAAGCAATTGAAAAACGGCAGGCATTAAGTCCGTTTCTTACTCGTGTGAGTGGACCGGATGGCAAACCTATTCTGGAAAAAGCATTACAAATATCTCCGGATGATACGGAAGAAAATCTCACTGATGAAATCCGTAAAACGGCGCTTCATTCGGAGGAGACGATTAAAGCATTCAAAAGTCTCGGCCACTCTTTTGCCCGTGAATTTATTCAAAGATTGGAGCTTGTAGAAAAGGCGGATAATAGCGAGAGCATAAAATTCATCGAACTTGCCTATTTTACCAGTGGAAATCCGCGAAAAATAACCAGGCTGGCGTCAAAAAAACTTCTGGAAGCTTTGCCATGGCTCGAAGACGATCTGTTAATGCGTCAGGAAAAGCTCGTTCTCTATCTCGACAAATTGCGACGTGTACGACTGGTACCGCTCAATTTGGCTGCTTTTCAGCTCTGTTACCGGCTTTTGGCACGTTATGAAAGTTTGAAGAAAGCAGAAGGTTTGCTTGATTTTGATGATTTGATCGAGCGGGCGCTTAATCTGTTAAAACGCGATGGTGCGGGCCAATGGGTGCAATATAAACTGGATAGGGGCATTGACCATATACTGGTTGACGAAGCACAGGATACAAGCCCTTCCCAGTGGCAAATAATCCAGCTTCTTGCACAGGAATTTTTTGTCGGAGAAGGACAAAGAGAGGTCAACCGCACTGTTTTTGCTGTTGGCGATGAAAAACAGTCGATCTATTCTTTCCAAGGCGCTGTACCGGAAGATTTTGCAACGAATGGTCGTATTATCGAAAGAAAAGCCGAAGCCGTTGGCAAGTCTTTCGGTCACATCCGTTTGAATTACTCCTTCCGTTCGACAGCCGATGTTTTAAAAAGTGTTGATCGGGTATTTGAAAAACCTGAAAATTATAAAGGTCTTTCAGCCGAAAATATCAAAACCGTGCATGAGCCGGTTCGCCGCAACGACCCCGGTGAAGTGGTGATCTGGGACAATATTGCGCCGACAGATGTGGAAGAACCGGAAGACTGGCGCAAGCCTGTCGACCAGCTTCATGCACCGGCTGTTCGCCTTGCCGAAGAGATAGCAACGACAATCAGCCACTGGCTTCATCATCATGAAATGCTTCCTGGTCAGGGAAGAGAAGTCAAAGCCAGTGATATTATGGTGCTGGTGAGAAAACGCGACCAATTTGTTCCGGCTTTAGCGCGCGCTTTGAAAAACCGCAATGTTCCTGTTGCCGGTGCCGACCGCTTGCGTCTTGCAAGCCATATTGCCGTGCGTGATTTAACGGCACTCGCACGATTTGTTCTGCAACCGCAGGATGACCTTTCTCTTGCATCTGTTTTGAAAAGCCCGCTCTTCGGACTTGATGAAGATGATCTTTATCGGATTGCTATAAACCGCGAAGGAAGCCTGTTTAGTAGCCTTGAAGCCCATAGTGAAGAGAAGCCGGAATTTGCAACTGTTCTGTCATTACTCAAAAAATATAGAAACCTTGCCGATAAAACGCCTGTCTATGAATTTTATAGTCATATATTGAGCGAGGATCAGGGGCGGGCAAAAATTCTCGCGCGATTGGGTTCGGAAGCAAGCGATGTCCTTGATGCGTTCATGGATTATACTTTATCCATCCAGAAAACCGGTTTGCCCGGTTTGCAGGCTTTTCTGGAAACAATCAAGCTGTCCGATCCGGAAATCAAACGTGAACTCGACCAGAACCGTGAAGAAGTCCGTATTATGACTGTTCATGCGGCAAAGGGGCTTGAAAGTGCCATTGTCTTTCTGGTCGATTCTGGTTCGCGTATCTGGAACGCGCAACATGAACCGAAATTCATCGAAATTGATGATCATGGCAAGAAGAGCTTTTTGTGGCAGCCCGCAAAAGAGTTCAAAACATCATTCGGTGACAATTATATCAATACGTTAAAATTGAAAGCCGAAGAAGAATATAGGCGCCTACTTTACGTTGGTATGACACGGGCAGAAGACCGCCTTATCGTTTGTGGTTATCGGGGAAAGAATGTTGTTAGCGGGACATGGAGTGAACTTGTCAGCGAAGCGTTGATACCGGTTTCTGAAGAAATTGCCGGCCCTTCACCCGACATCAAGGCATGGCGTTATTGCGTGGATGACAAACGCGCAAGTGTTGAAACAAAAACCGCTGAAGAAGAAAGAACGGTTCCCGCATTTCCTCTCCCTTCCTATTTCCATAAACGCATGGAACCTGAAACCGATTTACCTAAGCCGCTTACCCCTTCAGGTGCTTCACTTGACATTGACGAGAATGCACCGGCGGCAAAAAATAATGTTACGATTTCGCCGGTTCTGGGAGAAAAACCGGCAAATTCTTCATTTGCTATCGAACGCGGGACAATCATTCACCGGCTTTTGCAGTATTTGCCGCAAATAAAGGAGGAAGACCGGCAAAGGCTTGCCCGTGCCTATCTTGAAAAAGCTGCAACTGAATGGAGCGAGGAACAAAGAGAGGATGCTTTCACCCAGACCTTCAAGGTTATGGATGATGAAGCACTGCGCCCTTTGTTTGCCAAAGAAGCGCGCGCCGAAGTGACTTTGATGGGAACTGTCACAATAAGGGGCAAAAAATACGTCGTTTCCGGACAAATAGACCGCCTCAATGATGGCGATGACACAATTGTTCTGGGTGACTTCAAAACCGGTCGTGCGCCCAAACGCGAACAGCAAATTCCCGACAGCTACATGTTGCAAATGGCACTTTACCGAACGCTATTGATGAGTATTCACCCGAATAAGACCGTCAGAACATTGCTGATCTACAGTGACGGACCGAAAGTTTTTGAACTCGACGGCAAAAAACTTGATTTTATAATCAATAAAGAAAAAAGTAATTTACCGGTAGGATAATGGTTGAAAAAGCTTGCTCTTGACGGAATCGGTCTGGCACGCCAAATTTAGGCAAATTGGAATCACAAAGGAAAGATCAATGAGCACTGTAAAAGTCGATACAAGCAATTTTGAAAATGACGTGCTAAAGTCGGCAGAACCTGTTGTTGTAGACTTCTGGGCTGAATGGTGCGGTCCGTGTAAAATGATAGCGCCCTCGCTTGAAGAAATTGCTACCGAGTTACAGGGTAAGGTCAAAGTTGCAAAAATCAATATTGACGAAAATCCGGAACTTGCAACGCAATTCGGTGTCCGTTCAATTCCGACATTATTATTGTTCAATAATGGGGAAATCGTCTCCAATATGGTGGGTGCGGCTCCCAAAAGCCGTTTGGCAGACTGGATTAAAGACGGCGTAAAATAAGTCCGTAGAATTTATTTTAATAAAAACGGCATCCAATTCATTTGGTGCCGTTTTTGTATTTCTGCTATCCGTTTCTCGTTTATAGTTTTGGCTCTCAAATTTTCGTGTTGGCTTGTCGGCAAAAAATTGTTCCGACGCAATTGATTTGGGAGAGAAAAATTGCGGCATTTCGCCTTAAAAACGGACAGCCTAAATGGGAATAACCATTATTCACCCAGTTTTTAGAAATATTTTATAAAAACGACCCCGCAAAAATAATAACCGCTCATTTTTTAGCAGTCAAAATCGTCCGAAATTTCAGAATAACAAGAATGTGAGGCAACCGGGGATGAAAGAGCGCGGGTAAAAAAATCTAATTCGAGAAAAATTTTAAGAATTTTAGGTTTATTTTCTTTCATTATTGTATTATTTCTCATTTTTAGTATATCTCTTACTTCTATGGCTGGAGTTATTCTGCCATGACGATAGAGACTTCAGGTTCATTATGAGCTTTGCCCGGTGAACCTGAATTGAGCAGTAACGATCGAACTTGGGGGGCGGTCGTGTAAATTCCTTTTAATAGAGTATCTATTTTAAACAAACTTGGGCACTTATGTATGTGATAATTCGGTGGACTTATCAAAATTACATAATCCCAATTTTTGCGGGATGAGTTGATGATGAATGATATGGGAATTGCCTTTAACGTTTCCTCAGATAATATTCAAACATTAAAGCAGAATGAAATACAAAGTGATCTGAAAATCGGTAGCTTGTTGCGTCATTTTCGTAAGAAAAATGGCATTACCCAAATGCAATTGGCGTCAGTTGCGGGTATTAGTCCCCAACAAATACAGAAATATGAAAAAGGGGCCGACAGGATTGCTGTATCAAGATTGATAACGCTTCTCGATTTTCTGGATATCAATTTTGAAGAATTTTTCAAAGCGATGAAAAATTTTAAACAATCTTGATCGAAATAATCAACGACGTCCGGTTGCGTTTTCCTTTGTCCTTGATTTAGTTCATTGACCATTATCAAGAAATGGAAATTTAAGGGAAATTATTATCGGGCGGCTCGAAGCAAGTTTGCATATTCCAAAACGCGAGCTATGCGAATGCTCGAAAAATCCGGACCGGCAGTTCTTTAAATCTTACTCATGCCGGTCAGGCGCTCCGTATCTGATAATCTTTGATTGTTGCAAATTTGATTTTTGGTGCTCGTTCCGCTTCATAATTGAGCGAAAAATTGTTTTCTGCGAGAAATACCGGATCGCCGTCGAGATCGGATGCAATAGCATCACGGTGTGTCGCAATAAATTTCTCAAGATCCTCTTTGTTATCGGCCGAGATCCAGCGGCATACAGTAAAGCGCGCCGGTTCAAAACCGACAGGAAGAGAATATTCCACTTTCAGCCGTTCTGTTAGAACATCAATTTGCAGCGCACCGATAACACCGACAATCGACGGCGAACCATCGTCAGGCATAAAGAGCTGTACAACACCTTCTTCAGCCATTTGTTGCAAAGCTTCTTTAAGTTTCTTTGCCTTCATCGGGTCACCGAGACGAACACGGCGCAAAATTTCCGGAGCAAAATTCGGAACGCCTTTGAAAAGAATGTCTTCGCCTTCTGTCAGAGTATCGCCAATGCGTAATGTTCCGTGGTTCGGAATTCCTACAACGTCGCCGGCATAGGCTTCATCGGCAATCTGGCGGGAGCGGGCAAAGAAAAATTGCGGTGCCGATAAAGTCATGGGTTTTCCGGTACGCACGAGTTTTGCTTTCATGCCGCGGGATAGAATTCCCGAACAAACGCGCAAAAACGCAATGCGATCGCGGTGATTTGGGTCCATATTGGCTTGTATTTTGAAAACAAAACCGGTCATTTTCGGCTCTGTCGCCTCGACAATGCGCGTATCGGCAACTTGCGCACGCGGACTTGGACCATAGGCAACAAGAGCGTCGATAAGATCACGCACGCCATAATTCTTCAAAGCCGAACCGAAATAGACCGGAGTCATTTGGCCTTCACGGAACGATTTCAAGTCAAATCTTTTACATGCGTCACGCGCAAGAACAACGCCTTCAACAAAAGCCGCACGATCATGTTCGGGCAGCAATAGAGCTGCTTCTTCAGGCCCTTTGACAGGGCGCGGGGTTTTTTCTTCGTCTTTCTGGCGTACAAGATTGTTATGAAGGTCAAAACTTCCTGCAAAATTTTTGCCCGAGCCGATTGGCCATGTAACAGGGGCTGTATCAAGAGCAAGCTTGTCTTCTATCTCGTCCAATATCTCTAATGGGTCGAGTGCCTCCCTATCCATTTTGTTAACGAACGTCACAATCGGAATGTCGCGCATGCGGCAGACTTCGAACAGTTTCAATGTTCTGGGTTCGATACCGCGCGCTCCATCAAGAACCATGACAGCGCTATCGACAGCCGTCAGTGTGCGGTAGGTATCATCGGCAAAGTCTTCGTGACCGGGTGTATCAAGCAGATTGAATATGTGGTCTTCATATTCGAATGTCATTACCGAGGTGACAACCGAAATACCGCGCTCGCGTTCGATTTTCATCCAGTCGGAACGCGTCTGGATACGGTCTTTCTTGGCCTTGACTTCACCTGCAAGCTGGATAGCACCGCCGAACAATAACAATTTTTCGGTCAAGGTTGTCTTACCGGCATCAGGGTGCGCGATAATAGCAAATGTACGGCGCCGCGCGACCTCTTGTGCCTCGTTCATAACTCACTCCTGTTACTTCGTTATCCGTGCGATCCGTTTATTTTTATAACCGGCTGGTCGATAATAAAATTCCGCTTCTTTTACCTCTTTTTTTAAAAAAGAGTGAGGAATTTGTGTCCTTTATCTAAAAATTTTCAATAAATTTGCAGCAAGCTTGAAGTTTGTCTTCAAGAATTGTACCGGATTGTTTCAAAATCATCATCAAAGGGGCGAAAAGCCCCTTTTCTAAGATGGGTTTCGACCTCTTTTATTCGTTGACGAGTTTTCCGGCGAGCGCATCGGCAATCAAGCTCCGCGTTTCATTAATGCCATAAAGGGCAATGAAGGAGCCGAAACGCGGTCCCCGTTCCTGACCAATCAGAACTTCATAAAGCATTTGGAAAAATGAAACAGAAACACCGGGCCCCCCGTCAGGGCTTTTTTTGTTGTGGTCCTGATAGCGCTCTGTCACACGACCAATATCGAGAAGTGCATTCTGGATGGTGTGAGCATCGGCATCTTCTGGCAAGTGTGCAAGGGTTTTGTCAATTTTTTCCAAAGTTTCACGTTCGACAGCATCCGGTGCACGGAATTTTTTCGTTGGCTTGACGAAATCATTGAAATAGCGAATGGCAAAACCGACAAGACTGTTAAGTTCGGGCTGGTTTTCAGGTGTAGCACCCTTGGCATAACGCGAAATAAAGCCCCATAGGACATCGGCATTTTCGGCATTCGATGCACTGACCAGATTGAGCAACATGGCAAAAGGTACCGGCAAATCCACTTTGGGCGGGTTGCCATTATGCATATGCCAGACAGGATTGTTAAGCCGGTCTTTCCAGCTTTGTTTTGGGTAGGCAGAAAGAAAACTGTAATATTCGTCAACAGCTTTCGGTATCACATCGAAATAAAGCCGCTTGGCAGTTTTCGGTTTCTGATACATGTAAAGGCCAAGGCTTGACGTGGGCGCATAGGTGAGCCATTCGTCAATTGTCAGGCCATTACCTTTCGATTTTGAAATCTTTTGTCCTTTGTCATCCAGAAACAGCTCGTAGTTGAAGCCTTCCGGCGGTGTTCCGCCAAGGATACGACAAATTTTTGAAGACAAAGCCACAGAATCAATCAGATCTTTGCCAGCCATTTCATAGTCGATGCCCAAAGCTGTCCAGCGCATAGCCCAATCGGCTTTCCATTGGCATTTGACCTTGCCGCCGGTAACTTCGGTTTCAATTCTTTCACCGGTTTCCGGCTCTATATAGGTAACAGTGCCCTTTTTGGCATCATGGGCAATCATCGCAACTTGCAAAACTTTACCCGAGACAGGAGAAATCGGCAAAAATGGCGAATAGGTCGCGCGCCGTTCTTCACCCAATGTGGGAACAATGACAGCCATGATCTTATCATAATTGGCAAGCATTTTAAGGAGCGTTTCATCGAAACGTCCCGAAGTATAATAATCGGTCGCGCTGGCAAATTCGTAATTGAAGCCGAAACGGTCAAGAAAAGCGCGAAGCCGCGCATTATTGGCAGCGCCAAAAGAGGGATAATCTTTCGTAAACGGGTCGGGCACCCGCGTTAAAGGTTTTCCGAGATAAGTCTCCATCAACGCACGGTTGGGTACATTTTCGGGTACTTTGCGCAATCCGTCCATATCGTCGGAAAAACATAACAATTTGGTTTTGACTTTGTTTTCCGTCAACACATGAAAAGCGTGGCGCACCATTGTTGTGCGCGCAACTTCACCGAAAGTTCCGATATGCGGCAAACCGGACGGCCCATAGCCCGTCTCGAACATCACCGTATCAGGGTAACCCTTTTTTTCGTAACGTTTGACAATCTTGCGCGCTTCTTCGAAAGGCCATGCTCTGGATTGGGCTGCCGCATCAATGACATCCTGATTAAGATTTTCTGCCACGAAATTGTCTGTTGCCATGGGGGTTTTATCCTGAATTTGAATCGTTTAAGAAAGCTCTATGGCTCAAACAGCTTTTCGTCAATCATTGTAAGAAAAAAACCGGAAAAAACCGTAAACGAAGAGAGTAAAAAAGAGAGGAACTGATGGAAAAACTGACAGCACAAGAAGCGTTGATATATATCATGGTCACAACCTCTGCGGCGGACGCAGCGGTGAGCGACGATGAATTGAAATTGATTAGCGAAATTGTTGCGCGTTTGCCGGTTTTTAAAGGGTTCGACCGGAAGCGGCTTGATCAATTGGCTGCACAATGTTGTTCTTATCTCGCCCATGAAGATGGAATTGAACAAATAATTGAAGTGACCGGCAAGGCACTTTCGCCAAAGCTTCGGGATACTGCTTATGCTCTCGCCGTCGAAATTGCGGCAAGCGATCTTGATGTCAGGCAGGAAGAATTGATGTTCTTACAAATTTTACGTGAGCAGTTCGAGCTTGAAGATTTGACTGTTGCGGCGATCGAACGTTCGGCACGTATCCGGTTCAGAAAAGGCTGAAGATACATAGCCGAGAAAAAAAGGAACTATCCGCCCCAACAATTCACTAAAATTCATTCCGGCTAATATTGGCCTAATTTTAATCCGAAATCCCGAAATAGGCTTTTCGATTTATTTATTTTAGTCAATTACCAAATATCATTTCCTGAATGGCGAATATATCCCCGGATCCTGATCATCTTCCGGATTGGCGGTGAGGTCCTCACTCAAATGCGTTTGCTTGAACTCTTTTTCTTGCGAGTTGAGAAAGGCTTTAAGAGCAGTGCTTACACGTGCGGCTGCATCGCTGTCGCTATCAATCATAGCATCAAGAAAATCTTTCAATGAAATACCGATAAGGTCAAATCCGAAGTCTTTTTCAACGGCCCGAAGATCATAACTAGTTCGGGGAGAATAGAGAATTTCTTTCAAATAGGCTGCGGCTTCCTGAATTGGCAAACCATGCGGTTTTTCAAGGCCGAATTTTTCGGAAAGAACATAGAGAAGCTTTTCTTCTTCATCCTCGATCTCTTCGGCACTTTTCTGGTTATCCAGAGGTTTGAAGCGATTGGCAACTTGACGTGCGCCATTTTCGGCCTGTGAAGAGGTACTCGGTGTTACAGCATTGAATGTTTCTGCAAGCGTATCGGAACTTGAATCACCATCAAGATTTTTTGCACGACGGTTGGTCAGCTCTGTAGCTGCTGCTACCGTGACATAAAGTTGCACAGGAATGGGTGGTATCATGGCAATTCCCTATCCGGCATTGGAAAGCCCGAGAATAAACGATTGTGGAAATAGGTGCAATTGATTTTAAAGTTTAATATTCAATATAAATTATGAATAGGGAATTCAAAATCCGTTAACATAATAATATTTATATAAAATATGTTTAGTCGTGAATTATTAATTCATTGGGCTTGATCTCACTATTAAAATCAAATTTTAAACTTTAAATTGAATATCGGAATTTGTGTTAAGTTTTTTAGGCAAAAATATTTATTTTTTTTAATCTAACCCAATAAAATCCGGACGAAATCGTTTAATAAATTATCCTATCGTAAATTGACGTGCCTACAGACGTATTTTCCAGCGCGAGACCCTCGATGAACATGTTTTCATCTCTCGAACGAAGAAACTATGTTGATTTCTTCTCGATTTCATGTGTTTGTTTGGCTAAAGGAGAATGAACATGAAGCCAATATTTATCCAGTTGCAGTGTGCACCGGGTACAGCTTACGATGTTGCCGACATACTTTATGAACGCGAGATTGTTTCGGAACTCTATTCCACAAGTGGTGAATTCGAGCTTCTGGCAAAAATCTACATCGAAGAAGGCAAGGATATCGGTAAATTCATCAATGACAATATTCTTGATATACCCGGCATCACGCGGTCTTTGACAACGCTCACTTTTACTGCATTCTAGGCCTCTTAACCATGAAAATGGCGAGAGAACACCGGGTCAGCTGATGCAGTCGGTAAAGCATCAATTTTTTATATTTGTGCTCGTTGCCGTGATGACAATTCAATCAGTTGTCATGGCAAAAGCCGGTGTGTTTGACAAATACGCTGTGCGCGATGCTTATGGCGGCATTATTTGCGCGTCCCCAACAGGAAAAGATCGTTCAGCCCAAGGTCATTTTCCTGTCCCCGCTTGTTGCATTGGTGGGTGTATCCTTTCTGCGGCCCTTCAAATATCCGGACCGGTTAATGTTGTTCTTGAAACATCCAAGTGTTCAAGCGAGGCGATGGCTGTCATTCGGGTTTTGTTGCTTCCCTGCGAGCGGCCATTATTTGTTTATGATGCGCGTTCTCCGCCCCATATAATTTCCTGAGCCAATTTACCATCACTTGCCAATTTCCAATTCCGTTCATCCGGTTAAGCAAAGATATTCGGCAAATGATCATAAGCATCTTCAACACGAATTTATGTTTTAAATATCAGGAGTTATATATGTCTTACGCTTTTCAAAAATTCTCGAATTTGATCAGGACAAGCTTTGCTGTTCTGGCAGCTTTTGCCTGTTTGTTTCTAACCTTTTCGCTCGGTAGTGCTTTTGCCAACGAGTATAAAATTGGTGATATCGAAATTACCAATGTTTGGGCACGCGCAACCCCGAATGGGGCAAAAGTTGCCGGTGGTTTCTTTACCATTGTCAATCATGGGAAAGAAGCCGATAGGCTGGTGTCTCTCTCATCAGAATTGTCCGACAAAGCACAAATCCATTCAATGGAAATGGCTGACGGTGTCATGAAGATGCGTCATCAGGCGGATGGCGTGGTCATTCCGGCCGGTGGAACAGTCGAATTCAAACCGGGCAGTTTCCACGTCATGTTTATGGATCTTGACAAAACCTTGAACAAGGGTGACAAATTCAAGGCAAAAATGGTTTTTGAAAAAGCCGGCACTGTCGATGTCGTCTTTACTGTTTCGGGTATTGGTGCACAGGCACCGGATTCAATGCCTGCCAATCACGAAGAACATCAACATCATTAAAAGACCGCTTTTAGAATTAAAGTTTTCACGAAAAAATAAAATGCGTGGTGGAAATCCGTCACGCATTTTTGTTGATCGAGATTTTTATTCAAGTTTTTAAAAATAATCGCCAATTTAAAGACGTTATAAAGAGCAGTTTTCACGTGAAACGCTATTCCATGATAGGCAAGTGACAGCTTTCAGGAAGCAAGCCTTGCCAGCAATATTTCTATTTTACCCGACAGGCGTAATACGTCGCAAAGTCAAATTGATACGGCCGGGAACTTTCAAAAGTGTAGAAGTTTCCGGATAAATCCGGTCAACTCCATGAAATGCAAGACGCATATCGCCGCCGAATATAATAACATCGCCGCTATTCAGCCGTAATGAATGGGTTTTCCCGCCTTTGACTGGCGTTCCGACACGAAAGAGACATGTATCGCCCAAGGATACTGAAATGACCGGAGCGGCAAGTTCTCCCTCATCCTTGTCCTGATGCATTCCCATGCGTGCGTCCGGCGCATAAAAATTAATGAGGCAGGCTTCCGGCGGAGCGCCAAATCCGGATAATTTTTGCCATAATTCCTGAAGTTGTCGGGGAATTTCCGGCCAAGGTTTTTGCGTTTGAGGATGCGTTTCCTGATAACGATAGCCGCTATCTTTATCGGTGACCCAGCCCAGTTTTCCGCAATTGGTCTGCCGAACACTCATCGGCTTTCCGGTTTTCGGCATTCTGGGAACAAATAATGGCGCTTGCCGGACAATTTCTCTCACCTCATCAACCAGTTTTTCCTGATCGGTGCGATTGAAATAGTTCGGAAAATAATCAAAGCCATAAAAATCCATTCTTTGAAAATAAACAGACTGTGACCGCTCTTCAAGATGCCGAGCAACATTCGCCTTGTCCGATCTTCAAGCCGAACTAGTCCCTTTTAAAAATACCGCATGAAGCTGTGAGTAGCGAACGAACAAATTGCCTGTAACGTTTTTTTATAAGCAAACAGAGGATAGTAAAATTGATATAATGGCTGAAAAACACATCTGTTGAAAACCTGCCGCCAGCCATGTCGGGCAAAATTCATATGGCTATTGGCGGTTCAAATCCGGCTATTGTGTAGGAAAAAAAATTATCAGCACGGCTCATTAAGGTGATATTGGCCTTAAGAAATTTTCGGGAGAGAACTGTTTTTAAAAGCTTGTATAGGGCAATTTTTCAGACGTGTGCGATTTCCCAATAGCTTTTTGAAAACCGCTTCACACTTTTCCTTGGAGCATCCTGCTATCCTATGTGACAAGATTCATATACTAGTCGGGTAGGGGAAGATTACCCTCTCTTCGTTTCCTAAAAATGGTTCCACACTTTTCGGGATGTGTTTTTGAGTGCCCACGCATCTTGGCCGAAAACCGTTTCACACTTTTCGGGATGCGTGGGGTGTGGGGTGTGGGGTGTGGTGTAATAAAATAATCAGGCCTGATTAAGGTCGGGAATGCGCAGCTTTTGACCGGGGAAGATTTTTTCAGGCGATTTCAACATAGGCTTATTTGCCTCGAAAATAATCTTGTTTTTGTCGCCATGACCTTTGCCATAAACTTCTTCGGCAATTTTCCACAAAGTGTCACCCTTTTTTACTTCATAAAAATGTGGTTCTGTCGATTGTGAACCAGACGATTGTGTAGATGTGGGGTTTGAAGATGTTTGCGAAGTGCCCGCTTGTGCCGTTTGGTTGCTTGCCGATTTTTGGCCATTCTCTACTTTGAGATTATCGGTATTGACCGATTCAATGCTGTGAAGGTTGCCAACCGCAAGAATGGCTTTTTCAAGTGTTGCCTGATCTTTGACAGCACCGGTCAGAATTGCTTTGCCGTTCTCGACCGCGACTTTAACGTTTTCTGTTCCAAGATTAAGGCCATCCAAAGCTGTTTTAATGCTTTGTGCATCAGGGGCTTGTTCCCCGAGCCCAAGTTTTTCACCAACCGATTTTACGAAATTAAAAAGTCCCATTGCATTCTCCTTTCAAGAAAATGCGCGTCTTGCCCTTTTGAAGAGGGAGCGGCACATTGTTAGAGGGGAAACCCGTGTTCCGGCTTTCAATGAAAGACATAGAGCAGGAATTTAAATTTCAATCCGGAGTTACTTTTGAACGAGCCTTTTTCACCTCTGAACGAATGTTTTTGGCTTTCAATCTTCGTTCGATCGACCCTTTGGTCGGTTTTGTTTTCCGTCGTTTTGGCGGCGGTGGTTCAGCCGCTTTTTTGACAAGTGAAACAAGTCTTGCACGCGCATCTTGCCGATTTTTTTCCTGTAATCGAAAACGCGATGCTTCGATGAGAATTTCGCCGTCTTTCGTCGCTTTTTGTCCGGCAAGTTTTATGAGGCGGGTGAATATATCGTGGGGAAGGCCTGCCCGATAAGCAAAATAGCGTAATTGTACAGCCGTCGCAACCTTGTTGACGTTCTGCCCGCCAGGTCCCGAAGCACGAATAAAATTTTCCGCTATATCGCTTTCGCGTATGCGGATTTTTGCACTGATAAAAAGTTCGCCTTTTTCGCTATCCATTTTTGCAATTATAACGTGGATGCGCCAATAAAAAAGCCCGGTTACAAGAACCGGGCTTTCATTTGATTATTTTTGAACTCAGGCCTTAGGGGCTGCGTTTTTCACTTCATCATCGACATGCGGAATGAATTTCTCGAAGTTTTTGATGAACATGCCAGCAAGTTTCTTGACCTGTTCGTCATAGGCAGCTTTGTCTTTCCACGTCGAACGCGGGTCAAGAATTTTCGAATCCACTCCGGCAACGGCCTTCGGTACCATAAAGCCGAAATTCTCGTCTTTGCGGAATTCGACATTTTTGAGCGAACCGTCCAATGCAGCGTTCAGCAATGCGCGGGTTGCCTTGATCGGCATACGGCTGCCAACACCGTAAGGACCACCGGTCCAACCGGTATTGATGAGCCAGCAATCAACATGGTGTTCGGCGATTTTCTTGCGCAACAAATTACCATAAACAGAAGGATGACGCGGCATGAATGGCGCGCCGAAGCATGTCGAGAACGTTGCCTCCGGTTCGGTTACGCCTTTTTCGGTACCTGCGACCTTGGCTGTATAGCCGGACAGGAAGTGGTACATGGCTTGTGCCGGCGTGAGTTTGGCAATTGGCGGAATAACGCCAAAAGCATCGGCAGTCAGCATGATGATGTTTTTCGGCTGTCCACCCTTACCGGTTTTACTTGCATTATCGACAAAATAGATCGGATAGGCGGCACGGGTATTTTCAGTCAGAGAACCGTCATTGAAATCGGGTTCGCGGTCTTTGTCGAGGACAACGTTTTCAAGAATGGTACCGAAACGCTGGGTTGTGGAATAGATAACCGGTTCCGCTTCAGCAGAGAGCCGGATGACCTTGGCATAACAACCGCCTTCAAAATTGAAGACGCCGTCATTGCCCCAACCGTGTTCGTCATCGCCGATCAATGTGCGGCTTGCATCGGCCGAAAGCGTTGTCTTGCCGGTCCCTGAAAGCCCGAAGAAAACAGCGGTATCGCCTTTTGGCCCTTCATTGGCTGAAGAGTGCATCGGCATAACGCCTTTTTCCGGCAAAATATAATTCAGTGCGGTGAAGACCGATTTTTTCATTTCACCGGCATAGGATGTACCGCCAATCAGAACAATAAGACGGGTAAGATCGCAAGCAATCACTGTCTCGGAGCGTGTTCCATGGCGCTTCGGATCGGCACGGAAAGACGGCAGATTGATAATGGTCATCTGCGGAACATAGGATTCCAGAGCCTTTTCATCCGGACGGATGAGGAGGTTGCGGATGAAAACGGCATGCCATGCATATTCGGAGGCAACGCGAGCTCTGATGGAGTTTTCATGATCTGCGCCACCGATAAGATCTTCAACAAACAGGTCGCGCCCTTTTGCATGTTCGACAAAATCGGCAAACAACTGGTCGAAATGTTCCTGACTCATCGGCTTGTTGTTGTCCCACCAGATATTGGGTTCGGTCTCTTTTGTGCGAACGATAAACTTGTCTTTTGCTGAACGACCCGTAAATTGGCCTGTATAGGCAACAAGCGCTCCCTCGGCTGTCAATTTCGCTTCATTGCGACGAATTGCTTCTTCATAAAGAAAAGGCGGTTTAAAATTATAATAAACATTGCCCAGATCTTTAAAACCGAAGCTTTTGAGTGAAGCCTTTGGATTGAATATACCAGTCTCTTTCATAGTACCTCCGCTATTGCCTTTCGAAGCAAAAATGCCCCACACGATTGTGAGTGTCCCCTCCTAAAATCAGAAAACATATTAAATATCAAATATTTAATCGATTTAAAGAAATTTAATTTTTTTAAAAATTGAGTTAATGAAACTTCAAGCGTTGTTTGGCGTTTACAAAACCAAAAGCGGAAAAGGTGTTTTTCCTCAGTAAATCAAAGACTTTCGAGGCTTTGCCACAATTTGTACCACATTTGTTTTGCAAAAGTGTTTGCAACACCCATATAAAGAAAATGTATGTTTAATAACGAATGTGGATGTTTCGAAGGTTTTAAAGAAACGTTCCAAAAATAAAAAACCGCGAGAAAGAGTCGGAAAACTATGAAAGATATTGCAACCACGACACAGACAATTGCACTTGTCGATGACGATCGCAACATTCTGACATCAGTGTCGATAGCCCTGGAATCGGAAGGCTACCGTGTCGAGACCTATACGGATGGTGCTTCGGCGCTTGAAGGCCTGATGGCGCGTCCACCCAATCTTGCTATCTTCGATATCAAGATGCCGCGTATGGATGGCATGGAATTGTTGCGGCGCTTACGCCAGAAATCGGATTTGCCGGTGATCTTTCTCACCTCGAAGGACGACGAGATCGACGAGCTTTTCGGTTTGAAAATGGGTGCTGACGATTTTATTACCAAGCCGTTTTCACAACGCCTTCTTGTTGAACGTGTCAAGGCGGTTCTAAGGCGTGCAGCAGCGCGCGGTGAACCTGTAAAAGCCAATGCGCAGGCCGCAACCTCTATCGAACGGGGCGATCTTGTTATGGATCAGGAGCGCCATACCTGCACATGGAAAGGTGAACCGGTCATTCTGACAGTGACCGAGTTTCTTATTTTGCAAGCGCTTGCCCAGCGCCCCGGCGTTGTCAAAAGTCGTGATTCGCTGATGGACGCTGCTTATGATGATCAGGTCTATGTTGATGACCGCACCATTGACAGCCATATCAAAAGGCTGCGTAAAAAGTTCAAGCAGGTTGATAACGAGTTTGAAATGATTGAAACTCTTTACGGAGTTGGCTACCGGTTTCGCGAGGTATAAAACAGGTAATAAAGTGTAACGATTATCCCGCTCTTCAAAGCCGGTTATTTGGTGGGGTGCGGGATAGTTCAGTTTTTAACAGTCGGCAAAACCATATGTTCTGGCATATGGTTTTGTTCTGAAAGGTGCGGGCGACCGGATGGTTTCCGAGGAAGCAACAGCGGGCACAGAGGAAAAGACGAAAAAGGGGCAACATTCCCGCAAGACAACCCGTTTCGGGCGCTTGCGCAGGCGTGGCCACTATCTTTTCGAACAACTTCTCTTTTCAAGTCTGACACGCCGTATAGTTATTCTCAACCTTGCAGCTCTTTGTGTGCTTGTTGTCGGCATTATGTATCTCAACCAGTTTCGGGATGGCTTGATTGATGCCAAGATCGAGTCATTGCGCACACAAGGCAAGATTATTGCCGGTGCAATTGCCGCTTCGGCAACGGTTGACACCAATTCGATTCTGATTGATCCAGAAAAACTCATGGAGTTGCAAGCCGGACAGAGTATCACTCCGAAAGCGGAATCGACAGATAATTGGGATTTCCCGATTAATCCGGAACGTGTTGCGCCACTATTGCGCAATGTCATTTCGCCGGAGACAACACGTGCCCGTATTTACGATCGGGATGCCAACCTGCTTCTCGATTCAATGGTGCTCTATTCAAGTGGTCAGGTTTTAAGTTATAACCTTCCTCCAATTGCTGAAGATAAGCCTGGTCTTATCGAACGGTTCAGAAACTGGCTCACCAACACGATTTACGGCAATGATATAGCTGTTGACAAAGACCAGCTTGGTGGAAACGGTGCTGTCTATCCGGAAGTTGTCAAAGCTATGAACGGAATTCTGGCAACAGCCCAAAGGCGGAATTCACAAGGCGAGTTGGTTGTTTCTGTCGCTGTTCCGGTGCAGCGTTATCATTCTGTAGTCGGCGTTTTGTTGTTGTCGACAGCCGGATCCGATATTGACAATATTGTCACGGCGGAGCGGCTGGCAATTTTTAAAGTTTTTGCGGTGGTTGCGGCTGTGCTTCTGGTCCTCTCGCTGTTTCTTGCTTATACGATAGCCAATCCTTTGCGCAAATTGTCGGCAGCAGCCGATCGTGTCCGTCATGGCACCAACAAGCGCGTTGAAATTCCGGATTTTTCGGACAGGCAAGATGAAGTCGGGCATTTGTCAACATCAATCCGCGATATGACCGATGCGCTCTATACCCGTATCGAAGCAATCGAACAATTTGCAGCCGATGTCAGCCACGAATTGAAAAATCCGCTAACGTCGCTCAGAAGTGCGGTGGAAACCTTGCCGCTCGCCAAAACGCATGAGGCGCGCGAACGGCTTTTTGATATTATCCAGCAGGATGTGCGCCGCCTTGATCGTCTCATTACCGATATTTCCGATGCATCACGCCTTGACGCGGAACTTGCGCGTGAGACATCCGACAAGGTGGACATGGTTGCTATGCTTGAAAATATTGTGAGAGCTTCGCGAGAGGTTCGTCGCAACAAAGTTTCGGCAACAATCGAACTTGATATAAAGCCGCGTAGCGGTGGTAAAAAATATATTGTTGCCGGTCATGATCTGCGGCTCGGACAAGTCGTTTCCAATTTGATTGAAAATGCCCGCTCGTTTATTCCGCATGAAAACGGGAAGATAAAACTTGCGATGCATGCGGAAGGTTCTAAACTCGTATTGACGGTCGAAGATAACGGACCCGGTATCCGTGCCGAAAAGATAGACCGGATTTTCGAACGTTTTTATACCGATCGGCCAGGTGCTGAATCCTTCGGGAAAAATTCGGGCCTCGGGCTTTCGATCAGCCGCCAGATTATCGAAGCCCATAATGGTACTTTGACAGCAGAGAATATCTATTCCGACAAGGAACCGGATAAAAAGCTGGGTGCCCGTTTCATCATTGTTTTACCGCTCGAAAAATAGCAATTTGCTTTTAAAACAAGGAAGAATCTGTGTCTGAAAGCGTCGAACACTCCCTCACACTTCACGCAAACTGTTTAATCCTCGGTAATAAAGGCGTTTTGCTTAAAGGTGCGTCGGCTTCCGGTAAATCGGCACTTACTCTGGCACTTGTTGAGCGTGCATCATCGGCCGGAAATTATGCTTGCCTCGTTAGTGATGACTATACGGAATTATTTCTAAAGCAGAAAAAACTCTATGGGCGGGCACCAGAAACACTCCGCGGTGGTATTGAGATCAGGGGGGCGGGCTTATATCGCATGGCGTTCGAACCTGAAGTGGTAATCAACTTTGTTGTGAGCTTATCGAAAGAGGCAAAACGTTATCCCGAGGATGATAAAATAACTTATTGTGGCATTGAACTACCACTTTATATTCTTCCTGATTTGAATACTGCTGACAGCTTGACAATTTGTCAGGCTATAGAAGCATTTGCTTTCAAAAAACCTTGGCAAAGACCGGATTCGAATGTCAAATCATGTTGAAAAACAATATTTTTTTATATTGTGCAAAGATTTTTCTTGGCACAGAAGAAAACCCCTGCCAAAATATAAAGCTCACTGTCTATTGCCATGGAACAAGACGGTTGGGACGC
This sequence comes from Bartonella sp. M0283, assembly GCF_016100455.1. Lineage (NCBI taxonomy): Bacteria > Pseudomonadati > Pseudomonadota > Alphaproteobacteria > Hyphomicrobiales > Bartonellaceae > Bartonella > Bartonella sp. M0283. Next base: position 2,065,983 of record NZ_JACFSK010000001.1, on the reverse strand, counting down.
TGGTGACAGGAGCATTGTGAATGATCGGACTCGTGCTTGTAACGCACGGCAGATTGGCTGAAGAGTTTTTGCATGCGGTAGAGCATGTTGTAGGTCCTCAGGAGAAATTTGCCACTGTGTGTATTGGCCCTGAAGATGATATGGATCAACGTCGTAACGATATTGTTGCAGCCGTCAGTTCGGTCGATGATGGACAAGGCGTCATTATCCTTACCGATATGTTCGGGGGCACACCGTCCAATCTTGCCATTTCAATTATGCAGGAAGGCAAGATCGAGGTGATCGCCGGTGTCAATTTGCCAATGCTTATCAAACTCACCTCGGTGCGTCAGTCGAACGATATCAAATTGGTTGACGCTTTGAAAGCCGCACAGGATGCCGGACGCAAATATATCAATGTTCCCAGTATGTTGTTATCAGATGAATAGATAATGAGTTGTGTGCGGGAAAATGGGCAGCTCCTTTAAACGACAATTGGTTATTTCTAACAAACGCGGTCTCCATGCCCGCGCATCGGCAAAATTTGTACAAACCGTTGATGGTTTTGACGCTGTTGTCGAAGTGGAAAAAGATGGTCAGACCGTTGGTGGCAATTCGATTATGGGGTTGATGATGTTGGCAGCCTCGCAAGGGAGCACCATAGACGTGACAACACATGGGCAACAGGCAGCAGAAGTGCTTGATGCTTTGGAAAAACTTGTAAATGACAAGTTTGGCGAAGAAAGCTGAAATCCTTTTAACTTTTGTTATGGATCACTTCTGCCCTGACAATTCATTACAGTTCTCGACGTTTTGACGCCGTATAACGCATTAAAAACAGCTTTTATCAGGGCTCCGTTTCATCTCTCCCGTTTATCCGCACCGGAAATTGTGTTGACCGACCAACACGTTTATTTTTTAAAAACATTTCGGTTTTTTTGTATGGCGTTATTGGCAATCTTGTTCCATTTAAAAATGTGTCTTTCATCAACAAGTTACACCGTTTCCTCAGGCGGGTTAAGAAAGCCCGGTTGTGACGTTTGAAGAACGTCAATAAATATAATCCGGCTCGGAGCCAACAGAGATAATTTTTTAGAGCCCGATCATTCAATTTGACTTTAAAAAGATTAAATGACCACAAGGTTTACGAGTGCTCGCCGGTGTTTAATTGCCACTTTCGGAGTGCTTGCACTAAAATGACAAGGTTTAAAAAAGCTGCCAATAGTTGCGGAATTTGAGAAAGTAGACATATGCTTCTTCATTCGATTGACGTTATCGGGACTTTTGTGTTTGCATTAAGCGGTACCAGTGCCGGTATACGGCGCGGTTTTGATTTTTTTGGCGTATTTGTAGTCGCAATGGCCACTGCCTGCGGTGGCGGTATCATGCGTGACCTTTGTTTGGGAGCAACGCCACCGGTAGGCCTCACCAATATCGAATATTTTATTGCAATAATAGGTGCAGTCTTGCTCGGCATTTTTTGTCAGGGATTGATTATCAGGATGGAAAAACCAACTCTTTGGCTTGATGCTTTGGGGCTTGGTTTTTTTGCTGCCTTCGGTTCGGATAAAGCTTATCAGGTAACAGGTAACATCCAGATAGCGATCATTCTCGGCTGTGCAAGCGCTGTTGGTGGTGGATGCGTACGCGACATTCTGACCGGTCGCACGCCGATCATCTTCAGTAAAGAAATTTATGCAAGCGCTTCTATTGTCGGTTCCGCCATCGTTCTTTTGGGCTCGGCGCGGCTTATCTCTCCGGTTATTGCAATCTGGACGGCAATTGCGGTTTGCACCTTTATCCGCATTATCTCTATCCATTATCAGATCAATCTTCCTCCCATTACACTGAAAACGCCAAATCGTCCGAAATAGTGCGGTAACGCTTGAGGATATCGCTACTTGACGTTTATTGACAGCCGGCTTTCTTCAGTTCATCTTTTGATTAGAAAATATGAAAGGAAAAACAGTAATGGAAGAAATCCGTTCAACACAAGTTGTACTCGCGTCCCGCCCACATGGAGTGCCTGTCAAAGAAAATTTTGCATTCGAAACAGTGAAGCTTCCGGAGCCGAAGAGTGGCGAAGTGTTGATAAAGATTCTTTATCTTTCATTGGATCCCTATATGCGTCAGCGTATGTCGGATGAGCCTTCCTATGATGAGCCGGTTGCGATCGGCGATGTTATGATCGGTGGCACTGTGGGGGAAGTTGTCAGCTCGAACCACAAAGATTTCAAGAAAGGCGATAAGGTTTTATCGGCAAGTGGCTGGCAAAGTTACAGCATTGAAAAAGGTGAAAAATTAAAAAAACTCGACAATTTTGACGCGCCATTATCAACCGCTTTGGGTATTCTTGGTATGCCGGGTTTTACTGCCTATGCCGGAATGCGCAATATTGGTAAACCGAAAAAGGGCGAGACAGTGGTTGTTGCAGCAGCAACCGGAACTGTCGGGTCCATGGTTGGGCAACTCGCAAAAATCGCAGGTGCCAAGGCAGTCGGCATTGCTGGCGGGCCGGAAAAATGTTCCTTTGGTCGTGATGTGCTGGGATTTGATGTCATGCTTGACCATAGAAACACCGATTTTGCCGAACGCCTCGCCAAGGCCTGTCCGGAAGGTATTGACGTTTATTATGAAAATGTCGGCGGCAAGGTGTGGGACGCAGTGTTTCCCCTTTTAAATCCTTTTGCCCGTATACCTGTTTGTGGTTTGATTGCCCAATATAACGGCGTCAAGAATACGGGCCACGAAGTTGATCGCGTACCGCAATTGATGAGAGCGATCCTTATAAAAAGTTTGCTTGTTCGCGGTTTTATCGAACGGGAATTCGAACAGCAAAGACCCGAATTCATTGTTCAGGCACAAGAATGGTTGAAAAAGGGGCACCTTAAATATCGTGAAGATATTACCGAAGGTTTGGAAAATGCACCTGAAGCTTTTATCGGCCTTCTTCAGGGTAAAAATTTTGGTAAAGTCATCATCCGCTTATAGTGGTGCTCTAAGCTTGATAATGGTGCTGGCAAACAGCACCATTATTCGAGGACTTTTCAAAGGCTTTTCGAAGAGTTCTCAATAAAAACCTATCGGAAAATAACGTAGATAGAGTTCCGTGAGTTTTCCTTTGCGTTCCAGCGATTTCAATGCGTAATTTAGCGCGTCAACCAGTTGCGGATTATCTTTCTGAACCGCAATTCTAAGGCCACTTTGTAAGAATTGTGGAGCAATATAGGCATCTCCTACGAAGCGACAACAATTTTCCGATCGGGGATCGTTCAACCATTGCGAAAATCCCATTCCATCGCCGAATGCCAGATCAATGGTTTTGGCTTTTAACGCCGCCCGCAAGCTTTCATCATTCTCGAACGGCTGCCATTTGACATCAGGGAAATAGGCGGCAAAAAGGGCTTCATGAGCACTTTTATGGACAATGCCTATTTTGTATTTCTTCAAGTCTTTTTCGACAGGTTCGGTGAGCGCAATATTTTCCGAACTTACAAATCGTGCCGGAAACCTCAGATAACTTTGCGTAAAAATCAGGCTTTTGGTGGTCTCCGGTGTTTCATTCATACCGGCAATAATCGCTTCACCCTGATGATTATTTATATGTGAAACAAGTTCGTCCCACGGTAGAGCTTCTACTTCACAAACCTGTTGCAGCTTCAATTCCGTACAGATAGCTCGTAATAGATCGATATTATATCCTGAAAGCCTTCCGGTTCGATCAACAAAATTGAACGGAGGAAAATCGACAGTGGTCAGGAATCGAAGTCTCGAAAGAGTTCCGAGATTGGGGTGGTTCAATCGTTCCTGTGCATCGAAAAAATGCGGTAGCACAGATGCTTCGTCCGCCTTTCCCGTTGCCGGCAAAAAGGTGCAGAACGAAAAGAAAACCCACGCGGTAAACGATATTTTACGAAAAAGCATAACATTTATCCGCTTAACACAAATGGTATGAAATCGACAATAAAAAGAACAGGCACGTGTTCCATTCATGCCTGTCCGGTTTATTTATTCAGATAAGATTTTCGCTAGCATGACGCAAAAATTCCGGTCCTGTGCCAATAATTTTTTCGTCTTCCGGACCGATTGCCGAAATATTACGGTCGGCATATGGAATAGACAAAAGTACACGGCGGATTACCGCAAGTCGTGCCCGTCTTTTATCGTTGGATTTAACAATAGTCCAAGGTGCCATGGCCGAATGGGTGCGCTCGATCATGCGGTCGGCAGCCTTGCCATAATCATCCCAAAGGGTAATTCCGGCTTCATCCATTTTGGAAAATTTCCAGTGTTTCAGCGGGCTATGGCGGCGTTCATGGAAACGTTTCAATTGCATTTCCTGCCCGATATCGAGCCAGATTTTGAAAAATCTTATGCCATCAGAAACAATCAATTTTTCAAAAGTCGGAGCTTCGGCAAGAAATGTTTCAACTTGTGCAGGTGTTGCAAATTTCATCACCGATTCAACACCTGCGCGGTTATACCACGAACGGTCGAATGTGACGAATTCACCATGGGTCGGAAAATGACGCACATAGCGCTGGAAGTACCACTGACCGCTTTCTGTTTCGTCAGGTTTCGGCAAAGCGACATTGCGCGCAGTACGAGGGTTCATATATTGGCGAAGTGTGAAAATTGTACCACCTTTACCGGCAGCATCTCGCCCTTCGAACAAAGCAACAACTCTTTCGCCGGTTTCGAGGAGCCAGGATTGAAGTTTGACAAGCTCGATTTGCAGGTCCTGCAATGTTTCTTCATATTCCTTACGCGGCATTTTTTTGTCGTAAGGATAGTTTCCCGATGTCAAAGCATTTTTCTGGATCCATTCGGGAAGTTTCGGTTCGTTAATATCAAAAACGCGTTTTTTCCCCGCAACCGTAAGTTTGATACCGACATCATCTTTTTCATGTTTTGTTTGGTCTGATTTTTTTGATTTTTGAGCCACAATAATTCCCTTATCAATAAAACAACCGTTTTCATAAACACAGTCAAAAAGCCAATTATTGAAACCGGTTGGAAGCTATGTTCAAAATAAAATCCCTCTGAGTGCAATGTGCCAGGCACAAAAATACTACCCAATAAAATGACTATAAAACTTCATCTTCAAAAAAGAAAATGGCTTTTCGGTTCTTTTGTTGAAAAAGTTAAGACGGTTTTTTCAAATCATCAAATGACATGGGAAAAAAAGTTAAAAATTCAAACCGGATGAACAGACCAATGACCTTTCCGGTCTGTTGTCCGGTTTTTCTGAATTCTTCAACTTGTCATACTTGAATCTTAAAACGGCGCGCTCAAAAAACGGATTTGGTTGGTTGGATTGATTTTTTGATAGGAACAGATTGGAGACGCGGTTTTCTCGTTATCAAAATCGCATCTGTCGGGAATTTGTATCGTCAAATGTCGATGTTCTCGTGCGTTTTTATGGACGTTTCTCTGTAGATCAAAAGGCAAAAATATATTTATGAAAGTTTTATAGCTTTGCTCAAGCTTGCAATGTGAGAGGCGACGATAAACACACCGCATCAATCGATCTTTTTGAGCACTGCTTTAAATTTTAATCGGGCTTTCGAACTTGGACATTGACTGTTCTTAATAATCTACTTTTGTCAGATAAAGTCCGGATGGCGGAGCAACCATACCGCAACGCTGGCGATCTTTGGCATTCAATGCATCTTCAAGATCATCTGCACTCCAGCGACCGACGCCCACTTCCATCAAGCTTCCGGCAAAAGAGCGTATCTGGTTATGAAGAAACGAACGGGCGCTTGCATAAATATGAATTTCTTCGCCGATACGTTCAACATCAAGCTGGTCGAGGGTTTTTACAGGGCTTTTGGCTTGGCATTCGCTGGAGCGGAAAGTGGTGAAGTCATGAAGTCCCAAAAGTCGTTTTGCCGCTTCGTCCATTTTTTCGGCATCAAGTTTTTTGGGCACCCACCAGACGCGGTTTGCTTTGAGGACCGCCGGTGCTCTTCTATTCAAAATAATGAAGTGATAGTGGCGCTTTCGTGCAGAAAAACGCGCATCGAAATCGGCATCTGCTTCTTCCGATTGCAAGATAGCGACATTTTCTTTGTTAAGGGTCAAATGCGCGTTAATGGCATCCCGTAAACGGTCGGCTCGAATATTTTTTTCAAGGTCGACATGAGCAACCTGACCTGTCGCATGGACACCGGCATCTGTACGACCTGCACCGAAAATTGTCACTTTTTCACCTGAAAACGCAAAAACGGCTTCTTCAATGGCAGCTTGAACGGTTCTTAAGCCATCCTGTCTTTGCCAACCGCAATAATTTGTCCCGTCATATTCAATTGTTAATTTGAAACGCGCCATATTAATAGACTTTTGTTACATGAAAACCATGCAAGAAAGTTTCAACATCCATGGCCTTGCCACCGGCTTTTTGTAGCCGTGTAATTTGCAAACGACCTTCGCCACAATGGATTGTCAAAGTTTCAGAGTCGACATGACCGACACCAAGGGAAGAACCTTCAACAAGTTTTGCTTTTAATAATTTGACGCGTTCCTGTTTGCCGGAAATTTCCATCTCGCACCAGCTTCCCGGAAAAGGCGATAGCCCGCATATACGTTTTTGCAGCTCTTTTGCCGGTTTCGACCAGTCAATGCGGGTTTCATCCTTGGTGATTTTTTTTGCATAGGTTTCCCCTTCCGATTTCTGGGGGGTCAGTGTCAGATCACCTTGTTCCAGTTTTTCCATGGCTTCAACCATGAGAGGTGCGGCAATTTTTTCCAACTCGTCATAAAGTTCGCCTGCTGTCATATCGGGGGCAATGTCGATTGACTTTGAAAGTGCGATAGGGCCGGTATCAAGGCCTTCATCCATTTTCATAATCATCATACCGGTTTTTTTATCACCGGCCATAATTGCCCGTTGGATGGGAGCCGCACCACGCCAACGCGGCAACAGTGAAGCGTGACCATTAAAACAGCCAAAACGTGGAGCATCAAGAATAGCTTTTGGCAATAAAAGCCCGTAAGCCACAACAATTGCCGCGTCCAGATTGAATGATGAAAAACGTTCCTGCTCATGCCGGTCTTTCAAGCTTTTCGGAGTAAAAACCGGAATTCCCAATTTTTCGGCTGCCGAAGCAACCGGTGTGGGGGTAAGCTCCAATCCACGCCGGCCTGCCGGTCGTGGTGGCTGGCTATAGACAGCCACAATCTCGTGGCCTGCCTGATGAAGTGCTTCAAGGAGGGGAACCGAAAACTCCGGCGTTCCCATAAAGGCAAGCCGCAACGGCATTATAATCGTGCTCCGCTTTGTGCTTTTTCTTTGGCCAGTTTTTTAAATTTGCGAATGACCATATCACGTTTCAATCTGGATATATGGTCGATAAACAGAACACCATTGAGGTGGTCAATTTCATGTTGCAAACAGGTTGCGAGCAATCCGTCTGCCTCGATTTCACTCTCTTTACCCTCGCGATCAAGATAGCTTACGCGTACACGTTTCGGCCGTTCGACTTCCGCGTAATAGTCGGGAATGGAAAGGCACCCTTCTTCATAAACATTCGGTTCGTCGGAGCGCCACAAAATTTGTGGATTGATAAAGACCCGAGGTTCTTTGGGCTCGTCTTTACCGGCAACATCAATCACCAACAGGCGTAACGGTTCTCCGATCTGGATTGCTGCCAGTCCGATGCCGGGGGCTTCATACATTGTCTCCAGCATATCATCGGCCAGTTTTTGCAACGGTTGATCAACGCGCTCGATCGGTTTTGAAACCTTGCGCAGAATAGGATCGGGAAGAATAACTAACGGTTTTATTGACATAAAGAAGAGGTAATCAATCACATTTCATACGTCAATGTGATAATGTTGATTTTCGCAGCCTTTTGATCGCTTTGTGACCGGAAAACCGCTAATCTTGAAAAATGTTTGATTCGTCTTCACATTCTTTAATCACAATTGCAGGTTTCGCTTTTAATCTGATGGATTGCATGCTTCTGATCCTTGCTGCCGTTCTCGTTATTTTGGTTATTACGATTATTGGCGGTAACCGCCGTCGTTCGATTCTTGCAACCCAGGTTGCAGAACGGGCGAGAGACGCCGAAATCCACATGAACGAGCTTTTGAAAACACAAGCCGAAATGCAAGGGCGCATGCAAACAATGGCCGAGATTTTCGGTCGTCGGCAGGCCGAACTCAACCAGTCGATTCGCGAACAATTGACCGGCATGAGCAATAATCTTGGACAGACAATCAATGCACAGACAAAATCGACGCACGAAAATCTTGCCAGATTACAGGAAAGATTGGCAATTATTGACACGGCGCAAAACAATATCCAGTCGCTTGCTGGCCAAGTTGTCCAGTTACAAGCGATTTTGAGTAACAAGCAAACCCGCGGTGCATTCGGGCAGGGCAGAATGGAAGCCATTATTTCCGATGCTTTGCCACCCAATGCCTATGCTTTTCAAGCGACGCTTTCCAATGGCACACGGCCGGATTGTCTGGTTTTTATGCCAAATCATGCCCCGTCATTGGTTATTGACGCAAAATTTCCGCTGGAAGCCTGGAATAATATGCGCGAGGCACCGACGCCTCAGGAAAAACAGGCTGCCGAACGCCAGTTCCAAACCGATATGGATACGCATATAAAGGCGATTTCCGGAAAATATATCATTCCCGGAGAAACGCAGGATACAGCCTTCATGTTTGTACCTTCCGAATCAATCTTTGCGACAATCCACGAGGATTTTGAAGGAATCGTACAAAAAGCCAATCGTGCGCGTGTCATCATTGTTTCGCCGTCTCTTCTCATGTTATCAATTCAGGTGGTGCAAGCCATTATGAAAGATGCCCGTATGCGCGAACAGGCGCATTTGATACAAACCGAAGTTGGCCGCTTGATGGAAGAGGTTGTGCGGCTTGATGATCGGGTAACCAAATTGCAAGGTCACTTTAAAAATGCTTGCAAAGATGTCGAGGAAATTCTTACGACCACCGGTAAAATCAAAAACCGTGGAGACCGTATTGAACAACTCGATTTGAAAGAACCGGAAAAAACCAATAGGCCATCTACAGAACCTGCTCAGCAATTGGGGCTCGATATTCAAAAATAGCTTTATCATCTTTCACGGCAATTTAGCCAAGCAAGCTGCCTGAACTTCATCAAGAGAACTGCCAGAATTCAAAAATCAACATAGAGAGTTATTTCGCCCCATTCGGCGCCGACATATCAACAGTGGCACCTATAGCGGCATATTAAAAGGTTGCATGAACATGAAAAGGTTGCGGGCATAGACAGCGAAATCTCTGCCGCAACCTTGTATTTATTCACGAACACCGGAGAAAAGTGTTACCAGCGGTAACCAACGCCCACTTTACCGGAAATTTCATCCCGTTTACCGGCAACGCCTTTAACACCGGCATTGGCAACCCAGCCTTGCATACCCTGATTTTGCTCGTATTTGCCGCCAACTTCAAAGACGGCACTTGCCCCGCTGAAGTCAGGCTTGTCAACGCGATAGCTGTCGAGTTTGCCTTCGATCTCGCCATCAAGTTCCTGTTCCCAGGCGGCACCTGCATAGAGCTTTGCTTCTTGCGTTACTTTATGGTCGACACGTGCTCCCAAATGTGTGCGCACGGAGTTCGCACTGTCGAAGCCTAAATGTTCGTCAGCTTTCGTTACGGTGCTGAAATCTTCAATTCGTGTCCACAATAAACGGCCGTTCAAAGTAAGTTTGTTGTCAGGTGAAATTTCGAGTTCTTTACCACCGCCAATATGGAAACCGTAATAGTTCGAGCTTTTATCGTCGAAGCGGCCATTCACGATGTCGCTGCTCTTGAAATCCCGTTTGACACGTCCACCGCGTCCCGACCCGTCGATAAACCAGCCATTATCCCAGGTTTGTTTCGCGTAAAGACCGGCACCCGTGTAGCTGAAGTCACCTTTTCCATGGATGCTTTGATGATAGGTATCATAGTCGCCGTCTCCATGCTCGACAAAGACAGTCGCAAGAAGATTGCCTTGATCTTCATGATAACGGATACCGGCGCCGCCCATCAAATGATAACCGTCATTCTTGATATGGCTTCCGGTTTCTACTTTTTGCCTGAAACCGCTACCTTGTAAAAACGCTACCCCTTCAACAGTCTGGCCGAACTTTTTGACATCCATCGGCAGAACATAGTCATCGATTGATGCGATCTGGTCGGCACCATAATTAAGGGCATTGAGTGCGGCAGCATTACTTTGGAAATAAGCATTGGCTTTGGCGCGGTTAATTGTTACTGCACCATGGTTGTCGGTATAAATGTTGCCTTTTCCGTCATCTTTTCCGATAAGGTCGGGCTTATTGTTAGCGCCATTATTATTAGCTTTATCCTGATTATTATTGCTGTCATTTCCGCTACCGGCATTGTTTGCAGAATTGTCGCCACCGGTGTTGTTCTGGTTGTTTCCGGAATTGTCACCTTTATTGGTTTCCTCGCCGGTATTTTCGGGCGCCTTGTTTCCTTTGAGAGAAGCAACCAGATTTTCTCTCTCTGTCGAAATATCAAAGTTCCAATTTTTAGCGCCGTTCGAGACACTCGCTTCTGTAGTTTTAGAAACTCCAACAACATCGCCTTCAATCAATCTGATCTGATCACCCGGGCTCAAACGGCGTAAATCGGTGCCGGCAAGTTTCAGCTCGACTGCAGCATCATTGATGGCAACTTTGCCATCACCTGTCATCCTTAATAAGGAATCGCCATTTTGAACGTTTTCAGGTAGATAGAAAATTAATTTCGAATTTGAACCTAAAGTCAGATCGTTTGTAATCGAAAATTTTGCAGGATCTATAAAATCGCCACTGTTGATATTTTCACTACTGAGGTCGGTTACTTTATTTCCGATTGTCAATGATGAAATAGAATATTCACCATTTCCCTGGATCGTGACTTTGCGGCCCATGCCGATTGTCAGATTACCGAATGTCACACCCGTGTCACTTTTTGAGGGCCAAGATTGGGTGTTGTCAAGATTGAGTGTGAGATTACCGTTGCTCGCGTCTAGTTGACTGGTTTCAAACTTGAATTCGCCGTCTTGGCGTGTGAGGTTGATAGAGACATCCTCTCCGCCGACAATTACAGATTCCGCCAGGAATTCAATACCTCCGGCGTTATTTTTGTTCGGATCGTTGCCGCCTGCTTTACCACTTGTAATACTCATACTTTTCGTAACCGTGATTTTTTTGTCGGAACCCCTCAGGTGCACGTACCCTCCTGTTCCGCCAGCTCCTGACGGACCTTCTGGTGATAATGCAGGATTTCCTCCATCGCCGGCCTCAAGAATAATATTTTCTATACTGATATCTTTCTCAATATTGGCCTCGACATTTGCTCCTTGGCCGCCTTGATTGGTTATGAATTGTTTACCTGACGCTATATCGCCAACATTGAAGCCATCGAGCGCATTTTTCTGATCGTCAGTTAACGTGTTTTTTCCAGCTATCTTATCACTGCTGCTTGCGTCGTCTGCGCCCCCAGCGCCACCAGCGCCACCATTCTCGCCCGAACCTTGGCCACCATGACCGCGAATGTCAGGCTTTTCCGCGCTAATAAGCGCACCTGAACCATAACCGCCATTTCCTGTTAGCGACCCGCCGCCGCCGCCACCACCGGAAAGATAAATCGATTGTGCCATAACCGGTTGAATAGCTGTCAGGGAAAAAATGCTAATTCCTAAACTTCCTGCGAGTGCCGTAGCTCCCAACCAATTGGAACGAAATTTTCGACTTGAGCAGTACATGAGATATGACCTTAGAATGAATAAAATTGGGTACAATTCTCTTTTTCAAGTCTAAACAAAAGGTTGCAATTGCTGCTCGTTAATACGTAAACGGGAGAAAACCTGAAATCATGGTTAATGAACATCTTAATAATCTGTTAAGAGGAGCATTATATCGTTACCAATTAAAAAGAGGTATTGATCATGAAGCGCATAGTGTTTCTCGTGGCGCTTGTAGCGGTGCTGGCCGGTTGTGCATCACGGGCCCCCACACATACAAATAATGTTTGCGCCGTCTTTGACCAAAAGGATGGTTTCTTCAATAACTGGGAGAAATCGGCCAAGAAAGCTGAAAGCCGTTATGGCATTCCGATGCCGATTATCATGGCAACGATGAATACCGAATCAGGCTATAAGCATAATGCACGCCCTCCCAGAAAAAAGTTGTTCGGATTTATTCCATGGAAGCGGCGTTCTTCCGCCTATGGCTATTCGCAGGCTCTCGACGGGACCTGGGAACATTATATCCGTGCGACAGGCAACCGTGGAGCAAAGCGTACCAATTTTGCCGATGCAGCCGATTTTATTGGCTGGTATCATAGTCAAAGCGTAAGGCTTAATGGCATCAACCCGAATAACGCCTATGCTCTTTATCTCAATTATTATATGGGCCATAGCGCTTATGCCCGTACAGGCGGAAGAGCAAGCAGTGCTATTTTGTCAGCCGCAGAAAGAACAGACCAGATGGCTCGCCGTTATGACCAGCAATTGCGCCGTTGCGGGCGCCGTTAGATAAGAAATACTGTGCTGTTATCCTTAAAAACGGGATTTGGCCTATTGATATAAAATCGGGTAAAAAATGGGCGCATGACCAAACAGGATCATGCGCCTTTTCTTTGTGCTTAACGCGGGAAAAACTTTCCCGGAATCATTTATATTTTTTCATTTCAAGTTTATGACGGGCGAGAGCAGCATTGCGATATGTATCAAGCTCGTTGATCAATTTATCCCGATTGGTTTCAAGCCGGAAATTGAAACCGGAAATCATCAATTTCTTTTTTGCCTTGTCATAATAGGAGCCGCCACGACATTTTGCATTTTCTTCAGGTAAAAATCTGTCGTCGATAACAAATTCCATACCGACAGCGATGTTCATCGAATTGCTTTTTGAAGAATTGATCTGGAAATCTGTTATTCCGCGCCATGGCACAGGCGTTTTGAATACGGTGGTTTCCAATCCTTCCGGCGCCAATACCATATAGGGAATACGGCGACGCATCATTGTGCGGATCAGAATGACAAATAACAAAAGAGCCAAGGCACCAAGAATGACCGTTGTCATCATCTTTCCTATTTGAAAATTCTGATAGGCAGTGCCAGTAAGCGCAATTCCCAATACAAGAAAGGCAAGAGGAATAAATACCCCACCTTCCCAAACTGTAATTCGGCCATTCGCCTCACTGATGATAGATTTAAGGCTTTTTTCATCATTGGGAAGTTTGACATCATTGATTAAATGGGTTTCTTCGAGTTTTTTATCGGCCAATTTTTTCTCCCAATTTTTAAAGCCGGAATCTGCGCCATAGTTTTCGATTTTAAAACGACGCGTTAGCCATATTTCTGACAGTCATAAAATTGTTATAAAGCGGTCTCTTCATATTTACTATGGTTTTGTTATAGGCACGGGTGCAATTCAAAAAAAAACGCCATTGTCATTTTTTTTGCAACCTGGGACAAATAGTAACAATTGACGTTTGTATCACTATATAAAGCTCGAAAGTATTTTACGTCTTTGCCATCCTTGGGCGTTATGATGAAACATAATCCGATCAATGCACCGCAAGCGGCTTAACCCACTTGGCAAAGATTTTTAAAAGGGATGGCTTTTTAAAAGGCTTGGCCGTTTTATCCGGTTAACGGTCGGCTACTTTTTATAGTGAAAGAGATTGCAATGGACAAAATTTGACTTATCTGTCAATGCTCGTTTCTGAACTGCGATTCTTTAAATAATTTGGCTTCGTGAGACTGTTCTATGAACTGGTTTAAAGCGGTAAAAATGTCTGATCATATTGTCCTCATCGGCATGTTGTTAATGCTGCTGGGTGACTTCATGTTCGCGGCCAATGACGCCATGGGTAAATGGCTGGTTGCAACATTTTCGGTTGGTCAGGTTTTGATGTTGCGTTCAATTGGTGCATTCCTCATTCTGGGGCCGATGCTTACCACCGTCACCACACAAAATTTGTTCAAGCCCAAAAAACCGTTTCTTATTTTGCTGCGAGTGATTTTCGCTACAATGGACACGGGGCTGTTTTATGCTGCGGTCGCTTATTTGCCTCTTGCAGATGTCGTGACATTTTATATGGCAGGACCGATCTATGTCGCAGCCGTTTCGCACTTTTTCCTGAACGAGCGTATTGGCTGGCGTCGTTGGCTTGCAATCTTTGTGGGCTTTATCGGCGTTATCATTGCGCTTCGTCCTTCGTCGGCTATGCTTTCATGGCCATCGATCTTTGCGCTTCTCGGCAGTTTCGGATTTTCGATGGTTATCGTTTTGAGCCGTGTTTTAAAAGATGTCACCGATACTGTCCTTGTTACGTGGCAAACAATCGGTGCACTTCTTGTCGGACTGGTTTTAACAATCAATCATTGGGTTGAACCGACAATGTTGCAGTGGGGTGCTATGGCGCTTTTGGGCATTGTGTCTTGCTGTGGCCATCTTTTAATCGCCCGCTCATTAAAACTTTCGCCTGCATCTGTGCTTGCTCCTTTGCAATATACACTTTTGCTTTGGGGCATTATTTTCGGGATTGTATTTTTCGACAATTATCCCGATCGCTACATTATTATCGGGGCAGCAATCATTATTTTTGCGGGACTTTTTATTTTCCACCGCAAACAGGTGGTTGACCATAAAATTCCTAAAGAGGATATCGCCAGAATCAAGCAGTGAAACGCATGTTATTTGTTTTAAAGCGGCGTTTTTCGCCGGAACATTAATAAGATTTAATTAAAGTTCAGACTAAAGGCTCTTTTTTTATCGAAATTTTGCCTTATTATAAGTTCAGTTATTTACTTGAACAAATATGTTAAAAGGACATGTTTTTTATTCATTTGTAAAGGGAGTATTAAAGTGAAAAAAATACTGCTTGCGTCAGTGTTTGCTTCGTCAATGCTTGCACCGTCTTTTGTTTCTTCTGCCTTGGCTGCTCCAACACCGCCGCCAGCTCATGGTGAACATCAGCCAAAGCCGCCTCATCACAAGGGGCCGGAAGCCGAAGGGCCTAAGGGGCCAAGAGGGCCGGAACATTTCAAAGGACCACATGCAGGAATGCACATGGCCGAGAAACTTTCGGCAATGGAAACGGCTTTGGGAATTCGCTCGAACCAGTTGGATTCCTGGCGTAAATATACATCCAGTCTTGTCGATTTGGTTGATGTTACTCCGCCCCCGCCGCCCGCTCCCGATGCAAAACCTGCTCCCGATGCTGTGAAACCTATTTTTGGTGAACCCATTGCCGATAGAGCGATTGATCGGGCGGAAAAAGCCAAAAAATTCAAAACAGCAGCCGAAGAACTACGCAAAGTATTGGACGCTGATCAATTGAACAAGTTGGAACGCTATGCGTTGCCACATCCGGGGCCAAAAGACGGGCCTGAAGGTCCGAAAGGTCCAGATGCTCCGGAACCTCCGGCAGAACCACATCCGTAAGCGGTATGTCAGACATCGCTGCATTCTCAGTGATGAAACTTTATTAAAGCACTAAATTTACGCCCGGTCGAAAGACCGGGTTTTTTTATCCGAAAATGTGGTTTTATAATCAAAATAGCTGCGACTTCACAGATATGTAATAATTTATTAAACTATTTCAGTTTCTGCGCTTAATACCCTATATTTGCATCGGAACTCCGTTTTGGAACTTTTTGGTTTTGAACGAGTTAAGCGTTTTAGGAAGGAACGTGAAAGATGAAATATCAAAGAACACTTTTAACATCGCTGGCCTTTGCGGCCACTGCATTATTGTCTCTACAAACACAAGCCGGTGCAACCGGTCTGGTTTCGGGTACGCTCACTTGCGATAGCAACGGCGGAATTGGGCAATTTGTAAGCTCTTCGAAAGAACTCAATTGCGAGTTTATTCCGATAAGCGGACATTCGATCAATGATCACTATGTCGGTCGTATCGAAAATTATGGTCTTGATTTGGGTGTAACGGGACGCACAAAAATGACATGGTGGGTTCTTGCAACTTCCCCCAATGCGCATTCAAACGGTTCTCTAGCCGGTAATTATGGTGGTGTCGGTTCCAGTATCAGTCTCGCAGCCGGCGCTGGTAGTCAGCTTCTCGGATTTGGTCCGGCAAACGGACTTACACTTCAACCTTTGAGCGTTGATGCCCATGAAGGCTTGAACCTCGCTCTTGGTGTGTCCAAGATGTCTTTGGCGCCAGCCTATGCACAACAACATGTTGTCTACCATCATAAAAAGGCGGTAGTCCATCATAAGAAGGTTAATGCTCATCACAAAAAAGCCGTTTCTCATCATAAAAAACACTAAAAAATTAGTGTTTTAGAGAAGCGCCTGTTCAGTTGCTCTTGAACTGGCAGAGGATAAAATTTGATCGTCGACAAAGAAAAGAGTTGTCAATGATCACCTATTTATAGGACTATTATTCACCTATTGATTTTCAAGCGGCCGGTAATTTTACCGGCCGCTTTTTATCTATCCATCTTCGCGCAAGTTTGGTCGTTTAAAAAGACATTATCAACGTTGCGAGGTGAATAGAATTGGTCAAACTTGATATCTATGATAATGATAACTTTGGTTATCCGGTTATTTATGACGATCCGGATCAGGAAAATGGCCGGCGTGACAAAAAAGAAAACGCTATTTGCCTGACCGCTCTCTTCGTTTGTGTTCCGCTCTTTATTATTGCGGGGTTATATGGTTTGTCGGATTTTATTGTTTATATGAAAACCGGTGTCGGACATCTGACAACCATGGCGGAAATGTTTATGCTTTCGCAAAGCACGGTGAGCGAAACAAGCTGGCTCGGTGAAATTCTGAATTCTCTACCTGTTTGCATTGTATTCTTTCTGCTTGGTATTTTTGTACCCTTCGCTATTTTGGAAATCTTTTTCAAACTGGAAAAGTGAAAGTTTAATCAGCGCGATGAAGAAGGACAGTTGGCCATAACAAATCGTGCGGCTTGTTTAAGGCCCGGCATGTCGGAAAACTCGACATTGGCAATTCCGTTCAGAGCTTCAGGAACATTCTCGCCTTTTAGATAAGGTATATCGACATGCCAGTCTTGCAATGGCGTCTTAGGGAGTTCGATCGTATAGACCACGCGTCCTTCCGAAAGGTTCATCTGCATCCGGTTAATATCAACAGACATTCCCCAAATTGTTAAAGTCGAGACAGCCTGCTGATAATTCTGGAAGTTTTCAGCGGTAAAATGCGTTGGTCCGCTTATTTCCAGAAACGTTGTCTTGTGGCTATCACAGTAAAGCCGCGCTGATGTTTTTTTATCATTGCTGATTGCAATGGCAACAAGAGCATCTTCTGTCGGGGCAAGTTGCCATTTTCCGATAACATCGGGAGAAAAATCGATATTATAGATCCGGATTTCGTCGTCAGAAAAAACGTGAGAATTGGCATTATCCCAGTTTAAAAAGGCAATGAGAGGATCAAACCCCATCTCTTGTGAATAATCCGTTATATAAGCGATATCAGCCAGTTGTTGCTGACGTACACTTACCTCTTGACCGGAACTTGTTCCGGCCCCGTCAAGCGGCGGGCGGTAGGTTCGCAATTCCAGTTTTCCATTTCCGACATTGCGTGCGCGCCCTCCCAGAAAAGCCCATACACAGGCTTCCCGACATATTCCTTCGATTCGTTCAGGCGTGCTTTTGATGGTGTTAGCAGCTGTACCGGAATTGTTATTTTCATCTCCCTCTTTTTCGGAATTTTGATCGGGAGATTTTTCCGAATTCTGGTTTTCGACCTTTATAATATTGACCGGTTTATCAATTGTCTCGGCAATGGTTGTATCAAAATTGTGTTTTCTGATTTCCCGTCCCAGGGCAATTGCAGCAAGAATATCACCTCCATCCGAGTGAAATGAAACCACCAACCCGTTTTTTATCGAGAGGGGGTCATCAAGCTTGTTTTCTTCGAGAAAATGACTGAATTGGGATGGCGTATCGGAAACAATATTGCCTTCTGCACTAATCCATCTGCATGTCGGGCACTGACCGTCATCGACTTTGCGAAGTGTAAAAACCATCGGCTTGCCCGGCGGTTCGCTCATTGTGGTTTTTGTTGGCGATGGATTTTCGGACGGCTGATTATTTTCAACTGGTGTCGGTCCGGAAGGAGTATCGGTTGCCTTGTCATTATTTTGGTTCTCCTGACCAAAGGCGAGAGAGCACAAAGTAAGACACATAAAAACCGCAGCCACGACAGGTTTCATCAATACCACTCCACCCGGAAATATTAATTTTCAGTTAATTTGTACCACTGGTACCGGTGTTCTGCAATGTGTCGGGCACATGAGTTGTATGGTTTGGGCTTGGATAAACAAAAATGCGGTTAATTTTAAAACTATACATAGTTTTGCCTGAAAATTTGTACCTTAAACGGTCAATTTGGGGGAAATATCTCTATCATGCAGCCGGAATAAACATGACTTTGGCAATTGATAAGTTGGAAAAATGAACAGGATTAAATGTTGAAATACCTCGTCAATCGTTTTCGGGGGCATCCTGATTATGACAATTTAGGTGGGAAGTTTGACGACCGAGCAACCTGTTTACAAAGGCTTAGAATATAATAGCCGAACGCCGAACAAGGGGCCAGAAGCAGCATTGACCAACCGACAAAGTCGAAGAAAATTCCGAAATTCACGCCGAGATAGCTCACCGGTAGAAATAGACTACTGCAAGCGCAAATAAGTGCGGCCAAAAATATGGAATTGAAATCGATTTCACGTTTGATAAATGCGATGATAGCGACGCATCCGGAAAAAACAATACCGGCATCAAGATAGGCAAAGGAAAGATTTGCGGTAAAAAAAGAGGCAGGCGGAAAGGAAAAAAGCAATGCCCGCCATAAAATTGTGCCTGATTGCCAAAGAGGTGGAGCAGAAATAAAAAAGATGAAAAAAACAAATGAAGAGAAAAAAGCCCTGCTTCCAAGATGATAACGCGGGTTTGGCCGAATTGTTGTTTGAAGGCTTTTACCGTTAAAAGGAACCCCTAACAAACATAACAAACCGCCACCGATCAAGGTGAGGCTGATAGCTGTTAAAAGATAAACGGCCAAAATATAAAGACCGGTTTGCTGCCAATCAGATTTGGAGACAAATATACTGTCGACAATCCAGAAACTTAATGAAATTGTTATTGTTACAGCAAACAGCCAACGCCAGGTGAGCGTACCGTAGAGACGTAATTTCCGTACACCACAAAAAATGGTAAGGCTTACAAGCATAAGTCCTGCAGTGTTTATTTTTCCGGATATGACCCCGCGAGCTCCAAGATAACTCAAATCATCTCCCACCATGACACATAATGTGATGATGATATAAAGCACCGGTCCATAAATTGCATAAACAAGGGCGAGCTTCATGGCATCGACAAGACGCGCACGTTCTTCCTCTTTGTAGCGGCTGGTAAGGCCAGTTAAGTTCAATATTATCCAGAATAATCCTCCGGCAAAAAGCCAGGCAGCCGTCCAATAGGGAAAGGATTCATTGGAAATGCCGACAGACGAAAGTAACTGAGGTAAAGACAGCTTTATAATGCGGATGGCGCCATCGAAAAAAATTGCCATAAGAACCGCGGTAATTAACGAAAATTTGAGTGAAATACTTCCCCAGCTTGCACTTCTCAATCCCAGGATGAACGCAATCAGACAGGCAGTGATAAAACTTGGTAAGTAGATTTGATAAGGCCTGAAAAAGGCTATGGTTAGAGAAAAACCGAATGTCTTGAACCATCCGCCAAAAAGCAGGAAAAAAAATGACCATGCCGTAGGCAAAATGATGAGAGCTGCAAGAACGACAAGCACAGCTTGGAGAAAACGGGCCTGCAGAAAACCGACCGGCCTGAATTTTTTGTCGGTTTTTTCGGGTTGCAAGATAAATATCCTTTTCTCTGTTCCGGCAAAGCAGGAATAATATAACGTTATTTTAGAATTAAAATCACTTCGTTATAAAATACAGTGTAGCGGTTTTTCCGTTTACGAAATATCTACCGTCTTTCTATGGCTTTTCCTGAATTCAGCTTTGTCCGTTTTCTTGAATAAGGATCATATCGTTTTTTAGATAAAGCGACAAAAGCCGGCAGTATTATTGCTCGACCGGTTTATCAAGTCTGAAACCGGTTGCAAGAATCCAACAAACCCAGCCGACAAATATCCATTGGATGAAGCCATAAGAGAGCCTGCGAAGAATATCTTCACTTGTTATATGCACCATATTGGGCTCGGGCGTAACAATCTGGGACATAACAATATAGAATATTTCCACGCATAAACTAACCAGAATGGTACGCCAAATGGATGCTGAAAGTGAAAGCCCTAGTCCTCGTGAAGGAGGAAGAGAACAAAATACTCCGCTTAAAAATACCGAAGGCATGTAATAGGAATAACCGGATAAAAATCTTGAACGCACATCGTTACTAAAAACATCGAAAATCTCTACGAGCAGATTTGTGCCGCCAACCCAATGATGAAGAAGATAAACTCCGGCAATTGTCTGGACGGCAGGCCCAAGCAACAGAAAAATTGTAATAACGCCAAAGCCACGCATGGGGTAGCTATAAAGAGGTTTTTTATTATGATCTGTCATAACGCTCACAAGTCATCGAATTGTAAGACGACTTTAGGTTTTCGTGTCGGCCTGTGCAAGCCAATAAATACAATAGACGAGATAGACAAAACAGATCGGTACAATGACATAAAGGAACGGTGTGAGCAAAACATAAACCAGAATAGAGCCGAGAGGCAGCGTAACGCGAGCGAGATTAAGATAGAAAGCTATACCGGTTGCTGCAACGAGATAGATGACACCGGCATAGGTAATAACAAAAACGAACGGCAGTTTTTTCAACTGGTAGAGATAGACTGTCGGAAAAATTGAAAAGATTGCGGCAAACAAAAGATTTTCAGCAAGAAACAGACCGAATGCTACAAAACTGTTGAAATTTTCCATTATCGCTAAAATGAAACGGTCATTGAAAAAACGGGAATATAGAAAATAATTCGTCAGGCAACGACACGCAAATAATGCAAGTCCCCCGAAAAATGAAAAAATAACAAAAACTATGACTGCCTGTTTTCGCAAAATTAGCCCCGTTGCGCTGACTTTCACAAGAAAAATTGTAAAACTTGTTTCATTCAATTCAATAAAATTGTTAAGAATTCAGCCTTTTCCGATTTAATAGCAAATTACCGAACAATTTTTTAAAATAAGTTAATTTAAATAAAGAATATATGATATATGAAAAAAATTTCAAAATTATTCATTAATGACATAATAAATAATAAAAAGTATTTTTATAATAATGTTAATAAAGAATAATTGTATTTCGTTAATAAAAATATATATAATTTATATAAAAAATTTTCGTCAAAAATAGTTATTTTTAAATTAGTATTTTATTTTTTTGATTGAAATTGTAATATCAAATTTTTGATTGAAATTATAATATCAAATAAATTTTTGAATTATCTTTAAAATAATAACAATACGATGCAATAATAATCTTAAAATTATTTTTAGTGGATAATCGATTTTCTTTCGGGGATTTTAAGAAACGGGAATTTGAAAACGGGTTGGTTTTGATCACACATTTTCGGGTATTATCTAAGCGCCTTATTCCCTCATCTATTTCTGAAAGAAAAATGGTGATGGTTGATAATACCCGATTTTTTTGCCGAGGAAGTTCACCTGAAAAACAAGTTTAATTCAAGCAAACGCCCTTTTTAAGATCCACTTTGTAGATCCCCTTTATAGATCATTGTAAGGTTACTGTCCTTAATTCCTGATCATTTGCACCTTCCAGAGCCTTGGCACGGACATCGGAAAGAATAATCGGTTCGCCACCGGCTCCGAATAAAGCCCATAAAGAAATGCCTGGTGTCATTGGTGGCATATTGGGAAATTTCTTACTTAATTCATCGGTACGAATTTTGCGCAGATAGGCGATTTCGCCCTCACCGAGCAAAGCAAATTCCTGCATGGACAAAGATTTTTCGTTTTTCATTTTCTTCTCCTGTCGCATTACTCGTCGTCTATGGCACTGATCGTAATGCGTTTGACGCGCTTCTCGGGAGCCGGTCTTTCAAGATCTATTGAAAGCAAGCCGTTTTTGAGCTCTGCAGCTCCTACCTTTATTCCATCTGCCAGCACAAAAGCCCGCTGGAATTGGCGTGAGGCAATACCTCTATGGAGGTATTCGAACTCCCCATCGTCAGTTTGCCGACCGCGGATGATAAGCTGATTATCCTCTACCGTTACATCAAGGTCTTCCGGAGTGAAACCGGCGACTGCCAATGTAATTCGCAGTCGTTCATTTGGTTCCTCACCGGACAAACGCACAATGTTATAAGGAGGATAGCCATCGCCCGATTTATTCAAACGGTCGAGCGTCTTTTCCATTGTTTCGAAGCCTAACAGCAACGGGTTGGAAAAAGGTGTCATACGTGTCATAAGGTAGTCCTCTTCGAAGCGACTATTGAACAGAAAACCCGTTTTGGCATTTTCTGTCTTTAGCTGTTATATGGAAATTTCTACATTGAAGTTCAAGACGGGTTTTTAAAAGGTAATGACGGGTGTGAAGGCCAAAAGGTCGAAAGTCGGGAAAATAGCGGGAACTGCCTATAAAGCCGAGGAAATTGAAGAAATTTTTCGCCGGTTTTCGGTTCAACGACCAAATCCGAGAAGTGATCTTGTTTATGAAAGTCCGTTCACTTTGCTAGTTGCCGTGGTTTTGTCGGCACAAGCGACAGATGCAAGCGTGAACAAGGCAACAAAGCCGCTTTTTGCTGTCGCCGATACGCCCGAAAAAATGGCTGCTCTCGGAGAAGACGGCATCGCCTGCTATATTCGCACGATCGGCCTATGGCGAGCAAAAGCCAAAAACGTCTATGCGCTTTCAAAAATATTGAACGAAAAATATGCCGGTAAAGTGCCTGATACGAGAGAAGCGTTGATGGCACTTCCAGGAGTCGGGCGCAAAACTGCAAATGTTGTGCTTAATGTTGCTTTCAACCAGCCGACCATGGCCGTCGACACCCATATTTTCCGGTTTTGTAACCGGACAGAACTGGCACCGGGAAAAACGCCTGAAGAGGTAGAAAAAAAACTTGTCAAAATAATACCCGAAAAATATATGGCCCACGCCCATCATTGGCTGATTTTACATGGTCGTTACATCTGTAAAGCCCGTAAACCGGATTGTGTACATTGTATTATTGCCGATATTTGCAAGGCGGCCATTAAAACAAGTTCTATTCCGGCACCGCTTGTTGAAGTGAAAGGCAATGGTGCGCCGGTTCCGGTTTAATGGCAAAAAAGATTAATCCTGTTTGCCGCAATCCGGATAGCCAATGAAAAGACAAAAATTATACATTATCTCGATAGTTGATCGTGATCGTTTGAAATGCCAGTACAATAAAAGATGGGTTTGACTGGTTCGGGGGTTTTAAATTCCATAAAATGTGTGCCCGTTTTTCGGCGCACAATTGCTTTTTTTTAGCTTATATAAATGGCCATGACACTTCTAACCAATAATACAGACCAGCTTTATAAAGCTCTGATCAACCGTGATCGCTCCTATGACGGGCATGTCTTTGTTTGCGTGACAACGACAGGTATTTTTTGTCGTCTGTCGTGTCCGGCGCGAAAGCCCAAGCGGGAAAATGTCTTTTTCTGTGACAGTGCGGCTGCTTGTCTTGAACAGGGCTACCGGCCTTGCCTGAAATGCCACCCGCTCGAAGCAGGTGGTCACGTTGATCCGCTTTTTCGTGATTTGATGGCGAAACTTGATGAAAATCCCGATCACATATGGTCGGAAGATGACATTGTACGGATGGGAATTGACCCTTCCACGGTGCGGCGCATTTTTAAACGCCAGATCGGCATGACATTTCTGGAATTTGCGCGCTTGAAAAGAGCAAGCCGTGGTGCAGCGCTGCTGTCCCATGGTCAGCCGGTGATTGAAGCACAACTTTCCGCCGGTTACGATTCGGGAAGTGGCTTTCGCGAGGCAATTCTCAAGCTCATCGGTCATCCACCAAAAGCCATACAAAACCGCACTCTTTTAAAAGCGGCATGGATTGAAACGCCGATAGGCGAAATGCTTGCTGTCAGTGACCAACATGTCTTGCATCTCTTGGAGTTTTTCGACCGGAAGGGGCTGTTGACAGAACTGAAAAAATTGCAAGCAGTCACGCGCTCTTCCATCAGTTTTGAAAGAACCAGTGTCATCGACAAGGTAGAAGCCGAGTTGGCCGATTATTATCAAGGAAAAAGCTGCCATTTTGAAACACCGCTTGCCAAAGTTTCTGGTGGCTTTGCCCCCCTTGTCTGGGAGGCTTTGCGCCAAATACCGGCGGGAGAAACACGCTCTTATAGTGAATTGGCGCGCGCCTTGGATAGACCGACAGCTATGCGGGCTGTGGCGCGGGCAAACGGCAAAAACCAGATTGCAATTATCATCCCCTGCCATCGGGTGATCGGTGCAGATGGGACGCTTACCGGTTATGGTGGCGGTTTATGGCGTAAAGACTGGCTTTTGCGCCATGAAAAAAAGTATTTTACATAAAAGTCTGCTTGCTATTTGTGAGGCTCTGTTTTATGAGAACCCAGTTCAAGCCGTCCGGCAGGGCATGCCGTGACGACTTTTATGCTTGTTCGTACTTTGGTCAGTACGAACATCAATCACAACAATGGAGAAGCAAAATGCCCAAAATGAAGACCAAATCGGCTGCCAAAAAGCGGTTCAAAATTACTGCTACAGGCAAAATCAAGGCAGCTGCCGCAGGCAAGCAGCATGGCATGATCAAACGTTCCAACCAGTTTTTGCGTGATGCACGTGGCACCATGGTTCTTGGTGCACCTGACGCCAAGAAAATCATCAAAAACTATTTGCCGAACGGCCTTTAAAAGTTAGCTCTTAAGGAGATTATGACATGGCACGCGTAAAACGCGGCGTAACTGCACACGCCAAACACAAAAAAGTTATCAAACTTGCTGAAGGTTTTTACGGACGTCGTAAAAATACGATCCGTACAGCCAAAGCTGCTGTCGACCGTTCACGGCAATATGCCTATCGCGATCGCAAAAATCGCAAGCGCAGTTTCCGCGCATTGTGGATCCAGCGTATCAATGCTGCTGTCCGTCTTGAGGGCTTGACTTATGGCCGTTTCATCGACGGTCTTGCCAAGGCAGGAATCGAGATCGACCGCAAGGTTCTTTCAGATATTGCTATTCATGAGCCCGCAACATTCTCCAAGCTTGTTGCTTCGGCAAAAAAGGCATTGGAATATTTGAAGAAAACCACACCGAATGCTTTTGAAGGCGCCGTCAAGTAAGCCGGTCGCGTTCCTTTAAAAAACAGAACATTCTTTCGGAACCCGCACTGGTTAAAACCGGTTGCGGGTTTTTGTTTTTGAGGCGTTATGAGCGAGATAAATCCTTTCATATCCAAGCCACTGAGCGATACTGACAAGAAGCTTTTTCAATCTTGTGAGGGAAAACGCATTGCCGGTGTCATGCGCGAGGGCAAAAAGGTCTGGATCAAGCGGCAGGGAATTGAAAAGCGTCCGTGGGGCAAGCGGCTTCATGGCAGTTTATCGTTTTTATTACCGGCAGCTTTTATGAAATCTTCGCCATTGCGTGACGCTCTCGCCATGAACGGGCAGGAAATACGCAAAATTGAAAAGTTCAGGAAGGCAGGTATAGCGGTTCCCGAAATACTTGCTATTGATGGACCGGCTTTGATGATTTCCGATGTTGGCCAAACGGTGCAAAAACGCCTTGATTTTTTAAAAAAGAACGATGGCGAGGCACACGAGAAATTATTGATTCAATGCGGTGAAGCTTTAGGAAAAGTACATCACGCAGGACTTGTCCACGGCAGGCCGCATCCGCGTGATATGTTTATGGCAGGAAATGAGCTGGGTTTTTTCGATTTTGAGGAAGAGCCGGAAGCAGTGATGCCAATTCCCACAGCGCAGGCACGTGACGCGTGGTTGTTATTTTTTCAAGTGTCGGCACAATCACTTGAAAAAAACAAAACCGATAATGCGGCTTTCGAGGCGTGGAAAAAACAGGTTTCCCCTGAAACCTTGAAACAACTTGAAAAAATTGTCCGGTTTTTTTCTATTTTTATTACTCCGTTGAAGTTGGCCAGGTTTATTTATCTTGGTGGCGATGGCAAACGTATGTTAAGCGCTACGGAGTTTCTTTCTTCCAATTTGAAAAACAGACATCCACTTTAAAGAACAGGCAAAGACATGAACGATATTGATAGTCTGGAAAAAGAAATCTGTGCGGCAATCGACGCTGCACAAGACGAGCAGGCACTGGAAGCAGTGCGTGTCAGCGCCCTCGGAAAAAAGGGCAGTGTTTCGGAAAAACTTAAAAGCCTTGGTGGTATGAGCGCAGAAGAGCGCCAGAAAGCCGGACCGATGATAAACGGTTTGAAAAATCGGGTTTTGGAGCTTTTGGGCGAAAAACGTACCGCGCTGAAAAGGGCGGCTACCGAAGCACGGCTCAAAAATGAAACAGTCGATGTTACATTGCCGGTTCGCCTTTCCCCTGAAGCGCGTGGTCGTATCCACCCTATTTCTCAGGTGATTGACGAGATTACCGCCATTTACGCCGATATGGGCTTTTCCATTGCCGAAGGGCCGGATATCGAAACCGATTATTATAACTTTACCGCACTCAACTTTCCGGAAGGCCATCCTGCCCGCGAAATGCATGATACCTTCTTTTTCAATCCCGACGAGAAAGGCGAAAAGCGGCTTTTGCGCACACATACATCGCCTGTTCAGGTTCGCACGATGGAAAAGCAAAAACCGCCAATCCGCATTGTCATTCCGGGGAAAACCTATCGTATGGATTCGGATGCCACCCATTCGCCGATGTTCCATCAGGTAGAAGGACTGGTTGTCGATAAAAAGTCGACCATTGCCAATATTATGTGGGTGCATGAAGAATTCTGTAAGGCGTTTTTTGAAGTGCCTTCGTTGAAGATGCGTTTTCGCCCTTCGTTCTTTCCTTTCACCGAACCGTCTATGGAAGTCGATATTCAATGTGACCGCTCCGGTACAGAAGTAAAATTCGGTGAGGGCAATGACTGGCTCGAAATATTGGGCTGCGGCATGGTGCACCCGAATGTGTTGAAAAATGTCGGTTTTGATCCGGATGAATATCAGGGCTTTGCCTGGGGCATGGGAATCGACCGTATCGCCATGTTGAAATATGGCATGCCGGATTTGCGCGCATTTTTTGACGCCGATATACGCTGGATCCAACATTACGGTTTCCGTCCGCTTGATGTGCCGACACTTTTTGGCGGTCTTAGCAATTCATAAACTCACACCCGCGTCTTGCGTTTTGAAAAGAGGTTTTGAACAATGAAATTTACTTTGTCCTGGTTGAAAGATCATCTGGAGACAGACGCATCGCTCGGCGAGATTTGTGACCGGCTTACCGATATAGGCCTTGAGGTTGATAGCGTCGATGACCGCAAAAGCTTTGATATTTTTGTAATTGCCAAAGTTTTGACAGCCAAAAAACATCCCGATTCCGATCATTTGCAGATTTTGACTGTCGATACGGGGGAGAATAAGCCACTTCAGGTGGTTTGTGGTGCTCCTAATGCTAAAGCGGGGTTGATCGGGGTTTTTGCTCCTCCGGGAGCTTATATTCCGGGGCTTGATGTCACATTGTCGGTCGGGAAAATACGTGGTGTCGAAAGTTTTGGCATGATGTGTTCCGAACGCGAGCTTGAACTTTCAAATGAACATAACGGCATTATCGAACTTGGCTCCGATGCACCGGTCGGCAAATCATTTGCTGCCTATTATGGTCTGAACGACCCGCTTATTGATGTCGGCCTCACGCCGAACCGGCCGGATTGTACAGGTGTCTATGGTATTGCCCGCGATCTTGCAGCAAGTGGCATTGGAAAGTTGAAGCCGCTTCAAGTTCCTTCTGTTTCCGGCGAAGGAGAGCCATCGGTCACAGTGTCACTTGATTTTGGTGATACGGCACCTTTGTGTCTCGGCTTTTCATGGCGTGAAATTCGTGACGTCAACAATGTCCAGTCGCCGAAATGGATACAACGCCGCCTTAATGCCATCGGTTTGCGTCCAATCAATGCGCTGGTCGACATGACCAATTACATCACGGTTGATCTCGGCCGTCCGCTCCATGTTTTCGATGCCGATAAGGTAAAAGGAAAACTTGTTGTCCGTCGTGGGCAGAAGGGTGATAAACTTCTTGCCCTTAACGGCAAGGAATATGAATTGGGGCCGGATAATTGCGTTATTGCCGATGATAATGGCGCCCAGTCCATCGGTGGCATAATGGGCGGCGAAGCAACAGGATGCGATGAAAACACGAAAAATGTTATCATTGAATCGGCTTTGTGGAATCCGCGCAATGTTGCAGCAACGGGGCGCGCTTTCGGCATTGTTTCGGATGCACGTTATCGTTTTGAACGCGGTGTCGATCCAAAATTTATGGAACCGGGACTTGCCTTTGCCACCGAAATGGCCATGAAACTTTGTGGTGGCAAGCCTTCAAAAGCCCATACAATCGGGGAAAAGAGCGTTGAACAAAAAGTAATTAACTTCCCGTTTGCCGAAATCAAGCGTTTGACCGGTCTGGAACTAAGTCACGAAGCGGCAACAACCATATTGCAGCACCTCGGCTTTGTTGTGGAGGGTAAAGGTGATGTTGTCACGGTAACAGTGCCAACATGGCGACCTGATATTGATGGCAAGGCCGATCTCGTCGAAGAAGTTATGCGTATCCATGGGCTTAACAATATCAAGCCGGAACCATTGGAACGGCCGTCTTCTGTGAGCGGGCAAATTCTCACCACAATACAGATAAGGCAGCGTTCCGCACGTCGTGCTCTGGCTTCTCGCGGATTGATGGAAGCAATCACATGGTCTTTCATTTCAGAAAAACAGGCCAAAGCATTTGGCGGCGGCAAGCCTGAATTGAAGCTATTGAACCCGATTGCTGCCGATATGTCGGATATGCGTCCTTCACTGCTTCCGGGACTGATTGCAGCTGCCCAGCGTAATGCCGACCGTGGCTTTCCCGATCTCGGCCTATTTGAGATCTCGGCAACCTTTGAAGGCAATACGCCCGAGACACAAAGGCGCGTTGCTGGCGGTATCCGCCGTGGTACTTACAAGCTTGACGGTTCAGGACGTTTTTGGGCCGGTTCTGCCAAACCGGTCGATGTTTTTGATGCCAAGGCCGATGCACTTTGTGTGCTCGACGCTTGCGGGCTTGATGCTTCAAAGGTGCAGATAGAAGCGGGTGCGCCTGAATGGTATCATCCGGGGCGTTCGGGCGTTATCAAATTGGGACCGAAGATTATTCTTGGTACCTTTGGCGAATTCCACCCCGATACGCTTGAGGAACTCGATGTAACAGGACCATTGTGCGGTTTTGAAGTCTATATTGACCGTATTCCCGAACCGCGCAAGAAGGCAACCAAAACACGCCCGCCTTTGGTGCTGTCGCCATATCAGATGATACGGCGCGATTTTGCTTTTGTTATGGATAAATCTGTGAATGCTGCCACGGTCATTCGTGCGGCAAGCGGTGCCGATAAAAAGCTTATCCAATCTGTCGAGATATTTGATGTCTTCGAGGGGGCGAGCCTTGGTGAAGACAAGAAATCGATTGCGATCGAAGTGGCAATCCAGCCGCATGAACGCACTTTGACAGATGAAGATATTGAAGCTCTGGCGAAAAAAATTATCGATAATGTTGCGAAATCGACCGGAGCGACATTGCGCCAGTAATTTTTCTTGATCTTAAGGGTCGAGAGAAGAATTTCTATAAAAAAGTGAGGGGCGAAGCTTATTTGCCCCTTCATTTTATCGGTCGATGTCGAAAGAAACTAGTCGTATAAAACCGGCTATTCTCTTTCGAATTTTTGATATTCGAATATAAAAATAGCCTTTAATAGTGTTATTTTTGAAATATTTTCGAGCCAAATATGCCCCTCCCGACCGAAAACAGATTTTGTCTTTTTCATAAAAATAACGAGTACTTTAAAAAACGGAACGCTTTGTCTTGATATCGCCGGTTGAAAGCGAATAGACGTTTTCTGCGCTTCAGGTGATCGGAGCTAGAAATGGCCGAGACACGGCTCATAATCGTTCCTGATCAATATGTGTTTCTTGCGTCACTAAAAAATCGAGGCTTTTCTATCGGGGATCGTCATCCATATTCCAGATTAAAATACGATTCTCCAGAATTTTTTAGCTCTGGAATTTTTTGGCACTATAAATTTTGGCACCGGACTTTTTTGGGTCGATTTGAAAAAGCCGTTAAACCGTCATTACAGTTTTTGGGCCCTTATTTGTTGGGAGGGATTTTTCCGTTCGATAGAAAGGGAAATGCGCTTCCTTTAATTCTTTAAGGCTCATAATTTTTATTCGATAGAAGAGCAGGTTTCTCCCGAATTTGTTGACCCTTATGGAAGAAATTACAAAACCGTATAAAACCGGAAGTTGATAAAAAGCATTTTCACGACATTAAATTTTCGTTTTTTGATCCCGATCAACGATGGATTTCTTCTGACCTGGCGCATGTGGTGATTTTTTCGCTTTACAGTTGACATTTGTTTTCTTCCATATTCTATCTTTTAAAAAACAAAAACCATCCTTGTCGAAAGTCGATTAAATGAAAAAAGAAAAACACTATGATCTTTTTGTTATAGGTGGTGGCGTCAACGGTTGTGGTGTCGCCCGCGATGCTGTTGGCCGTGGCTATTCCGTCGGTCTGGCGGAAATGAATGATCTTGCGTCAGGTACGTCCAGTGCCTCTACCAAGCTTATTCATGGTGGTTTGCGCTATCTCGAACAATATGCCTTCCGTCTGGTCAGAGAAGCATTGATGGAACGCGAGGTGATCTGGCATATGGCACCTCATCTTGTTCGTCCTTTGCGTTTTATATTGCCTTATAATAAGGGGTTGCGTCCCGCATGGATGCTGCGTTTGGGCTTATTCATTTATGATCATCTGGGAAGTCGTCATCAGGAGCTTTGGCGGACCAAGGTTCTTGATCTTACCAAAGAATATAGTGAATCTCTGAAACCGGGTTTCGTCAAAGGTTTCGAATATTCGGATGCCCGTGTTGACGATGCACGTCTGGTTGTTGCCAATGCCCGTCATGCGGCAAGGCTTGGTGCAGATATTATGGTGCGCACCGAAGTTGTCTCGCTTAAAGCCGATGGCAAGAAATGGAAAATCGGTCTTAAAAACAAATTGAATGGTGAAGAGTGGACAGTCACAGCCGATTATCTTGCAAATATGGCGGGCCCATGGATTAATCACGTTTTGCAGGATGCTTTGGGCTTTAAAGGCCACCCGCCGGTTCGTCTGGTTAAAGGGTCCCACATTGTTGTGCCAAAACTTTATCAACATGACCGCGCTTTTATTTTTCAGAACAAGGATGGACGGATTGTTTTCGCCATTCCTTATCAGGAAGATTTTACGCTGATTGGAACAACCGACTGCGATTATAAAGGTGATCCGGCGAAGGTTCATATTAGTGACGAAGAGATTGATTATATCTGTTCGGCTGCAAGCGAATATTTCACAAAACCGGTTTTACGCGACTCTATCGTCTGGGCTTATTCGGGTGTTCGCCCGCTTTATGACGATGGTGCTTCAAAAGCACAGGAAGCAACGCGCGACTATGTTTTGAAAGAAATGCGGGAAAATGATGGTGCTGTCATGCTGAATGCATTTGGCGGGAAAATCACCACGTTCCGTAAATTGTCGGAAGACGCTCTCGTCTTTATCGAAAAAGCTTTGGGAAAACGCAAACCTGCATGGACTGCCGAAGTCAGCCTGCCGGGTGGCGATTTTCCGCATGATTCGCTTTCAGTCATGGAAGCGAGAGTTGCCAGTATTTTGCCGGATCTTGATGCAAAAACCCATCGCCGTCTGGCAAGAAATTATGGCACCGAAGCCCTGGAAATTTTTGACAATGGCAAAAAAGACAAGGGGCAACATTTTGGCCACGGCCTTTATGAGGCCGAGGTTCAATGGATGATGCGTGAAGAATGGGCAAAGGATGTCGACGATGTCTTGTGGCGTCGCTCGAAACTTGGCCTCTATTTTAATGACGAAGAAAAAGAAGCTTTAAGACAATACCTTGAAAAACATAAAAGCAGTTAAAGGGTTCGCCGTCCAATGAAGTAAAGCGGGTCAGGCAGCAAACCACTGGAGGAAACATGTCTGATGTGAATACTTTACGTGATGAATGCGTTGCGGAATTTGCCGGCACATTTTTATTTCTGGCCCTCGGAATGGGGTGCGTTGCAGGATTAAAATTGGCCGGCGCCGCTTACGGACAATGGGAAATCAGCATTATTTGGGGGTTGGCTGTCGCACTTGCAGCCTATCTGACAGGGGGTGTTTCGGGGGCTCACCTCAATCCTTCGGTCACTTTTGCACTGGCTTTCTTTGCAAAATTTCCAAAACAAAAAATATTGCCTTATATCATTTCGCAATTTTTGGGTGCGTTTGCCGCAGCCGCCGTTGTCTATGGACTTTACTATAATCTCTTCTCGGCAAAAACACTTGATACAGCCGGTGTTTTTACCACTTTTCCAAATCCACACATCTCTCTCCCGCAAGCCTTTATGACAGAATTTTTTATCACCGCTGTTCTGGTAGCCGTGATTTTAGGTTTGAGTGATGATGGCAATGGTTTGCCGCGTGGTGCGCTGGTTGCGTTTCTTGTCGGGGTTCTGGTTGCCGTCATTGGGGGGGCTTTCGGTCCGCTGACGGGATTTGCAATGAATGCCGCACGTGATTTTGGGCCTCGACTCTTTGCCTATTTCGCCGGTTGGGGCAATGGCGTTATGACAGGCAATAGGGAAATTCCGTATTTTCTCGTTCCGCTTATTGCGCCCGTCATCGGAGGATGCGTGGGAGCTGCCTTCTATACGAAACTGATCGGCGAGCCTCTTGCCCGCAGACAATCACGATAATTGGCAAAATAATTAGCAAAATAATTGGTCATTTTTCTATAGGACAGGGAGGCTTTTATGGCCGAAAAGAAATATATAGTCGCATTCGATCAAGGTACGACCAGTTCGCGCACTTTGGTGCTTGATCATGATGCCAACATCGTCAGTGTCGCTCAACGTGAATTTACCCAGATATATCCCCATCCCGGCTGGGTTGAACATGACGCACGCGAAATATGGGCAACACAAAGTTCAACTTTGACAGAAGCTCTGGCAAAAGCGGGCATTAGTTCAGATGAAATTGCGGCAATCGGAATTACCAATCAGCGGGAAACGACTGTTGTTTGGGAAAAAGCAACCGGCAAACCGGTTTATAATGCCATTGTCTGGCAGTGTCGGCGTACCACAGATATCTGTGCACGACTGAAAAAAGAAGGGCTCGAGGATTATATCCGGGAAAATACCGGTCTTGTCATCGATCCTTATTTTTCAGGAACAAAAATCGCCTGGATATTGGAAAATGTAGAAGGTGCAAGGCAGAAAGCCGATAATGGCGAACTGCTTTTTGGCACGATTGATACGTGGCTTATATGGAATATGACGCAAGGGCGCGTTCACGTTACCGAATATACCAATGCTTCGCGCACTATGCTTTTCAATATCCATAAACTGGACTGGGACGAAACAATGCTCAAAGCATTGAATATTCCCCGTTCCATGTTGCCGGAAGTCAAAGCATCATCCGAAATCTACGGTCAAACCAATATTGGCGGACGCGGTGGTACACGTATTCCGATTGCCGGAGCAGCCGGTGACCAGCAGGCAGCATTGTTCGGTCATATCTGTGTTGAAGAGGGGCAGGCCAAAAACACTTACGGTACCGGTTGTTTTATGCTGATGAATACCGGCAAAAAAGCGGTTAAATCAACCCATGGTCTGGTCACAACGCTTTGTTGTGATGCAAAAGGCAAACCTGCTTATGCTTTGGAAGGGTCGATCTTTGTGGCAGGTGCTGCCATCCAGTGGCTTCGTGATGAATTGAAGTTTTTCACTGATTCTGAAGATTCCGAATATTTTGCCGAAAAAGTTGGTACTTCGAATGGCGTTTATGTGGTGCCCGCATTTACCGGCCTTGGCGCGCCTTATTGGGACCCGTTTGCCCGTGGTGCCATTTTAGGCCTGACAAGGGGCGTCAACCGCAACCATATTACCCGCGCAACGCTGGAATCAATTGCCTATCAGACAAAAGATGTTCTTACCGCTATGTTGGCAGATGCACAGACAGATCTGAAGACATTGCGTGTTGATGGCGGCGCTGTTGCCAATAACTTTCTTATGCAGTTCCAATCCGATATTTTGCAAAAACCGGTCGAGCGCCCGCATATATTGGAAGTGACAGCATTCGGCTCGGCTTATCTTGCCGGTCTTGCAGTCGGCTATTGGTCGAGTTTGGATGAATTGCGGAAGGTTGCAACAATAGAACGTGTCTTCAAGCCTTCCAAAGATGTAGCAAAACAGGAAAAACGCTATGCCGGTTGGCGAAAGGCTGTCGAGCGAGCATGTTCATGGGATTCGGTTCTTGAATGAAAGCCGCAGGCACTAAGAACGTATAGTTTACTAAGCTGTTTAAAGAATCAGAAAATTTGAAAAAAAGAAAGGCACGTAAAATATTTACGTGCCTTTCCAAATCAAACAAAATTGAAATTATTTGCAACGTGCTTCGAATACTTTGCCGTTACGATCGCGATAATGGCAGTAACGAACGTGATTCTTGGTGCGTGAATAGCCGATCAGGCCACCAGCAACGGCACCGACAGCAGCACCAGCGGCAACAGCTTTGCCACCGTGACCGAATGCAGCGCCACCCAAAGCACCAAGAGCAGCACCACCGGCACCCCACTTGGCAACTGTTTTTTCATTCTGCGTACAAGCAACTGTCGAGAATGCGAACATCAAAACGATAAATAATGAACACAATTTTTTCATGGTTTAACTCCAGAACCCTCAATGTGTGTCTATATAGCACAGTCCAAATCGCGCCGCTCTAAAAATAGTTAATAGTTTGTTAAAAATCGTCAAAGATTTTGCAGATATGCAACAGATGCAACAATGGAAAAGCGATAAGAAGAAAAAGTAAAAAAATTGGTGAGCAAATTTTTCAACTGTAACCAATAAAAACAACCACAAGTTTAGAAAAAGAAATTTTTTTTGTGCATAATTTCTAAGATTGGCGCAAGATTTCATAGCTCGACAGTTCGATGAATGGCGTCAAAATATCCGATAAGAAAAGCGACTTATTGAAACAACAGAACCCGTATTATTAAAACGGTAGAAAGCATATTATTAAAACGACAGAAATCCTACCATTGAAATGAAATAAATCAGAATGATAGATTGCGAGCAATTTGCAAAGTCTAGATGAATAGACGATGAAAAATAAAGGGCGCTATTTTATCAGCGCCCGTTCTATTTGTGCATTCCAAACCGAAAAATTCAGATCTTTACATCTTTTCTGTAATTCTTCGTATTTTTGGCAAATTGACCATGAGGACGGAAGCGCCACAAATAGGAAGGCAAAACAGCCTCCATCGCTCTTGGAGTAATGCCGACGCCTTCCAGTGTCCGGCCTTCAAGCTTTGCTTCTTCAGAAACAATGCAATCTTTTTTGAGCATTTTGATCTGCTCGGAGGTTGTCACTGTCGGAATCATCGGAATTTTTCCAAGGAGCCCAAAAATTCCGCCGATAAGGCTTCCAATTCCGAAGGGCACGGAAACCAGCGCTTTTTTCCGCATGATAACTTTGAGCATTTCTTCAATAGCATGCCGATAGGTTATAACTTCTTTGCCGCCCAGTTCATAAATTTTGCCTGTAGGAACATGTCCTTCAATTGCCGCGACAACGAAATTGGCAATATCGCCGACATAAACCGGTTGCAATTTTGTCTCGCCACCGCCGAACATCGGCAACATCCACGTAAAGCGCGACATATCGGCGAGTTTGTTAAAGAAAGAATCTTCCTGACCGAAAATGACCGAGGGCCGCATGATGATGGCACCTTTATGGGCTTTTTGAACAGCCTGTTCACCAAGTGCTTTGGTTTTCGGATAGGATAGGTTGGAATTGATATCGGCATTCAAGGCCGACATATGAATGAGAGGAATACCGGCACTTGCTGCAAGTTCGGCAACATTTTTTGCACCTTCAACCTGCACATTTTTGTAATTGTTTTTGCCTTGCGAATAAAGAAGGCCGGGCAGAAAAACAGCTGAATCGGCATCAATCAGCGCACGCGCAACAGATTCACGGTTACGCACATTGGTCTTCAACATTTGGGTTTGGCCAACTTCACCAATTTGCAACATGTAATAGGCAACTTCAGGCCGACGCACAGCAATGCGAACCCGATAGCCACGTTTTGTCAATGTTTCGACCACATGGCGACCGACAAAACCGGAACCACCAAAAACGGTAATGAGTTTCGGGTATTGATAAAGTTCGGTACTGAGCGTCATAGGGTGCACTCCTCAAAAATTTTCAATCTTTGCCTTTATATGGTTTAGCTTGTTTTGGTCCGAACGCAAGTCTTTTGAACTATTCTCATTAAATGTTGAAGAGATTAACAATCGTTTTATTCCGGTGGTGTCCCATTTTTCTTCAAAAAGTCACCGGACATATAAAGTGAACCCGCAACAAGAATGGTTCTTTGAGGTGTGAGACCGGAAATTTTCTGGAAAGCGTCTTCAATAGATGTCGTGGTTTCAGCTTCCAAACCGGCTGAACGGACAACT
Organism: Bartonella sp. M0283; assembly: GCF_016100455.1. Taxonomy (NCBI): domain Bacteria; kingdom Pseudomonadati; phylum Pseudomonadota; class Alphaproteobacteria; order Hyphomicrobiales; family Bartonellaceae; genus Bartonella; species Bartonella sp. M0283. The sequence goes on along the minus strand of NZ_JACFSK010000001.1, from coordinate 2,029,222 downwards.
TTTGCCAGTTCTTCAGGCGCTACACCGCTATCGCTTGATAAGACCGGTACAGTGTAAACTTTGTCGACAAGCCCTTCGAGTTCTTTGAAATAGTGGAACGAATCTTTTGTATTGATCATACCGGCGACCATCGTCACCGGTCCCACTCCTTTTTCTTTCCAATGCCTGATTTCTTGCGCAATGACTTTCGCGCCTGCCGGATTATGCCCGCCATCGAGAAAAACGGTCATCGTTTTCGGTAAAGAATCAATGAGTTTGCCGCTTTTGATGCGCTGCATTCGCGCGGGCCAGACAATATTTTCCATAGCTTTGGCAATATCCTGATCGGTCAATTTGAAACCGGCGTGGAGTACAGCTTCAATGGCGCTCGCTGCATTGCTGATTTGATGGTCACCGCGAAGAGAGGGGAGCGGAAGTTCTTTAAGGCCCTCTTCGTTTTGGAAAACCATATGCCCATGGTCATTATAGGCCTGAAAATCCTGACCATAAATGACGAAAGGAGCATGGCGTTTTTGCGCAATGTTTGTCAAAACGTCGACAGCACCATCGCTTTCCTGCTTGCCGATAACAAGCGGGACACCTTCTTTGATAATGCCCCCCTTTTCGAAAGCAATTTTTTCAACCGTATTGCCGAGCAAAGCAACATGATCGAGCGATATCGGCATGATAAGAGAAACAGCCGGCTTTTGAATGACATTGGTTGCGTCGAAACGCCCGCCCAGCCCCACTTCAAGAATGACAGCATCGGCCGGATGTTCGGAAAAAAGCAGAAAGGCAACAGCCGTCAGCAATTCGAAAACCGTAATCGGTTGGTTCCGATTGGCTTTTGTGACCCGTTCTATTGCATCGGCAAGAGTGTCATCATCAACAAATTTGCCGCCACCTTTTCCCCCCAAGCGGTAGCGCTCGTTCCAATGAACAAGATGGGGAGATGTATGGAGATGAACACTGTATCCGGCACTTTCGAGAAGCGCACGGCAAGTTGCTGCCGCTGACCCTTTTCCATTGGTGCCCGCAATATGGATAATTGGCGGCAATTTCAAATGTGGATTGCCGAGATTTTCCAAAAGCCGCGAAATACGATCGAGCGAAAGGTCAAACCCTTTCGGATAGCGCTTGAGAAGGCTATTGATAAGCGTGTCTACCCGATTTTCGGTCATTTCATTTCAAGCAGCTTTATTACCGTGATGTTTGCCAGAATGATGTTCAGGTGCCGGCAATTTCATCATCAGCCGCAAAAGCTTGGCAATGGTCGATTTCAACTCAAGCCGTGAGACCACCATATCGACCATACCATGTTTGAGGAGATATTCGGCGCTCTGGAAACCTTCCGGCAGCTTTTCGCGAATGGTTTGCTCAATTACGCGGGGACCGGCAAAACCGATCATTGCACCGGGTTCTGCTATATGAACATCACCCAGCATGGCGTAAGACGCGGTAACACCACCAGTCGTCGGATTGGTTAAAACCACGATATAAGGAAGCTTTGCATCCTTCATCATCTCGACCGCAACAGTGGTGCGTGGCATTTGCATGAGAGAAAGTGTACCTTCCTGCATACGGGCACCGCCAGAGGCCACAAACAGAACCAAAGGCCGTTTTTCCTGAATGGCTGTTTCAAATGCCTTGATAATGGCTTCACCTGCCGCCATGCCAAGCGAGCCACCCATAAAGGCAAAATCCTGTACGGTCGCTATGATAGGAAGACCTTCAATGGTGCCACGTGCATTCATAATATCGTCGTCAACACCGAGTTTTGAACGATAATCTTTCAAACGGTCGATATAGCGCTTTTCATCGCGGAATTTCAGCGGGTCAATGACAACTTTCGGATTTTCCAGAAGTTCATAGGCGCCATCGTCAAAAAAGCTTTCCAGACGGGCTTTTGCAGGTATGCGCATGTGATAGCCCGAGTTTGGAACGACATATTGGTTTTTTTCCAGATCTTTGTGAAATACCATTTCACCGCTGGCAGGGTCTTTGACCCATAAATTTTCTGGCATCTCACGACGACCAAACATCGAGTTGATCTTCGGACGAACATAATTGGTAATCCAGTTCATCTATGTCACCTTATCCTGTTTGTTGGCAAAGCTTCAATTCAGCCTTTCCTGGCTTCCAATACACCTGCACTCAATTGCTTTACAAGGTCACTTGCCGCTTTTGCCGCATCACCCTTCGGGTGGCCATTTTCATCAAGAGTAGAAGCAATGGCGTTGACAATTGCACTTCCGACCACAACACCATCAGCAGCGCGACCAATTTTTGCTGCCTGTTCTCCGGTTTTGATACCGAAACCGACAGCAATCGGTAGAGACGTGTGTTTTTTAATATTTTCCACCGCTTTGGCTACAATATTGGTGTCGGGCAGGGCTTGGCCGGTAATGCCCGTCATCGAGACATAATAGACAAAACCGGAGGTGTTTTCCAGTACTTTCGGCAGCCGCTTATCATCGGTTGTCGGCGTTGCCAGACGAATGAAATTGATACCCGCTTTGACGGCAGGCAAGCAAAGTTCGTTATCCATTTCCGGCGGCAAATCAACAACAATCAAACCGTCAATATCGGTTTTTTTGGCATCGACCAGAAATTGATCCACCCCATGCACATAGATCGGATTATAATATCCCATCAACACAATTGGCGTGGTCTGGTCGGTTTTGCGGAATTCACTAACGAGTTTCAGCGTCTTGTTGAGCGTCTGTCCGGCTTTAAGCGCGCGCAGACCTGCAGCCTGAATGGTCGGACCATCCGCCATCGGGTCGGAAAACGGCATTCCAAGCTCGATAACATCGCTACCGGCTTTCGGAAGTGCTTTCATAATTTCAAGTGAGGTGTCAAAATCCGGATCCCCTGCCATCATATAGGTCACAAGAGCCGGACGATTGTTATTCTTGGCTTTTTCAAATGTTTCTTTGATACGTGTTGTCATAGCCGCTCTCTCAAACTCACATATTCATGCCAAGAAGTGTTCCAACCGTGTGGACATCCTTGTCGCCACGACCGGAAAGATTGACAATAATAATCTGTTCTTTATCCATCTTAGGTGCTTCCTTGATGGCTTGCGCAACAGCATGCGAAGATTCGAGTGCCGGTATAATGCCTTCAAGACGTGTCAAAAGCTGGAAGGCTTCCAATGCTTCTGTGTCAAGAATTGGCACATATTCAACGCGCCCTTTGTCTTTTAGCCACGAATGTTCCGGCCCGACACCGGGATAATCAAGACCTGCAGAAATCGAATGGCCTTCCAGAATCTGGCCGTCGTCATTCTGGATAAGATAAGTGCGATTGCCATGTAAAACCCCCGGACTTCCGGCCGTCATCGAAGCGCAATGTTCGTTCCCTTTAAGGCCACGGCCACCTGCTTCAACGCCGATAATTCTGACTGTTTTATCGTCAAGGAAGGGGTAGAACAGGCCGATCGAATTTGAACCGCCGCCAACGGCAGCAATCAGCAGATCGGGAAGGCGACCTTCGCGCTCGAGGATTTGCTCTCTTGCTTCTTTGCCGATGACGGATTGGAAATCCCGAACCATTTCCGGATAGGGATGCGGGCCTGCAGCCGTGCCGATCAGATAATAGGTATCGCGTACATTGCTTACCCAATCGCGCAAAGCTTCATTCATAGCGTCTTTCAATGTGCCGTTACCGGCTTTGACTGCATTGACCTTGGCACCTAAAAGTTCCATGCGGAACACATTGGGTTTTTGCCGCTCGACATCGGTCGAGCCCATATAGACAACGCAAGGCAGGCCAAAGCGCGCGCATACGGTGGCTGCTGCAACACCGTGTTGTCCGGCGCCGGTTTCGGCAATGATACGGGTTTTGCCCATGCGGCGCGCAAGCAGAATTTGTCCCAGACAATTGTTGATTTTGTGGCTGCCGGTGTGGTTCAGATCTTCCCGTTTCAAATAGATTTTCGCACCGCCAAGATGCTTGCTCAAACGCTCGGCATAATAGAGTTTCGATGGCCGGCCCGCATAATTGGTGGAAAGATTTTTCAGTTCGATATTGAAAGCCGGGTCATCCTTGGCCTCGTTATATGCTTTCTCCAATTCCAGAATAAGCGGCATCAAAGTTTCGGCAACAAAACGCCCGCCATAAATGCCGAACATCCCCGCTTCATCGGGGCCTGTTTTAAAGGAATTGATTTCAGCCGACTTTTCCACGTCAGTCTCCTTAATTTTCAACGGCTTTTTTGACAGAATCAAAAAAACCTTCAATCAATTTTGTGTCCTTAACACCGGGGGCACTTTCAACGCCACTTGAAACATCAAGAATGTCGGGAGCGGCAATCCTTATCGCTTCTTCCACATTTTGCGCATTCAATCCACCGGAAAGCACGGTTTGACAGTTTTCGTCAAGCGACTTTAACAGCGACCAGTCAAAAGAGACGCCATTTCCTCCCGGCAATTGTGAGCCTTTTGGAGCTTTGGCGTCAAATAAAAACATATCGGCTATACCACGATAGGCAGAAACATGATCGAAATCCGATTGCTCACGGATGGAAAAAGCTTTGATAACCGGCAAGCCAAAAGTTTTGGCAAGCTGTTTCACGCGTTCGGGTGATTCATGTCCGTGAAGCTGAAGAATGTCGGGTTTGACATGAGTAACAATGTCTGAAAGCAATTCATCATCAGCATCGACAGTAACAGCAACAAGCTTGACCGGCTTTTTGACAAGCGGGCGCAATAGCTCTGCCTCTTCAATTGAAAGATGACGCGGGCTTTTGGCAAAAAAGATAAAGCCGAGATAATGCGCACCGTTGTCGATGGCAGCTTTAATTGCTTCAGGTGTTTTCAATCCGCATATTTTTACAAGAGGCTTCATGATCTCTTGTTGTCACAAAAGTCGGATAAAGTCGAGAAGATGTTGAAAATGTCGGTAATCTATCTCGTTATTGACTGATTTTTTTAGACAGACTTTTGTGGAGATAGGTCATCATTGCCGCAGCAAAAAGCGGCGTCAGCAAGTTTAGCACCGGCACAGAAACAAAAAGTGCAATGATAACACCGCCACAAAATACATAAATTGCATTCTGTTTATAGAATTGGCGGGTGTCAGCCTCTGTACGGTGTCGGCAGGCGGCAAATTCGAAATATTCGCGGCCGAGAAGATAGCCATTGATCACATAGAAAGCGAAGAGATTTACGCCGGGGAAGAAATAGAGAATCAGCGCAATGATATTACCGACAATGCTTAAAGCCAGAAATTTCAGCGAGATGACAAGCGAACGGCCAAGCGGCATTGCAACGCCGACCGGATCGTCGGGATAATCTGTTTTCTCGATGATTTCGGCTGCATCATCCATAAAATAACCGCCGATCAAGGATGCAATCGGGGCAATCAAGAGTGCCATAAGCAGAGCCAACCCCACCGAAAAGACGATCACGGCAACAAATCCGAGCCAGCCCGCCCAATCGGGAAAATCAGGCATATATTGTTGTAAATATGGCCAAACGTAATAAAGGAATAATTCGCGCAAGCTGAACCATAAAATTGCCAATAAAAGCAATGTTGCGCTCAACGCTTTCCATAGCATTGAGCGGAAGGGCGGGGTGAAAAGGCGCGAGAAAGCGCGATAGGCTGCGTCAAAAATCATGGGGATATAGATAGAAAGCAGACAAAAAGAAACAAGAGGGGCTTTAGCGCACTGGTTTTTTGTGTTCTGAACGAGTAATGAGCGAGGGGAGAATAAAATACGGAGAGAGCGAGATGGCACATTATGATGTTTTGGCAATCGGCAATGCAATTGTCGACGTGATTGCCCGTACCGATGAAGATTTTCTGGTCAATAACGGTATCATCAAAGGGGCAATGAATTTGATTGATGCGAAACGTGCCGAACTTCTCTATTCACGTATGGGGCAGGCAGTCGAAACATCGGGCGGCAGTGCAAGCAATACAGCCGCCGCACTTGCCAATCTTGGCGGTAAAGCTGCTTTTATGGGGAAAGTGGCAGCCGATCATTTGGGGCAGGTTTTTGCCCATGATCTTCGTGGACAAGGTGTTGTTTATGATACGCGGCCTCTCGAAGGTCGTGCGCCGACTGCTCGTTGCATGATTTTCAATACACCCGACGGTGAACGTTCCATGAATACCTATCTTGGAGCTTGTGTCGAATTCGGACCGGAAGATGTCGAAGCAACGAAAGTTGCCAATTCCAAAGTTGTTTATTTCGAGGGTTATTTGTGGGACCCGCCACGCGCAAAACAGGCTATGCGATTGGCTGCAAAAATAGCCCATGAAAATGGAAACCAGATGGCAATTACTCTTTCTGATTCCTTCTGTGTAGATCGTTATCGGGGCGAATTTCTCGAACTCATCCGCACAGGCACGGTCGATATTGTGTTTTCGAACGAATCGGAACTGCTTTCACTTTATGAGACATCGTCATTCGATATGGCAATTACCGCTATTCGTAACGACGTTCGCGGCTTTGCCTGCGTCACACGCAATGCGAAAGGCTCCATTATTACATCGCGGCAAGAAACGTTCACGGCCGGTATCTATCCGGTTGAACGGGTTGTCGACCAGACAGGCGCCGGCGATGTTTACGCTGCCGGTTTTCTCTACGGCTATACCAATGATATGTCGTTTGTAGATAGCGCACGGCTTGGCGCACTTTGTGCCAGTGCCATTATCCAGCAAACCGGCCCCCGCGCACAATTTTCGTTAAGAGACGTCGCAACACAAGCGGGTCTTATTCAGGCTGTCTAACAAATATCTGGATAACAAGCGTGTTGACTTTTATTCACCGGCACGCTGTCAGGTGATCGGGAGCGGGCATAAAGCGCAATCAATTAGAGCTTTTGCCCGCCTCGAATTATTTTCAGCAAATGTTCATTCCGGCAAAAAACTATGTTTGATCGGCTTTTTTTGTAATCGAACGGGATAGTTTCAAATCTATAAATCGCCAATAGGGCTTGGCAACATAGGTTCCGGTTCGCCCTCAAACATCCGGCTTAACATGGAGCATATGTTGCCTTGTTGCCATTGGCTTTCGTAAACGTCTATTCATTAAGCCGGTTGGTAATTGCGTTGAACATGAGGGATGTTTCAAGGGGTTCTGCAAGAGGGGATGGTGTGGCTTTATCCCAGGATGACCATTGGACAATCACCATATTCTCCTGCTGGTTGACAACCAGCATTTGCCCGTAAATTCCCATACCCCACATTGTTTCGGAATTGCTCAGACCAAGTTTGGGCGAAACATTGTTAGCAGAATCCGGCACGGCATTGTTCCACCATGCAAAGCCATAACTTCCGTCCGGATGCCTTTCATTGACCGAATTTTTGGCTTTGCTCCATGTGCGGGCATCAACAACCCAATGGTCGGGCAGGATGGTTTTGCCATCAGGAATAAAACCGTTATAAAGAACAAATTGGCCGAATTTTCCCCAATCTTCCAGCGTCGCATTAAAACCATGGGCGCCGGTATCGTGCTTACCTTTTACATAGCTTTGCCATACGCCGTCACTCACCATGCCGTATGGTTTCCAGATTTTCTCCTCCAAATATTTCGAGATAGGCATTTTTACAGCTTTTTCCAGCGTATCTCCAAGAAGCCATGCACCACCTGATGAATATGCCCAAACTTTTCCCGGTTCTGCGTGTTTCGCGCGTTTTTTGTTGATCACAAGGTCATGGACACAAGAATAGGATTCTTCTAATGCTTCACATTGGGTGAGTTTGGAGAAGTCGGAATTATCATCTTCATAATTTTCATTCCACTCGACACCCGACGTATGTTGCAACAGTTCCCTCAAGGTCACATTAGCCCACACCGTGCCTTTGACATCGGGGTTGTAGCGGATAATTTTATCATCAAGGGATTTGATTTTTCCTTCTTTGATTGCTACGCCAACAAGAGTGGAGACGACGGATTTACCAACCGAACGCGAAGTCCATAGAGTTTGGGGCGTATTGCCGTGAGAGTAAAACTCCAGCACTACAACACCATTTTTTATCACCATCAGCGCAACGACCTTGTTGCGCTCTACATATTCCTGCAAATTGTAAGCATGACCGTCAACCGTATAGGTAACGCTCGACATATCGTGTATCTGGCGCGTGAGAGGACGCGCCGTCCCATGTTTGAAAACATCTGCCGGATAAGAGCGGTAGCTATTGCGAAAGCCGATAATCCGATCTTTGGAATTCCATTTTAACATGTCTTTGACATCGGGTAATGTTTCATCAATCGGTGTAGGACATTGTGTCAACTCTGGCACGCCGCACGGGGAGTTGGCATAAGTGTTTGGAATTGCACCTAATCCCGCCAATATAATGCTTAAGCTCAATAATTTTATATTCATCAATCTCAATGTCCTTAATCCAATAGTCTATGAAATAGTCAATTTTAAAACATCCTAATACTCTTAAGGGCTTAATGATATAATAAATGGAATAAGGCGTTATACGAATTTCAAATATAAATTTATCGGCAAGAAAATTTTAAAAGAGTTGTTTATTTACCAAAAAATGTTGTAACTTTTTTGGCAATGTGTTGCGCAACCTCATCTTTGCTCATATTCGGCCATGTTTCGACATTGTCCCGGCTCACACATGAAATTCGGTTATAATCTCCACCCATAATACTGGTACCATCTTTGGCAATGGCAACGTTATTAGCCAATATGAAATCAGCGCCCTTTTTATCAAGTTTCTTGCGGGCATTTTTAACAAGATCATTGGTTTCGGCGGCAAAGCCGATAACAAGTTTCGGCCGGTTCGGGGCATGGCCGATTGTGGCAAGAATATCGGGATTTTCGACCATTTCCAATGTCGGGGCAGATTGGCCTGATTGTTTTTTGATTTTTTGCGTGGCACTTTCGGCGCTTCGCCAATCAGCGACAGCCGCAACAAATATAGCTCCATCGGCAGGCAAGGCTCGTTTTACCGCTTCAAGCATTTCTATTGCCGTTTCGACATGGATTGTTTCAACACCATGCGGGTCGGGAATACTGACGGGGCCTGAAACGAGAGTAACACGGGCGCCAAAATGGTGAAGTGCGGCGGCTATTGCATGCCCCTGTTTGCCTGAAGAGCGGTTGGCAAGGTAGCGCACCGGATCTATCGGCTCATGGGTCGGGCCAGACGTAACAATGATATGTTTGCCAGAGAGCGGTTTTTCTCCACAATCAAGCATGGATTCGACAGCCGCAACAATTTTGAGCGGTTCACTCATACGGCCACGACCGGCTTCACCCCGTTCAGCCATTTCGCCGCTCTCTGGCCCGATCATTTTGATTCCGTCTGCAAGCAACCGGTCAACATTGCGTTGTGTTGCCGGATGTTTCCACATTGCCGGATTCATCGCGGGCGCAATAAGAACCGGTGAATTGGCGGCAAGAAGAATAGCTCCCGCAAGATCATCGGCAATGCCATTTGACATTTTTGCAATCCTGTCGGCAGTTGCAGGGGCTACAACAATCAGATCGGCTGATCGGGCGAGCCTGATATGGCCAATATCATGTTCATCATGGTGTTGAAAAAGATCGGTAAAAACATGGCCGCCTGAAAGGCTACCTGCTGCAAGAGGCGTTACAAATTCTGTCGCCGCTTTTGTCATCACAACAGTAACATTTGCTCCCCGTTCTTGTAATCGGCGAATGAGATCAAGCGCTTTATAAGCCGCAACTCCGCCGGTTATAATCAAAAGTATTGATTTTGATTTCAATGATTGCACTTCTTTGGTGCTGGCTTTTTCCGGAAATATTTCGCCATTGTTGCCGGACATCAACAGAAGCCGCGCTTCTTCTTCCATGGAACGTTTGTTTTTTGCAGCGTTGAGACGAAGTTTTTCCTTTGCTTCATCCGGTAAATTGCGAATTGTAATACTGGCCATAGAAAACCTCCCAAGCAATCAAAATATGCAATCAACGCAATCAAAATTTTATCCGGTTTATCCTTTTCAAACAATCACGGCAAGTGCATCAGCCGGATTTATTTTATTCCTCATCCGTTTTTCATGCGTCACTGTTTTTAAATTTATTATGTGTCGTTAATTATAATATTAAATTGCTTTTCAAAATTTTATGAGTGAAGTCTTTTATCTGATATATAAAATTCGCTCTGATCTTATTTCTTATAATGGTGTAGTTGAAGAATTCATCCATATGGGGAAAATATATGCGTTGTTTTGTTCCATGGTTGCTTTCATTTTTATTGGTATTGATCACGTTGAATGAAGCAACATGGGCTGAAACACCGTCTTCTAGCGGGAGCGGTTTTGCCGTTACTGATGATGGCTGGATATTGACCAATGCACATGTTGTTAAAGGGTGTCAACGCGTGGAAATCGGCAATACGGGACAAGCAGAAGATATCCGCTTTGATTCTCACGATGATCTTGCCTTGATAAAGGCACCGGCGGGGGTAAAAACGCAGGCACTGTTTTTAAGACGTGATATCATCCGCTTAGGCGAAGATATTATTGCACTCGGTTTTCCATTGGACGGTCTCTTATCGGATTCGATCAAAATGACGACCGGCAATGTCAATGCCCTTTCAGGTGTCGAAAATGATGCGCGTTATTTACAAATATCAACACCTATTCAGCCTGGTAATTCAGGTGGACCAGTTATTGACAGACATGGTCACGTTATCGGTATAACCACGGCGGGGTTATCGAAAAACTTCGCCGATCAAAACGGATTTATTGCACAAAACGTCAACTTCGCGGTGAGAGCAGGTGTTGCGGCGATATTCATGGAAGCGCAAGGTTTAACAGTCTCTTATGCCGATGATGATAAGGGTGCACCTGTTCCTTCAACTGCGGATATTACCGAAAAAGCAACGCCTTCTGTTTATAAAATTTTGTGTTACGCCGCGACGCCGACCAACGAGTCCAATCAGACTTTAAACCAACCATTGCCTCAATCCAATCCGCCTACCGGCGTGCAGGGCAATGTTGATGTATCTCCCGTTAATCCGCCTACCGGCGTTCAGGACAATGGTAACGTACCGCCCGTTAATCAGCCTACCGTAACGTTCATTAATCAAAATAATTACGATGCGATCGGGTTTGATTACCGGACTGCAAAACATGTGAGTTTCGATAATTGCTTGCAAATGTGCGAATATGAGGAGCGTTGTCAGGCACTGACCTACCACAAACGTCTCCATGCCTGTATGTTGAAATATGATGTTGTTGCCCTTATTCGCAATAAAGACGCTGCTGCAGCCTTTATCTCAAGCAAAAGGGATAGTGTTAAAATAACCGATTTTATGGCTTTGAGTAATATGGATATCACGGGTGGCGATTATACCTATATCGAAAATACGGATTATTTTTCCTGTTTTATAGGATGTATTGGAGATCAGCGGTGTATAGCTTTTTCATATATCCCTAGGAAAAAGCAATGCTGGCTCAAAGACCATATGGGAACGCCTAGAGCCAAAAAAGGTGTTGAACTCGGCGTTAAATAACAGTTTTTGAAGAATCCGGCAGTTCAACTTCATAAAAGAATATTGCTCGCGCGGTTATCATAAGGCATCACAAAAATATCGCGCAATTGAACGATTTAAGGTGCAATTAAACCTGATGAGGACGGTTTATCGATTAAGAAACGTAGTATTTCGGTTATGGGTTTTGATGATGTGTTGAGCAGCGTGAAATGACACGCCGCCAAAGTTTTTACAAAAAATGAAGATGTTCGTTATCTTTCCGAATTTTCTTTAAACAACGAGTTTATAAGTGATGATCACCATGCAAACAGCGATTAGAATTATAGCATAGCGGCCGAATCGATTTTGTTTTCCCTGCATCAGGGCGAATCTCTTCAATGTATCATCATCGAGATGAAGGCCTTCCTGTGCCATTTTATCAGCGCCTTTCTGGATGCGTTCGACGCTTCTGACAAGTTCTGGCGTTCTGCGGGCAAAAGTAAGAAGTGATTGGGCTCCTTCAGTCAGGTCTTTTGCCATGCCGATAGGACCCAAATTTTTTGTGATCCACTCTTTTACAACCGGTTCGGCAGCTTTCCACATATTGAAATGCGGATTAAGCGAACGGGAAACACCTTCCACAACCACCATGGTTTTTTGTAACAGCAATAGCTCCGGCCGTGTTTGCATGTCGAAAAGTTCGGTCACTTCAAAAAGCAGGGTCAGCAGTTTTGCCATGGAAATTGTTTCGGCCGATTGACCGTGGATCGGTTCGCCTATGGCACGGTTGGCCTGTGCAAAGCTTTCCATATTTTGGTGGGGAGGAACATAGCCGGCTTCAAAGTGCACATTGGCAACACGCCGATAATCGCGTGTAATAAAGCCATATAAAATTTCGGCAAGAAAACGTTTTTCCTGTTTGCCGAGTCTTCCGGTAATGCCCAAATCAACCGCGACAATACAGCCGTCTTTATCAACAAAGAGATTTCCCGGATGCATATCTGCGTGGAAAAAACCGTCACGCAATGTATGTTTCAGGAAGGATTGCATGAGCGTGACAGCAAGTGCATCAAGGTCGAAACCTGCGGCTTTAAGCCCTTCGATATCCGACATTTTGATGCCGTCAATCCATTCCATGGTCAGAACATCACGTCCCGTCCGCTCCCAATCGACTGCGGGAACACGAAAACCTTTGTCATTTTGTGTGTTCTCGGCAATTTCGGAAAGTGCCGCCGCTTCAAGGCGCAAATCCATCTCGATTTTTGTGGTTTGTGCCAATGTGTCAACAACGCTTACCGGCTTTAGCCGTCGGGAAGCAGGCACATAGCGTTCCTGCATTTCGGCTGCAAGATAAAATCCCTCAAGATCTTTGGCAAAACGCCGCCTTACGCCGGGGCGGATAACCTTGACGGCTACTTTACGCAGACTCCCGTCGGGGTTCCTCACTGTTGCTGGGTGAACTTGCGCCATCGAGGCGGCTGCAATTGCCGGACCGAATTCGACAAAAAGATCATCTATTTTGCGGCCGAGCGATCCTTCAATTTGGGCAACAGCCTGTTCATGAGGGAACGTATCGACATGATCTTGTAGTCGCGATAGATCTTTTGCTACTTCCGAGCCGACGATATCAGGGCGTGTTGCAAGAAACTGACCGAGCTTGATATAGGACGGGCCAAGCTTGTTGATTGCCCGTGACATATTTTCGGAGCGGTTGGTGCTTTTGCTTCTTTTTCTGGCAAACCAGCCAGCGAAACGATGGAAAAACGCCATAGAAGCAGGCAAGCCATCACTTGGAAGTGCGCTCAGCACACCCTCTCGTGCCAGAATAAAGCCGACACGTAAAAGACGGAAGGATGCGGCAAGTTTCGACATTCAGATCTTCCAGCCAGAGTGCATCGCGGCAATGCCACCGGTCAGATTACGGTAGCTTACATGAGAAAAACCGGCTTCCCGTATCATTGCGGCAAAATCTTCCTGCTTGGGAAATTTGCGGATTGATTCAATAAGGTAACGGTAGGATTCTTTGTCACCGGCAATCATTTGGCCAACGCGCGGTATGCCTTGAAATGACCAGATGTCATAGAGTTTATCAAGAATCGGCATTTGTACTTCCGAAAATTCCAGACACATAAACCGCCCACCCGGCTTTAAAACGCGATAGGCTTCCGACAAGGCTTTGGCAATGTGGGGAACATTGCGAATGCCGAATGCAATCGTATAAGCATCGAATGTATTGTCTTCAAAGGGAAGTTTTTCGGCATTCGCCTCGACAAAATCGAGATAAGGGAGAAGGCCGTTTTTCTTTGCTCTTTCGCGCCCGACTTCCAGCATGGAACTGTTGATGTCAAGAACCGTTGCATGGGCGTGGCGACCGGAAGTTTCAACGATACGGAAAGCAATGTCACCCGTACCACCAGCCACATCAAGTACTTTATAACCATTAAGATGCGAGGGGTGAAGCCATGCAACAAACGCATCTTTCCACAAACGGTGCATGCCAACCGACATGACGTCATTCATGATGTCGTATTTTTTGGCCACAGAATGGAAAACTCCGTTGACCATCGACTGTTTTTCCGATTCGTCGACTTTCTTGAAACCGAATGTTTCTTCCATCCCGCCTTTTGCGCCGACGCGCTCTGTCTCAGCAGTCATATTTGTGACCTTTCAAATTTATCCCGTCTTTTTTCTAACCTAACTTGTCCGTTTAGGGAATGGGCTCTGATGAAAAAGTAGAGCTGCGGGCGCTTCGCCCTTTTCATTCCACTCTAATGGTTTTATACGACATATAGAATGCTGAAATGAGGAGAAAAGCCCATGGGTTTAACAATTGTTTCCCACCCTCTTGTCCAACACAAATTGACAATGATGCGCCGCAAAGAAACATCGACTGCCGAATTTCGCCAGCTTGTGCGGGAAACAGCATTCTTGCTCGGCTATGAAGTCACGCGTGATCTGGAGCTTGAAACCGTTCACATCGAAACACCGATGGAAGAAATGGAAGCGCCAATGCTCAAGGGCAAGAAACTCGTTCTAGCCTCGATTTTGAGAGCGGGCGAGGGACTGCTTTTCGGCATGCTTGATCTTTTGCCGTCTGCACGCGTTTGTCATATCGGCCTTTACCGTGACCATAACACACTTGAAGCGGTTGAATATTATTTCAAAGCCCCCGAAGATATTTCGGAGCGTCTGGTTATTGTGGTCGACCCAATGCTTGCAACCGGAAATTCCGCTGTCAAAGCCATTGAACAATTGAAAAAACATGGCGCTAGAGAAATACGATTTGTGTGCATATTAAGTGTTGAACAGGGAATCAAACAGTTGCAAAAGGCCCATCCCGATGTCGATATTTTTACCGCATCGGTTGATCGCGCGCTTAACCCTGCTTCCTATATTCTTCCCGGTTTGGGCGATGCGGGCGACCGTATGTTCGGGACAAAATAAGATCGTTAAAAAAGCGGGTATCAAAAGACTTGCTTTGTAAGGCATCGTATGCAGGACATAAAAAGAGCACAAGGAATGTTTGTTTTATGTTCTGTTCATCGCGCTTTTTAATTTGCTAATTTTGATTCTTTCGGGTTTTTCGTACGATCTCTGAGACAAAGCTTCAATCTTTTGCAAAAACAATCAAACCCGCTTTTTAAAGTAATAGCCCGAATTAAAATACAAATTTTGTTTGCAGTCCCGCCAAGCATTATCACGTAAAAAACCATTACATATATGAAAATGCTTTTTCATACATATCATTAATAAAAGCCTTGATTGTTCGGTCCGGTTTTCAGAATTCGGGCGGTGGTATGCCGGACGGGATCAAGAATTTTCTTTTTTTAAACGCGGATAAGATTATTCAAGGATTTTTATAGCCACGCGAAAATTGTTCCAGTCAGCATGGCTCGAATGCAAAAGTTCTGATCGGTTAACAATTCTTTTCGCGATTTTTAATCAGTGAGCGGGACTATTGGTAGTGGGGTTGTGGTGAGGCTTTCCCCTTGCATCGGCTGGAATAAAAACCATATGCAATAAACGGGTACCAAAAGTTTTATGCAATCTCTGGTGGTACAACGGGTGAACAATACGAATGGAGGATTAAGATATGACAATGAATAAAATTCGCATGATTGCACTTGCTGCTGCCACTGCGACTATTGGTCTTGCCGGTTTTTCAAGCTCGTCTTTTGCAGCAGAAAATGCGCGTATCAGCTGGACGGCTTTAACCACAAAACTGGAGCAAAGCGGTTTTAAAATTCATGAGCTAGATGAAAAGCACGAAGGCTGGAAAGCCGAAGTTACCGACAAAAACAACCAGCGTCTCAAGCTTTATATTGATCGTCAGGGGAATATAACCCGCCAAAAAGTCGATGATTGATTATCGGGCGTAAACGGCGTCTAAGTTAGTAACCGGTTTTCCTGAAACATTCGGGAAGCCGGTTTTTTTGACAAGATGAATAGCAACGTCAATATGGCTTATTTCAAAGCCTTCAGGTGGAAGCGGAAGTTTCTGGACGACCGGCTCATGTCCGTAAAGCGCAATCACCTCTCCGTTTTGGTAGTAGAAAAAACTGCTGTTACGACAATTGACGATAAAGAACGATTTTTGTCCCGAAGATGCAACGGGTCGAACCAGCCCTGCTTTTGTGAAGTGGTGCAGGGTATTATATATTGTTGCAAGAGAAATATCTTCACCCGAGAAAGCAATGTCTTCATAAAGTTTGCTTGCATCTATCAAGCGGTTATTTCTCCCGAAGATATGTGTTGCCACAATTAATCTTTGATGCGTTACACGAAGCCCATATTTTCCCAGTAAAGCCGACAATTGTTTTCCATTCTTCATTTGTCCGGCGTCGGATTGAATGTGCTGTACCTCACCCATCATAAATTCTCCCCTGAAAGTGCAATGATTGGCCAAAATGCCGGCCAAATCATTTTGAATTATTGCTAATGATTTGCAGTTGCAATTACGACAATGGTCTGATACGCAATAAAGAAATTGCAAATGATTTGCAATAAGAAAAATCAGCGAGAGGAATTTTGAAAATGAAACCTGCTTTTTTGCAACAGGTTGGTCTCAAAACAATCATGTTTGCGCTCATAGCGATGTCTATCAGCGCTTTTTCGACAGCGAGTAGTTATGCAGCCCAGAAATTCAAAGCTGTGACAACATTTACTGTTATTGCCGATATGGCACAAAATGTTGCAGGAGATGCAGCCGAGGTTCAGTCCATAACCAAACCGGGGGCGGAAATTCATGAATATCAACCGACACCGCAAGACTTGATGCGGGCACAAGGTGCCAATCTTATTTTGTGGAACGGATTGAATCTGGAATTATGGTTCGAGAAATTTTTTGACAATATTCACGATGTGCCGGGTGTTGTCGTTTCAACCGGTGTTGAGCCTATGAGCATCAATGAGGGGCCATATAATGGCAAACCCAATCCTCATGCATGGATGTCGCCTACGTCCGCTTTGATCTATGTTGACAATATCCGTGATGCATTTGTCAAATATGATCCGGAAAATGCCGAAACCTACAAGCAAAATGCAGAAATTTACAAAGCCAAGATCAGAGCAACGATTGATCCGATCAAGGAAGAACTTTCAAGCCTGCCGGAAGAGCGGCGCTGGTTGGTTACAAGTGAAGGTGCTTTCAGCTATCTTGCCCGTGATTTCAATTTGAAAGAACTTTATCTATGGCCGATCAATGCCGATCAGCAGGGCACACCCCAACAGGTCAAACATGTCATTGACGCTGTGAAGAAACACAATATTCCGGTTGTTTTCTCGGAAAGCACAATTTCGGATGCTCCTGCAAAACAGGTTGCTCGTGAAACCGGTGCCAAATATGGTGGTGTGCTCTATGTCGACTCGCTGTCCGAAGCTGACGGCATTGTCCCCACTTACATTGATCTTCTGAAAGTCACGAGTTCCACCATTGCCAAAGGACTAGCCAAATGAACACCCAGATGAACATAGTGGGAATTTCGGCATCACATATTACGGTGACCTACCGTAATGGCCATACGGCGCTTCGCGATTCAAGTTTTGAAACGCCGACCGGTTCTATTACGGCATTGGTTGGTATCAACGGTTCCGGCAAGTCGACGCTTTTCAAAGCCATCATGGGATTTGTCCGTTTATCGCGCGGCAACATCACTATTTTCGATATGCCGGTGCGTAATGCACTGAAGAAAAATCTCGTTGCTTATGTTCCTCAAGCGGAAGATGTCGATTGGAATTTTCCGGTGCTGGTTGAAGATGTCGTTATGATGGGCCGTTACGGTCACATGAATTTTTTGCGCCAGCCCAAAGATGTCGATTATGCCGCTGTGACAGACGCTTTGCAGCGGGTAAATATGCTGCCCTTTCGCAAACGCCAGATTGGTGAATTGTCCGGCGGGCAAAAGAAACGCGTTTTTCTTGCCCGCGCTATAGCGCAGGAAGCAAAGGTCATTTTACTTGACGAACCTTTTACCGGAGTTGATGTCAAAACCGAAGATCAAATCATCGCATTGCTGAAAGAAATGCGCAAAAGCGGTGCTGTTATGCTGGTTTCCACGCATAATCTCGGTTCGGTGCCCGAATTTTGTGACCGCACGGTTTTGATAAAAGGCACGGTTTTGGGGTATGGTCCGACGTCGGAAATTTTTACCGAAGAAAACCTCACAAAAACCTTTGGTGGTGCATTAAGACATCAGGTGGTTAGCCCTCAACAAACATTAACCGGAGTTGATGTCGTCAGCGATGATGAAGACCCGCTTGTGCTTTCTCCTGATCAGCAAAAGACGTTGCTACAATGATAGACCAGCTTCTGGAACCTTTTTCTTATGATTTTATGATAAACGCGATGTGGGTTTCCGCATTGGTTGGATGTGTTTGCGCATTTCTTTCCGCTTTTTTGATGCTCAAAGGCTGGTCGCTGATCGGTGATGCACTTTCCCATTCGATCGTTCCCGGTGTTGCCGGAGCCTATATGTTGGGCTTGCCATTTTCTCTGGGTGCGTTTTTTTCAGGTGGGCTTGCTGCCGCTGCCATGCTGTTCTTCAACGAGCGAACAAAATTGAAAGAAGACACGATTATAGGTCTTATTTTTTCGTCCTTTTTCGCACTCGGATTGTTCATGAAATCGTTAAAGCCGATGGCGGTGAGCATTGATACAATCGTACTCGGCAATATTCTGGCGGTGAGCCCGACAGATATTTTTCAGCTTGCAATGATCGGCGTCATTTCCCTCATTATTCTTTCTATCAAATGGAAAGATATGATGGTGACTTTCTTTGACGAAAATCATGCCCGTTCAATCGGTATAAATACCAAGGGGCTGAAAATTTTGTTTTTTGCATTGCTCGCAGCTTCAACAGTTGCCGCCATGCAAACGGTTGGAGCTTTTCTGGTCATTAGTCTTGTGGTCACGCCCGGGGCAACTGCTTATCTGATAACCGACCGTTTCGAGCGTTTGATTGTTCTTTCGGTTATCATCGGAATTCTCACAAGTTTCATCGGCGTATATGCAAGTTATCTTATCCATGCGCAGACCGGTGGTGTCATTGTATTGTTGCAGGCGGCGCTCTTCGCACTCGCTTTCATTTTCGCACCCAAACACGGTTTTATCGCTGCGCGCCTGCGCGCAAGGAAAGTTCAACAATGATTGACGCACTTTTATTTCCCTTCCAATTTCCTTTTATGATCAGGGGAATGCTGATCACTATGATTGTTGCCATCCCCATGGCGATGCTCTCGAGTTTTTTGATTCTGAAAGGCTGGTCGCTATTGGGAGACGCCATTTCACATGCCGTTTTCCCCGGCGTTGTTGTCGGTTACATGATGACACCTGCCGCAATGTTTGTTCTGGGACTTTTGCCCTTTGTCGCAATCGAGGCTGTCGACCGGTCCGATGTTACTATGGCAATGATGGCCTTCGGTGCATTTCTTGCAGGCATGGTTTGCGCTGTTCTCACCGGTTTTTTAGGAGCCAACAGCCGTATCAAGCAAGACACAGTGATGGGGGTAGTGTTTTCCTCAATGTTCGGTTTGGGGCTCGTCTTGGCGACCAGTATAGAAAGCGAACTTCATTTGAATCATATTCTGTTCGGCCATTTGTTGGGTGTCAATTGGTTAGACATTTTGCAAACATTGATAATCTCCTTTTTGGTCACAGCAGTGCTTGGAGCCAAATGGCGCGATTTTTTGCTATTTTGCTTCGATCCGGTCCAGTCAAAAGCGGTTGGCCTTAATGTTGGCTTTCTTCATTATGCTTTGCTCACGATGATTTCCCTTACGATCGTTGCCGCGCTCAAAGCTGTCGGAATTATTCTGGCAATCTCGCTGTTGATTGCTCCGGGGGCGATTGCCTATCTTTTGACCAAACGGTTTTCATATATGTTGTTGATTGCGATACTGATTGCCGTGACAAGCAGTTTTCTTGGCGTTTATTCAAGTGCTTTTATCGGTTCGGATGCGGCATCAACAATTGTATTGATTATGACGTTACTCTTTATAGTTGTATTTTTTGTAGTATCATTTAACATACGTAAAAAGGCACCTACTGCTTGAGTATCCTTGACATTTAATGATAGAAGCAAAGGTGAATCTTGTCACCGGAGCTTTAAACTCTATGAAACGATATGTGATTAATCTTGACCGTTCAGAGGAGCGCTTAACACATATAAAAAGCGTCTTTACCAAAGAAGGTCTCGATTTTACACGTGTTAAGGCTGTTGATGGGCACAATTTGTCGCAAGAAGACTATGACCGGTTAACACAAACGTCTATCTGGCCCAAACCATTGACCAAAGCAGAGGTGGCCTGCTTTCTCAGTCATCGTGAATGCTGGCGGTTAATTGCGGAAGGTGATGACCCTTATGGAGCAGTGTTCGAGGATGATGTGAAACTGTCTCCACATGCACATCTGTTTTTGACGAAATTTGATTGGATTCCGGAAGGTTGCGATATCGTTAAACTCGATACAGCTGAAATCGCATGCGTATTGGGAAAATTCAATAAAGAATTGCTTGATGGATATAAGTTGGCGCCGTTACTCACCAAACATTATTGTTCTGGTGGGTATATCATTTCCAAAAGTTGCGCCAAACGACTTTATGACGAGAATAAACAGATCACGGCACCCGTCGATGAAATCATGTATAATCCGGAATGCGGTATATTCAGCACCCTTAACATTGAACAAATGTTTCCGGCTATTGTTGTTCAAATCGGCCTTTCCAGTACCATTTTGTATGAAAGAAAGACAATAAAAGGCCCTAAACATTCGCGAAGAACAATGCCGGAAAAAATGAAGCGCGAATTAAAACGGTTTAAAAAACGCTATCTCATCCCTTGGGCTTTGAAGACATTTCGCGGTTGTTTCTGGGGCGTTGTTCCATTTCATTAATGATAACCACTTGAAAACAATAGTTTTTCTATATGCATAACAGCTATGCAATATTGTCTATTGTTGTTCGGGTGGCATTGAAATAATTTACCTCTCGCTGGATTACTCCTCCTCCCAAATCCAGCAAGTTGAATGCAGCACCTCCTCCTCCCATAGCTGCATTCGGAATCAAAGGCTGCGCATCTCCTCCCGCGCGGCCTTTTTCTTTTCCGATATAATTCTGTTCGTCGCCGCTTTTCGGGCATTGATCAGGTCTTCCGGTTATCATTTCGCATTCAAAAAGATTTCGCGCGATTGCCGTTTTCCAATTGACAGTTCCGGCAATCCATAAGACTCCGACTCTCACAATCGATAGGGTTAATACGCGATCTCCAATAAATGCTACGGAGAAAGAGTATTCTGATCCAGTAAAATTGTTATTTTGAATTCACAATTAAGCGACCGATATCGAATTATCTTTTATTTTTACAATTAAAAATATGTCTTTTTGGATATTGAATATAAAATAACCATCATAATCAATATAAAAGCGGAATTATAATTATTTATTTAACATAATAATGAATTGTTTTTGATATATTTTATTTGAATGAATTTTAAGAATATATTTTTAAAATAAAAATATTTGTTTGGTAGAGCTATAAGCCGAGAATTTTTTGTTAATGTAAGTGAAAATAAAAAAGTGGGCAAAAAATTCTATGTCAAAAAGTTTTGTCTACCAAAATAGCGCAAACTGTATATGGTTCACATTCTGTTAATAATCGAAGATTTAATTGAGTGACACGAATTTGATTCGTGCCTGCTGCTTGAACCTGTTGAGTTGAGAGGGACTATGCGCGTGAAATCTATTTTGCTTGCCGCCAGCCTGCTGGCAAGCGTAACACTTGCCGGTTGTACAACTACAGGGGGGTCGACATCACCCCTTTCGGCCTATTCACAAGTGAATGATGGTGGGTTTGTAGTACCCGCGCTCAAGGCAAACGAGATCAAACCGGAATTTCGTCGCCAGATCGTCGCTTATCCGACGGATGAGAAACCCGGTACAATTATCATCGATACGGAAGCCAAGTTTCTTTATTACATAATGCCGGATGGCAAAGCGATGCGTTATGGCATTGGGGTCGGACGTGACGGATTCCGCTGGTCAGGAAATGCTACAATCGGTCGCAAAGCAAAATGGCCTTACTGGGTACCGCCACAGCGTATGTTGGTGCGTCAACCCGAATTGAAGGAATTTGCAGGCGGTATGGGGCCGGGGTTGAAAAATCCGCTCGGGGCACGTGCACTTTATCTCTATAAGGATGGCAAAGACAGCATGTTCAGACTACATGGTACGCCTGAATGGTGGACGATAGGCACAAATGTTTCATCGGGATGCATTCGCCTCATCAATCAGGATATAATCGATCTCTATAATCGGGCCGAAATAGGTGCCAAGGTTATTGTTAAATAAGGTTTGACCAATTTTTTCCTTCTATAAAAGCGCGGGTTTTTCCGCGCTTTTTTATTTTTAGCGATGACTTTGGCAAAGGTTTATTGAAAAACCGGATTTGTGAAAATTTTCGTAATGTGAATGTTTTTTGATCATTCGCATATGCTGCCATATTAGCCCCGAGGATAAAATCTGGCAGAAGCAGAGTTTCATAGTCGGTATAGCAGTTATCCCGAGTGAATAGGGGTAAGTCATTCGTAGCAATGAACGATTTATCTCGATGGACGAGTTAAAATATAAATTGAAATCAACACCAATACGAGAATAGTCGCCAGAGCTAACCAAAGAACCGGTTGGGCAATGATCATAAAAGAACAAAAGCCGACAGCCATTCCGCCAACCGCGAGGAATTTGATAAAAGGTGATATGACACCTTGCTCCTCCCACTGCTTGATCGGAGGGCCAAAAACCTTATGGCTATGAAGCCAATTATGAAAACGCGGGG
This sequence comes from Bartonella sp. M0283, assembly GCF_016100455.1. Classification (NCBI taxonomy): domain Bacteria; kingdom Pseudomonadati; phylum Pseudomonadota; class Alphaproteobacteria; order Hyphomicrobiales; family Bartonellaceae; genus Bartonella; species Bartonella sp. M0283. The sequence continues at coordinate 2,006,506 of NZ_JACFSK010000001.1, read as the reverse complement.
ATGAGCGCGCAAAACACCAAGACGCGACGAGTAAAAATGGCACTGTCGGCATGATCGGAAGAACAGCTCCGATAAGCCCCAGAACAATCATCAGGCAACCGATCACCAGATAGAAAATCCGTAACGGCGCCGGTGTGTTGAATTCTTTCATCTCTTATCTACGCTTGCTAAAAACTCATAGTTGTATAACAAATTGCCCCAAATTAGGTCAACTAATTGATAATAATGGCAAAAATGCCTTTTCACGGCCATGTGAACAACACAACCGCAGGTTATATAGGTTTCTCGTTTAATGACCCGAAACTCTAACCAGTTAGCAGGATATGTGTTTTTTAACCGATAAAAAAAGACTTCTTCCGTTCCTGACAGCAATTTTTGTTGTCTGTTTTTTCAATCAAGGACATGCGAGCTTGAATCATGGCCATATCAGTCATGGTAGTCAATGTGGTGGTGCATCGTGGTATGCATTGCACTCGAAAACGGCTTCAGGTGAAAAGATGAATCCGTTCGGAATGACAGCAGCGCATAAAACATTACCGCTCGGAAGCAAAATTCGTGTCACGAATAAGTTCAATGGAAAATCCATTATCGTGCGTATTAATGACCGCGGCCCGTTCATTGCCGGACGTATTCTGGATTTGTCCAAAGGTGCAGCCGCCGAACTTGGTTTTGTACAACATGGACTAGCAAATGTCTGTTATGAACGGTTAAGCTGAGATAAACGTAAAAAAAGGGGAAGAGCAATCTTCCCCTTTTTTATTCGATCTTTATAGACCCGAATTTTTGAGCGAATGTAAACCGATCGCAAAACCGATCCAGCCCCATCCCTGAAAGATCAGATCGATTGACAGGAACAATCCCAAAACCCATAGCGTATTAGCCGGCCAGCCGGTTGTGATGATAAGACCGGCAACAGCCGTAATAATACCGGCAGCAATAATCCATCCGTGCCCCTTCAATTCCCGGCTCTGAAAGCCGATAACCACACGGATAACGCCAGCAACAACAAGCAAAAAGCCAAGTAGAAAAGTAAACACAGCAGCAGCCAAAATCGGTTGCACGAGGCAGACAATGCCGCCAAAGGTATAAAGTAGTCCAGCCAGTAACCAGTAGAAAAAACGCCCCCAACTTTTAACACTGAATGCGTGAATGACTTGCACAATCCCGCCCACAAGCATCATAATGCCGATATAAATTGCAACAGCTTCTGTGGCAAAGGGCAATGTAAATGCTGCGACAATACCTACCAGTAGAAGAATGATTCCAAGAACCAAAAACCAGCCCCATTTCGCCGACAGCTCTCGTGCACCTTCCAGCGGATTCCAATTATTTGAACTCACGACGGTATTTCCTTTTCAAAAATGACTGTTTCAGAAGAATGCTTTTTATGGCATTGCTCATTAATTCCGGCAATACCATTTTCGCGTCACCTTTAGCATAGAATATAAAAAAGAAATAACATAGAAATAAAGACGGTTAATCATCTTTGCGGTTATCAACCTGTATAAAGACCGATGAAAGTAACGTGACATATGCATGTGTTTATTGAAAATTATTGGCCGCATATCCTCGCCATATTATCTTTTTTTCTGGGGCTTGGTGCCGCAATTCATGCAACTATGACTAAACAGGAAGTCCGCACCGCGATCGGATGGGTCGGTGTTATCATGCTCTCTCCCATTTTAGGTGCTGTCATTTACGGTATTTTCGGTATCAACCGGATGCATAATAACGTCGTTTATAAACGGCATCGTCACGCTTGGGGAAAAGGCCGCCTGCGTTCCGGTAATTTCGATTGTTCGGATAGTTATATCCTGAACCGGTTCGGACGCCTTGCCATGCCGATGAAAAGACTGGGCGATCATGTCACTCCCGGGCGAATGACTTATGGAAATCACCTGACAGTTCTTGATAATGGCGATGAAGCTTATAGTGCAATGCTGAGCGCAATCGGTGCCGCGAAGCATTCCCTAATCCTTGAATGTTATATTTTTGATCGCGATAGTATGGGAGAGCTTTTCGTTAAAGCTTTGTCGGCAGCGGTGCGTCGTGGCGTCGAAGTGCGCGTTCTTATTGATGCTGTAGGTGCCCGCTATTCAATACCGTCTATCGTGCGCGATTTGCGACGTGAAAAAGTACCGGTCGCTGTTTTTAATGGAAATATCATTATCGGTCTAAGACTACCTTACGCCAATTTGCGTACACACCGAAAAATTCTTGTTGTTGACGGGAGCGTTGCTTTTACCGGAGGAATGAATATACGCGCTGGTTTTTCCCAGACATTCAGCGGCGAAAAGACAGCAGATGATACCCATTTTCGTGTAGAAGGTCCTGCTGTTGCCGATATTTTTTCAGTTGCAGCCAATGACTGGGCTTTTGCAACAAAAGAAAATCTCGATACAAAAATCTGGGCTATCCAGCCTGTTCAAAAGGTTTCTGATGAAAATGTCTGTATTCGCGTGGTCCCGACGGGGCCTGATCGCTTGATCGAAACCAACCAGCATATGTTGATCGGGGCATTTTCACTCGCTGAAAAGCATATCCATATCATGACACCCTATCTTTTGCCGGATAGGGAATTGATCAGCGCATTGGTCACGGCCGCCCGTCGTGGCGTGGAAGTGGATATTGTTGTTCCCGGAAATAATAATTTGAAACTCGTTGATCGGGCGATGCGTGCGCAGTTCGACCAGCTGTTGCGTGACGGGTGTCGTATTTGGCGTGCGAACGGCCCTTTTAATCATTCCAAACTCATGGCTATCGACAATCAGTGGAGTTATGTCGGCTCGTCAAATCTGGATTCTCGTTCTTTAAGACTCAATTTCGAAATCGATATGGAAATATTCGATGAGTCGCTTGCACGTTATTTGTCAGAAAAAATCATTCGCGAAAGAGAAGACGCCCGCGAGGTAAAATTGGAAAATCTCGTCAATCGTCCCTTTTTGTTGCGTCTGATTGACAAAATTATCTGGTTGGGCTCACCCTATCTTTAGCACGAGAGCGCCCGCATATTTTATCGAATATATAAAACAAAGAGCCCGAGGCGATCAATTTGCGGGTCTCCCCCACACTTTGCAACAGGTGAAAACATTCGGCCAAAGGACAAAAACTGGAGTGCGATAAAAACAGCGGAAAAATTCGATTGTCTTTTAAACCAGCCGTCGGTTTCTCGGAAAAACCTATCTCGTGGTCTGTGTTGTCCGCTCTTTGAGGAGTTTTGTTGCCCCTTCAAGGTCGATTTCCGCCTTGATAGGCAAATGGTCGGAAGCAAGCCTTGCCAATGGTGAATTATGGATTTCTATGTTGGAAACAAGCTCGTGCGGATAAGCAAAAACACGGTCTAGCGCCAGAACCGGAAAACGGGAGGGAAAGCTTGGCAATGTGCCGAGCCGTAAATCAAAGAACGGAGCAAGGCTTTTAAGAGAAGATGTCCTGCCAAGTCGCCATTCATTTAAATCGCCAATCATAATTGTCGGCATGATTTCGCGTTTTTCCAGAATAGACAAAATGAGTTTTGCCTGTTGAATCCTTGAATGGTGCAACAGTCCGAAATGCGCAGCAACAATACGGATAAGCCCGAGAGGCATGTCAAGTTCGACAATCAGTGCACCACGCGGTTCAACGCCGGGCAGTTTCAGTTGGACAATATCTTTTACCTTACCATTGCGCATGAAAAGCGCATTGCCGTGCCAGCCAAGTCCACGCGGAGACATGGTATTGATCGGCACACGTTCCAATCCGGTTTCCGACTTTAAAAGTTCCGGATCAAGCAAGCCTATTCTTTCGCCGAAACGTTTGTCAGCCTCTTGAAAAGCCATAATATCAGCATTGAGCTCGGCAACGACACGGACAATCCGCTCCGGATCGAACACATTGTCAACGCCGACACATTTATGAATATTGTAGGATCCTACAACCATATCATAAGTGTCGCGATCGGCATCTTTCGGACGATGTCCATGACGGTTGCGGACAGCCTGTAACAATCTGGTCTGGAGCGCTTTTTGATTTAATTGGCTTGGCCAATGGAATTTTTTATTTTTAAGGATATCCATCATTTTTTTCTGAAAGCAGAGTTGCCCCGCTCGAAAGCTTTAACCATAATATGAAGTGACAGCTTTGAAACTACAAGTTAGGTCGCTTGAAGTTGAAAACTAATACCATCTATTTTTTCATTAAACTATGATAAAAGATTTAATTGTTGCGAGAAAAATTGCGTAACCATTTAAAATGGGACAACATCTTCCGTAAACGGTGAAAGACAAAACTATGGCTGATATGAGCGACGATGAAGCAATAATAATCGAAGCTTTTTCACAGAATACTACCAGAAAACATTCAGGACCTGTTGCTTTCAACCGAATTGAACTGAATGCGATATTGCGTGTTTATGGACAGATGGTTGCTGCCGGTGAATGGCGCGATTATGCGATTGACCATCTTGATGATAGAGCGGTTTTTTCCATATTTCGCCGTACTGCCGAGGTACCGCTTTATCGTGTCGAGAAAAACCCGAAATTGGCAAACCGCCAAGGCGCTTACAGCGTCATTGCAGCAAGCGGGTTGATTTTGAAACGTGGCAAAGAACTTCGCAATGTTCTGAAAGTGTTTGACAAAAAACTTTTCAAAATTGTTTGAGCTTTTTATTGGATTTATCTTCTTTTGAAGAGCATCGGAAAACTGGTGCTCTCACCGTTTTCTATTCTATCGGGAAATCATAATTTTTGTTGGATTGGCAAATAGCAATGACTTTGAATTTTGCCAAAAGAAAACCCCGTCTTGGAAGGCGGGGTTTAAAAAACGTTTTATAGTCGAATTATTAGGAGTTGCGATTCTGACCGAGGAATTGCAACAAGAAAACGAACATATTGATGAAGTCGAGATAGAGTGTCAAAGCACCCATAACAACCTTGCGGCCGCGTGTTTCTTCAGCATCGCCTTCATAATACATAACTTTGATTGTCTGTGTGTCATAAGCGGTAAGACCGGCAAAAATAAGAACACCGATAATCGAAATTGCAAATTGCAATGCATTCGAGCCAAGGAACAAATTGACAACCATGGCAAGTAGAAGGCCAATTAACCCCATGAAGAGGAAAGACCCCATGCCTGTCAGATCGCGTTTTGTTGTGTAACCATAGAGCGAGAGGGCACCGAAAGAAGCCGCAGTGATAAAGAATGTCTGCGTAATGCTTGCAGGTGTATAACGCAAAATGATTGACGAAAGCGACAAACCGACGAGTGCTGCATAGACAAAAAACAATGCGCGTGCCGAACTTGTGCTCAACGACCCGATTTTGAAGCTTAAAAAGAAAACTGCAATAAGCGGAGCAAACATCACAACATAAGCAAACGGTGAGGTATAGAACATAACACCGAATGATGACAGACGGACACCATTGGGTAATACAGCAGGTGTCGGATCGCTTGTTGTTGCAAGTGAAGCAATAACAAACGCTGCAATACCTGTTATAACGAGCCCGATTGCCATCGCGTTGTAGACGCCAAGCATATAACTGCGCAGTCCCTGGTCAATGGAAGCATCGGCCTCGGTAACTGATGTCGGGCGAAAGTTTCTAAAATCAGCCATATAAATAATCCTTTAGCTTGTGTTCCGGACGGTGTCGGAAAATGGCTGGAAAAACTGTCTTCCCCCATTTCAATCCCGGGCGCCGCTGGCGGAACCCCAGCATGCCTAACCGATATTATGGGCATTAATTCGATAAATTACAAGTCTTTCATTATTTTCAACACATTACAATTCTTTAAGAAAACGGGACGGCTTTTCACTTAAAATATGCCAGGTTCCAATGAGACCGAACCCGATTGTGAGGATAAGCGCGGCAAGGACGACCATGACACCCGAGCTGAAGAAAAAATGGGTATTGGTTATCTCCATTTTATAGCGGCCAATCATCGTGCCGGCTATTGTTCCGGCAACAAATGCAAAAATTGCCGTCGCAAGTCCGAGAATTATATATTCGGCAAGATAGGCCTTGAGGAGCATTTTGCGGGTTGCGCCCAAGGTTTTTAAGACTACTGCATCATGAATACGTGACCTGTTGGTCGACGAAAGTGTGCCGACAAGAACAAGAATTGCGGCAAGAATTGCTATCGCAGATGATGCACGGATTGCAGTACCGATTTCATCAACGATTTTTCTTGCGTCATTAAGAACCTGATGAACCGGTACGACCGTAATTGAAGGGAAACGTTTCGCGATATCGCGCATCAATGCCGCTTCGTCGACGCTATGGTTTTTCCCCGCTTTGAAAGTTGCAAGATAAACATGTGGTGCAGCTTGCAAAGCTTGTGGAGAAAAAATCATCACAAAATTCATATTGAACGAATCCCAATCGACATCACGGAAACTGGTGATGCGGGCCGTTATTTCCCGCCCCGATACATTGACAGTGATGGTATCATCAAGTTTCAAAAACAGTCCGTTTGCTTCCCTTTTGGAAACAGAAACCTCGATTGCATCACTTGTGTCATTTTTCCACCATTTGCCTTCCGAAAGCACGGTGTTTTCCGGCATAGCCGCCGAATAGGTAATATTCCGGTCACCGCGCAACACCCATTCACTTTCTTCTTTTACCTTTCTGTTCTTTACCGGTTCACCGTTTATTTTTGTGATACGGGCGCGCAATGTCGGCATGATCTTGAAACTTCCCGATGGGTCCTGATGATGCAAAAAGTTTGAAAAATCGTCTGCATCACTTTTCAGAATATCCATAAAAAAGAAATCGGGAGCCTTTTCGGGAACCGAACCGGATAATTCCGATCTCAAATTGCTGTCGATTGTGGAAAGCGTGACAAGCAGTGTCAAACCGAGCCCGAGTGCCAGTACAACCGAAGGGGTAATGGATTGCGGCCGATAAATATTGGCTATAGCAACGCGCAAAACGGTTGAATGGACATGGGCGCATTTGCGCGCGACAAAAATAATAGTCGAGGAAACCGCTCTTAAAACCAGGAAGACAATAATGACTGCGATGATAAATATGAAAGCAAGTTTTTTGTCGGAGGCTGTAGCGATTGCAAGAATTGCGGTTACGAGAAGCAATATTGCTGAAATGAGCTGCGCAGATTTATCCGACTTTTTGACTGTCGAAATGTCGAAAGGACGAAGAAGCGTGGTTACCGAAATAAAGCGGGCCCTGGATAAAGGTAAAATAGCAAAGGCAGCAACTGTCAATAATGCAAAAATGACTGCAAGGATGAGACTGGATGGTGAAAAATGCGCATGCCCGAAAAACGGTAAATAATGGCTAATGACAAAACTTGCCACAAAGGGAATGATTGCCGCGAAAACAAGCCCGATCATAATTCCAATCAATGCGATGAGCACGATTTGTGAAAAATAAATTTCTTCAATGAAACGCGAACGTGCACCAAGGGCTTTGAATATGGCTATTACCTTGCATTTTTTGTCCATATAGCAACTCACAGAATTGGCAATGCCAACCCCTCCGACAACAAGCGCTGTAAGCCCGATAAGCGTAAGAAAACTGGTAAAACGCTCAATGTTTTTTTGCAAAACAGGAGCAGCATCGACGTGGGAGCGGATAGCCCAACCATTTTCCGAATAGTCTTTTTCATGGTTATTCCGAAGGTTTTCTAAGCTGCTGTCCGACGGATTGTCGAGTTTTATTCGATAGACAAAATTGTGCAAACTTCCGGGAACGATAAGGCCCGTTTCGCGTAAAGCATCAATCGACATAAAAACCCGCGGCCCAAGCTGAAAGCCTTCCGACAAGAGGTCGGGTTCATCCTCGACGAGTGCGCGAATTGTGAAGTCTTGATCGCCAATTCTAATTTTGTCACCAATGTGAAGTTGAAGCCGGTCAAGCAAAAGTTTCTGGATAGCAACACCAAAACCACCAGAACGTCTCTCATCTTTTCCGAACAATTCGTCGTTTGTGGCTTGAGGAGCGGTTTTCAATTTTCCATAAAGCGGATAGAAGCTGTCGACAGCCTTAATTTCGACCAATGTGCCGTCATTGGTATCGATACGTCGTGCCATTGAGCGCATAAGAATACTTTCGGAAACTTTTCCCTGGGCTTTGAAAAATGACAATTCTTTTTCATTTGCTTCGCGCTGTGTATGGCTGAAACGAATATCTGCGGCGAGAATAACCTGCCCCTGATTTTTAATTTCATTGCTGATATTTTTTGAAACGCCATCCACCCCGCCAATGGCGGCAACCCCCAATGCAATCAGGCAAAGGAAAATATAAAATCCTTTAAGGCCGCTACGCATTTCTCTCAAACAGAAACGCCATGCCAGAAAAAGTTCTTGAAATCTTTTCATGCCGGCATCACGCTTTCATTTTCGATACGGCCGTTTTTTACATGGATTTGGCGTTGACAGCGTGCGGCAAGGCCGAGATCGTGGGTAACAAGCACGGTCGTCAATCCATGTTCTTTTGCGCGTTTGAATATGATGTCTGCAATTGTTTTACCGGTGTCGGCATCAAGATTACCTGTCGGTTCGTCGGCAACCAATATACGGGGATTGGGGGCGAGTGCGCGGGCAATTGCAACGCGCTGTTGTTCGCCACCTGATAATGTTGCCGGATAATGATGAAGCCGTCCACCAAGCCCGACGCTTTCGAGTTCTTTTTTTGCAATAACGAAAGCTTCCTTGTTTCCCGCAAGTTCGAGCGGAACGGCTGCATTTTCCCAAGCCGTCATGTTGGGGATAAGTTGGAAGGATTGGAAAACAATGCCGATATTCTGCCCGCGAAAAATCGCTGCTTCATCCTCGTTCATCTTGTCGATGCGCGTATCCGCAATGGTTATTTCACCGCTATCAATTTTTTCAAGTCCGGCAAGTACCATAAGCAATGTCGATTTGCCGGAGCCGGAGGGGCCGACTATGCCCACGGTTTCACCTTGATTTATCGTAAGTGACAATTCCTTTAAAACGTGAACGCGCGAGCTTCCCTCACCCAGAGTAAGATCGATATTTTTCAGTTTAACGAGTGAACTTGCCACAAATAACTCCTGTTCTTATGCCATAAGCTGATTTAAAATATAACTATACTTCTCGTAAAGGAATTGAGAAATAATGTTGCGATCATTCATTTGCGCATTTATCGGCCTTTCTTTTGGCTGCATTGCGAGTTTACCTCTATTTGCGGAAGAATCCGGGCAAATACAGGAACCGGCACGAGAGAATAGTGAAACAACAGTTCTTGACGATGATTTGACGCCGCCACGTCCGTTCCAGATTGTCGGCTTTGGCGATAGTCTCATGGCCGGCTATAGACTCCCCGTCGACAAATCTTTTACCGCCGCCCTTGAAGCCGCCTTGCAAGCAAAAAATTATAATGTTTCGGTTATCAATGCGGGAGTTTCCGGCGATACAACGACAGGCGGGCGTGAACGCCTTGACTGGTCGGTACCCGAACAAACGGGGCTTGTCATTCTGGAACTTGGCGCCAATGACATGTTGCGCGGCATCGACCCGAAAGTTACGGAAGATAATCTCGATTTCATGTTGTCACGATTGAAAGAGCGTAAAATGCCGGTCATATTTGTCGGTATGAAAAGCGCTCCCAACTATGGCAAGGAAAAAGCGCAGCAATTCGAGTCGATCTATCAACGTCTTGCCGGCAAATATCATGTAGCGTTCTATCCTTTCTTTCTGGACGGCGTAGCAGGGCATCCGGATCTTCAGTTGGACGATGGCAAACATCCCAATGAAAAAGGCGTTGCTGTCATTGTCGAAAAAATGTTGCCGATGATTGAAAAGACATTGAATGAATTGGGCGTTCATCACCAATAATTTGGCATGAGTAAACAGGCATTGGTAAATCGGGTCTCTAGCATTAGGACAGACAAAAGAATTACTGGTAAACATGTTTACAAATTGCTGTCGCAAAGCTCGTATTGATCAACTGATGATAAGAGCAAAACAGGAACTGGCGGGTAGGAATTCAAAAAGGAACAAGTAAACTTTCTCGTTATGCCGATTATCAATCTTCATAAAGAACATCCATTGGACGACGGGCGCCAATCAGAAAAAGCCCTGATGGTTCGCCACGGCGTTCAAAGACTTTTTTTGCGACTTGGTATTCCCGTTTTGAGCGAGTTGCCACTTGCCGACGGAAGGCGTGCCGACCTTGTCGGTATCACACGTAAAGGCGAGGTGATTATTGTCGAGATCAAATCCTCGATAGGCGATTTGAAAGCCGATCATAAATGGCCGGATTACCGTATCCATTGCGACCGCCTCTATTTTGCCAGTCACAACGAAGTCCCGATGGAACTTTTTCCTGAAGATTGCGGGTTTATTCTGGCAGATGGCTTTGACGGCTATATTATGCGGGAGGCGCCGGAACATCGTATGCCGGCGGCAACACGCAAAGCTGTTATGTTGCGCTTTTCAAGGGTTGCAGCGCGAAGACTTACCCGGGCCGAACTTGAAGGGTTTGATCTTGAGGGCGATGATGACGAAAAAGCCGGATGAATTCACGGAAAATCGGAAAGCTGGCCGTTTACACCTCATAGTAATTTTTCAAATTCTTGGGCAATTCTATAGATTCTCGGGCAATTCCGGATATTCTTGGTGACAAGTTTTCGGCAAAAGATTGGGTGTCGGAATAAACGGCATTTATCAGAGCGGCACCGGTATCAGAGCAGCACCGGCGCAAAAGTGCCAAGCGGCATTCCGGGTTTTTCGTCACGATAATTTAATTTCAGCGCGGCGCACGCTTTGCCAGAATGCGTTGCAAGGTGCGCCGATGCATGTTGAGCCTGCGTGCCGTTTCAGAAACATTGCGGTCACACATTTCGTAGACGCGTTGAATGTGTTCCCAGCGTACCCGGTCAGCTGACATCGGATTTTCGGGAACAGGAGCTTTTTCACCGGCATGGCGGGTAAGGGCTCCGAATATGTCATCGGCATCGGCAGGCTTCGAGAGATAGTCGATTGCCCCGAGTTTCACGGCATTGACAGCCGAAGCAATGTTACCATAACCGGTCAATACAATCATATGGGTGTCGGGGCGGATTTTGCGAATTTCTTCAATGACATCAAGACCATTGCCATCGCCCAATTTCAGATCGACCACAGCATAAGCCGGTGGACTATGGCGTACATTGGCAATCCCGTCCTGCACTGATTCGGCCGTCGTCACGGTGAAGCCACGTGCTTCCATAGCGCGCGCCAAACGATGAAGAAACGGCTTGTCGTCGTCAACCAGAAGCAATGAAGCGTCAGCTCCGATTGCGTCCTGATCATGTGCAGTATCAGTCATGCAATGTCCTTTATCCGGTCGTTTTGAAAATGTACCTTCTGGTTGTCAACATTAGCCTTGACTGCGACAAAATGTCAAATCATCTAGGACTTGGTTAAGCCCTTTCGACTCCACGCCAGATAAACCTCTGCACCGAACTGTTTTTTCGGACTATTTCTGAAACGCAAGACTGCTCCCGATCTTTCGAGAAGTGTTTTGGCAATAAACAATCCAAGCCCCAATCCTCCGCCTTGACTATCTGTATGACGGCTTGTGGTATAGGGTTCGCCGATACGATCGAGAATAGACGGGTCATAACCATGGCCATCGTCAATAATGGTGAGGGCTACATATTTTTCATTCCATTTATATTGGATGATGACTTTGCTGCGTGCGAAATCGACGGCATTTTCCAATAGATTGCCAAGGCCATAAAGTATGCCGGGGTTTCGTGGAAAAACCGGTTCTTTGCCAATCGTCTCACCCTTTTCGATAACAATATCGATGCCGAATTCGCGAAGCGGTTCCGAAACTTCTTCTAGAAGTTCCAGAAGAGTGAGATGTGAAAGATGTTCTTCACCTTCGCTGGAAAGTGTTGTCAAACGTTTCAATATATTCCGGCACCGCTCTGTCTGGCTTAACAGAAGGCTCAAATCATCGCCGATTTCCGGATCATCCTTTAATCCGTTATACATTTCCTTGACGACAAGCTGGATTGTTGCAAGCGGAGTACCGAGTTCGTGGGCCGCAGCCGCAGCAAGGCCATCCAGTTCGGATAGATGTTTTTCGTGCTGCATAATAAGTTCGGTTGCGCTCAATGCATCGGCGAGACTTCGGGTTTCCTCTGCAACCCTATAGCCATAGGTCGTCGTAAATATGAGAGAGGAGACAATTGCCGTCCAGATACCGTCAACAAGAAGCCTTGGCGTTTCAATTGTTCGTCCGGAATACCAGGGTAAAGGTTCCGAATAGGTCGAGAGAAAACTTGCCAGAATGATAACGAGCAGATTGAGGAAAATAATGTGTTTTCCGGGCAAAGATGTTGCAGATATGACCGCCGGAGCAATCAATAAAACCGAAAAGGGGTTTTGCAGGCCGCCAGTCAGATAAAGCAAAGCGGCGTATTGCAAAATATCGACCCCCAGAATGGCCGTAGCGACATTGGAAGATAGCCGGTCATTGATCGAATAAAAGAATGTCAGAAAAATATTGAGCCAGATGGATGCACCGATCAATATTGCGCACGGAACAATCGGGAACTTGAATCCGAGATAAACGGAAACAAAAGCAATTGTTATCGTCTGGCTGAAAATTGCAAGCCAGCGGATGCGAATAAGCGTTGTCGAACGCAAGCGGCGCGAATAGGTGGATGTGCGTCGAAAAAATTCCTTTTCCATCAATTTTGCCTTTGCCAATTTTGCCTTTGCGAAGTGAGCTCGTCTCTTTATTCGGAAAATCGGTTAAACGAAACAATGGTGTTTCATAATGTTTAAAGCCGATATTCGGCTTCATTTCAACTGCCACGCGGTTTTGCACGCCGTGTCGGGAGTGCAGAAAGCGGGTCTTCCGGCCATGGGTGTTTCGGGTAACGTCCACGCATTTCAGCTCTTACATCCGCCCATGAACCGCGCCAGAAGCCCGGCAGATCACGCGTAATCTGGATTGGCCGGTGGGAAGGGGAAAGAAGTTCGAGAACAAGCGGTATATGTCCGTCGGCAATAGAAGGATGTTGACTTAACCCGAATAATTCCTGAACGCGGACAGAAATGAGTGGTGCTTCCCCTTCATAATTGATCGGAATGTGAGACCCTGTCGGTACGGTAAAATGGGTGGGGGCTTTTTTGTCTATTTCGTTTTGAAGCTGATAAGGAACAAGCGATATAAGCCCATTATAAATGACTTTCCCGCTTATTGTATCAATCCGCGCTTCTCCGTGAAGAAACGGCAACAGCCAGTCGTCGAGCTTTTTTAAAAGTTCTTCTTCCGACATATCAGGCCATGGTTCGCCCAAACCACGGTGTAACCATTGAAGGCGATGTCTTAATGCAGTGGTTTCTTTTGTCCATGGGAGGAGATCAAGTCCGTAACCCCGTATAGCCTTGATCACAGCATGATCGGCTTCTTCACCTGAGGGGAGAGGTAGCGGTTTTTCGCTTAAATTGATTGCTCCAAGTTTTTGAATTTTTCGTGTTCGGAAAGAACGCGATTGCACATCGAAAGCAAGATCTCTGTGGCGTTCTATTTTATCAGCCAGAATATTGCGGATTGTTTCTTCATCGATTTTTGCAGCGGCAAGAACACGCGCCTCTTCGGCTTTTCCCATCATATCGGCAACCACCAGATAATCCGCCTTGAAAAAGCGTGAAAATTCATCAACGGCAACGCCTCTTCCATTGGCAAGCAAAAAACGTCCCTTGTTGCCCCTTGCTTTTGCAACACGGTCAGGCCAGGCCAAAAGTAGGAGCCTCCCAGCTTGATCGACAGAAAGCGCGGCCGAATTTTCAAACCCGACTTTGCCATAAGGCTGACTATCGGGCCATTGTCGTTTGGTAAGGCTTTGAACGAGCAAGCGCGCTTTTTTTGCCCTGTCGGATTGATCGGTGCGGAATTTTTCAATTCTGCGCCCGATATCGTCGTCGTTTCCGCCAAGTCCCCGTTCTGTCAATATAACGGCAATCTCGCTCGCCAAACGGGTTTCTTCTATGGTTTTTGTTTTGATAAGCATGGCAGAGAGTCGCACCGGCAAAGCCGTTTCACGCATTTTCTTGCCGATTGGTGTGATGCGGCCGGTTTCATCAATTGCATCAAGTTTTCTTAAAAGCTCGCGTGCTTCAATGATTTGCGGTTTTGGCGGCGGGTCAAGAAAGACAAGCTTTGATAAATCGGTAATTCCAAAGGCGGCACTATCAAGCACAAGGTTGGAAAGATCGGCTGAAAATATTTCAGGGGTCTGGAAATCCTGAAGGGATGAGGTTTGTCCTTCGTGCCAGAGGCGCACAGCAATGCCACGCGCCGTTCTTCCGGCACGACCGGCGCGCTGGTCGACCGAAGCGCGCGAAGCTCTCACCGTTTCAAGCTTTGTAACACCTGTTGAAGGTTCAAAAACCGGTACACGTGAAAGTCCGCTATCAATAACAACGCCAATACCATCAATTGTGAGCGAAGTTTCGGCAATGGAGGTGGCAAGAACAACTTTACGATGGCTCTGATCGGCAGGTTTAATTGCTATATCCTGTTCTTTGATGTCCATTGCTCCGTAAAGAGGCGCAATAATAGTATTTTTATCAACAGCATTAGCAAGTAATTGCGCCGTTTTTTTTATTTCTCTTTGTCCGGGAAGAAAGGCCAGAATACTTTCAGGCTGAGAAAACAGCCAGTGACGGATGGCTTTTGCCATAGCTTCTTCGATAGTGTCAGTCGCCTTTCGAGGTTGATAGACAATATCAACGGGAAAGCTTCTCCCCTTTGATTCAATCAGAGGTGCTCCCTGAAGGACTTTTGCAATTCTTGCTCCATTAAGTGTTGCTGACATAACAAGAATTTTTAAATCAGGGCGCAACCCCTCCATGATATCAAGCGTCAATGCCAAACCGAAGTCGGCATCAAGACTGCGTTCATGAAATTCGTCAAACAAAACTGCTGCTACTGACGATAGTTCGGGATCGTCCAGAACCATGCGTGAATATACGCCCTCGGTCACCACAAGAATGCGCGTGTTTTTGGAGATTTTTTTATCAAAGCGCATGAGATAGCCGACGGTTTCACCGACTTTTTCACCAAGATTAGATGCCATTTGTCGTGCCGCAGCGCGTGCTGCCAATCGCCTTGGCTCAAGCAGAATGATTTTTTTGTTTTTGCACCAATCCTGTTTTAACAGATGAAGTGGCACGAGCGTGGTTTTGCCAGCACCCGGCGGGGCAACGAGAACAGCTTTTCCATTCGAACCGAGAGCTTTGTCGAGCTCGGGAAGTGCTTCGGTAACGGGAAGGCTTGTGTTGTCTGCGGTCATAAGGTGTTTGTGGATAATTGTTGGCTGATCTTGAATGTGAATAAAAGAAATAGACTTTCATATACGAAATGCCAATAAATAAAACAGTGCCGATAGTTAAAACGTTGGAGGCGCTTAAAAAACGACCGGGGAGTTTTAAAAAATATTATGGATAGGGTGAACGCCAACAGAAACGAAACAGCAGACGCTTTACCATTCAAAGAACTGATTGATGCATTGGACAAAGGTTTTTCTATGGGATGTGCCAAGCCCGAGCGCCAACATCTGAAATTAGGAAAACAAGAAAATAACCCGCCGATCATGTTATTGATGCCGGCTTGGACAAACTCCGAAACTGGACACCAATTTCTGGGCGTGAAAATTGTCAATGTTTTTCCTGACAACCGTTTGAAAAATTTACCCGGTCTTACGTCGACTTATATCCTTTATGATGGCAATACAGGCGAAGAACTGGCAATATTTGACGGAAATACATTGACTGCCAGACGAACGGCGGCAACATCGGCTTTGGCAGCGCGTTATCTATCCTCTCCACAATCGGAGAAATTGGCTATTATCGGCGCCGGAGAGGTTGCGCAATTATTGGCTGATGCGTTCTCTGCCGTCCGGCCTATCAAAAAAATAAGCATTTGGAACCGGACGAAAAAATCCGCTGAAAAATTGGGAAAACAGCTTGAAGATGCAGGCTTTTCTGTAACCATAGCAGATACTGCCGAAGAAGCTGTCAACGAGGCGGATATTATCTCGGCCGCCACACTTTCAAATGAACCAATTATTCATAAAAATTGGGTAAAGAAGGGCGCCCATGTTGATCTTATCGGTGCTTTCACGCCGCAAATGCGTGAAGCGGATGATGATCTGGTGCGTCACGCCAAACTTTATATTGATACAGCCGAAGCGCTTGAAGAGGCAGGCGATTTATGTATTCCGATCGGCAATGGCACAATAAAAAAGGGCGATATTCTAGCAACATTGAGCGACCTTGCTTTGTCAAAAGAACCACCGGAACGAGGCAATGACGATATCACCCTGTTCAAGGCGGTCGGGTCTGCTCTTGCTGATCTTTATGCTGCAAAACTTGCTTTTGAAACATTGTCTGAACGCCGTCGGGGTGAGAAAAATATTCGAGAGGAGAAAATATGACTATAAAACGGATTGATGCGAATAAGAGGATGAGCGAAGCCGTCATCTATAACGGTATGGTTTTTCTTTCAGGACAGGTGGGGAGCCCCGGAAAAACCACCAAAGAACAAACAATAGAGGCGCTCGCGGCAATCGATCGATTGTTAGCAAAGGCAGGAACCGATAAATCCCGTTTATTATCCGCAACAATCTGGCTTGCCGATATGGTGGATTTCGACATTATGAACGAAGTTTGGGAAGCATGGTTGGAAAAAGGCGCAGCTCCGACCAGAGCAACCTGTGAAGCACAACTTGCTTCTCCTCTTTATCGGGTAGAAATAATCGTCACGGCCGCTTTGGAAAAAAATTAGCGGAATGATTGCGTTTTAAAGTTTGGATTTTTTAAAGCTCCAACGTCAGATATTCAGGGCAGCGAAGCGTAAATGCTTTTTTCGGATGTCGGCGGAAGCAGTGATGATATCCTAATCTTGTTTTTGCCAGCAATAATAGGCTTCTTTCCGGAAGCTTCGGAGACGGGTGCTGGCGCTTTTGCGGAACTTGAAAGAACGCCATTGGAAAACGAGCTTTTTCAAACTTTGGGAAAACAATAAAATCCAAGAACATGCGTCATCACGTTGATTTTATATGTTTTAAGACAGAACAATCATGGCCATAAAATTTCAAGCGTGAAACAATCGTTTTGCGTCAGGATAAAAGGCAGTAAGACACGAGCCGATATAAAAGGAATTATCTTTATTCGAGTAACTCTTGTAGAGACGATTTTGATAAGTTTTGGTGCTTTTCTAAAATAAAGCCGAATAGACTATAAAGCTCTTCCTGTAGAGACCGGTTGAACCGTCTATCCACGGGAAAAATGCTGAAAAAACTTGGTAAATCAAGGCTCATGGCGTATAAATAAAAGGCTTATCCGTCTTGATTCGTAAGGCGGTTTAACATCTTGTTTTTAAAGCAGAAATGGACTGACTTATGAGTGATCAAACAACACAGCATCAAGAAGGCGAATATGATGCCGAATCCATTAAGGTACTTAAAGGCCTTGATGCCGTGCGCAAACGTCCGGGCATGTATATCGGTGATACCGATGACGGTTCAGGTTTGCACCATATGGTCTATGAAGTTGTCGATAATGCGATTGACGAGGCATTGGCCGGCTATGCAACCCTTATCACAGTAACGCTGAATGCCGATGGCTCTTGCACAGTGACCGATAACGGGCGCGGGATTCCGACAGAAATTCACCCGACAGAGGGCGTCTCGGCTGCTGAAGTCATTATGACACAGCTTCACGCGGGCGGTAAATTTGACCAGAATTCCTATAAAGTTTCCGGCGGTCTTCACGGGGTTGGTGTTTCGGTCGTCAACGCATTGTCGGTCTGGTTGAAATTGCGCATCAAACGCAAGGGTAAAATTCATGAAATGAGTTTCACCCATGGCGAGCCGGATGCTCCGCTGAAAGTTGTTGGCGAATGTGGTGATGAAACCGGTACCGAAGTTACTTTTCTTCCCAGTACCGAAACATTTACCATGGTCGAATTCGATTTCGATACATTGGAACGGCGCCTTCGCGAGCTCGCTTTTCTGAATTCAGGTGTTCGTATCCGTTTGACAGATCGCAGACACGCCGATGTGCGTGAAGAAACATTGCATTATGAAGGCGGACTTGTCGAATTTGTCAAATATATTGATCAGTCCAAAAAGCCGCTTATTCCCGAACCTATCTATATTAATGGCGAAAAAGACGGCATGACTGTCGAAGTGGCCATGTGGTGGAATGATTCCTACCATGAAAAAGTTTTGTGCTTTACTAACAATATTCCCCAACGCGATGGCGGTACACATCTGGCCGGTTTCCGTGGTGCATTGACGCGTCAGGTCAACGGTTATGCAGAAACATCCGGCATTGCCAAAAAAGAAAAAGTTACTTTGACAGGGGATGATTGTCGTGAAGGTTTAACGGCAATATTGTCGGTAAAAGTACCGGATCCGAAATTTTCTTCACAAACCAAGGATAAGCTTGTTTCTTCCGAAGTGCGGCCGGTGGTTGAAAACCTCGTCAATGAAGGGCTTTCCAATTGGCTTGAAGAACATCCCACCGAGGCAAAAATTCTGATCGGCAAGGTTGTAGAAGCTGCCGCAGCTCGTGAAGCCGCTCGTAAGGCTCGTGAATTGACCCGCCGGAAAGGCGCTCTGGATATATCATCACTTCCGGGTAAACTCGCCGATTGTCAGGAACGCGATCCGGAAAAATCGGAAATTTTCATCGTCGAAGGTGATTCAGCCGGTGGCTCTGCAAAAAGCGGA
This sequence comes from Bartonella sp. M0283, assembly GCF_016100455.1. Classification (NCBI taxonomy): domain Bacteria; kingdom Pseudomonadati; phylum Pseudomonadota; class Alphaproteobacteria; order Hyphomicrobiales; family Bartonellaceae; genus Bartonella; species Bartonella sp. M0283. The sequence goes on along the minus strand of NZ_JACFSK010000001.1, from coordinate 1,987,807 downwards.
AGAGCGCGCCAAAATCAGGCTATTTTGCCTTTGCGCGGCAAAATTTTGAATGTTGAACGCGCCCGTTTTGACCGTATGTTGTCGTCGGATATGATTGGTACTTTGATTACCGCGCTTGGTACATCAATCGGCAAGGATGAATTTAATCCCGATAAATTGCGTTACCATAAAATCATTATCATGACGGATGCCGATGTCGATGGTGCCCATATTCGTACGCTATTGTTGACGTTCTTTTTCCGTCAAATGCCGGAATTGATCGAACGGGGCTATGTCTATATCGCCCAGCCACCGCTTTACAAAGTAACGCGTGGCAAATCTTCCCAATATATCAAGAATGAAAGCGCTTTCGAGGAATCGTTGATTGAAGCGGGCCTTGAAGGCAGTGTCTTGGAACTTGCCAATGGCGAGATGCGCGCCGGTGCCGATTTGCACCAATTGGTAGAAGATGCGCGTGTGATAAGAAATATGCTTCATGGTTTAAATACCAGATATAACCGTACCGTTGTCGAACAGGCGGCAATTGCCGGTGCACTTAATCCGGAAGCTCTGTCGACAAAGGAAAAAGCGCAAGCAACGGCTGATCGTGTGGCCGCTCGCCTTGATATGATTGCCGAAGACATGGAACGTGGCTGGACAGGACATGTAAATGACGATGGCGGCTTGCGTTTCGAGCGGGTTTTGCGCGGTGTAAAAGATGTTGTCGTTCTTGATATGGGATTGATTGCTTCGACCGATGCCAAGCGGATTGATAATATGTCCCATCACCTTGATGAAATTTACGGGAAACTTCCGGTTTTGCGTCGTAAAGATACGACAGAAACGATTTCGGGTCCGATTGCTCTTCTTGATACCATTTTCGCCAATGGCAAGAAGGGGCTTACAATGCAACGCTATAAAGGCTTGGGCGAAATGAATGCCGAACAGCTTTGGGAAACAACACTTGATCCCAATGCACGTTCACTTTTGCAGGTCAAAATTGGCGATGCACAGGATGCCGATGCAGTTTTTGCAAAATTGATGGGCGATGAAGTGGAGCCACGCCGTGAATTTATTCAGGAAAACGCTCTGAACGTTTCGAACCTTGATGTTTGATCGGTATGAAATAGGCCAAATATGCTTGGAATGCCGGAAATGAACGATATTTGATGAAAGTTTCCGGCACAAAACGGCAATTTTCAAATTCGGATTAAAATCGCATTTCTCGTATAAAACTTTTTTCAAAAGCCGGCCTTTTCAGGGCCGGTTTTTTATTGTCTTCAAAAAAGGACAAATTCATGCCCGCGAAACGGGGAAGCTTTTTTAAAGAAAAAAAGCGCTTTGAGCTATGAGACCTAAAAGTCTTTTTGCAGCCAGTCATTGGATTTTGAATGACAATTGCCAAAATGACAATTGTCAAAACGCCATGGGGTGTAATTTATGAAACGGCAAAAAGTGGTGTGGTTAAAAAATAACGTCATTTCAAATGATGATTGCACCACCCGCTATGACGCAATCCCGTTTCTAACAATTCATTTAAAAGGCACGAGATACCAGTTTCCCATCCTAATCATCAGCTTACTTCACTCTATCGTTCCGGATAACTGAAATAACCTGCGTCTTTGATCGAATGAGCTGAACAGAATGTTTCGATTATTATGATGAAATTATTCTTTTTCGATTTAGTTTTGTCCGGGATTTTTTTATTGGTTAACAATGTCAAAATTTAAAAGCCGCGTTAGGTGAAACATACTACTCGGCCATTGTTTCCTACCTAATCAATTTTTCGGCCAACATATAGCCCGATAGAAGGCAAAATGCGTGACAGGCGTAAATGGCAGAAACAGGCAGGGGAGCGTTGGGCAAGAGGTAAAAGTCATGGGTAGGGTGGCAAAACCTCTTTTCTACCAATGATGAGTGTTTTGGGGAACTTATTCCTGGCAAGCAAGCAGAAAGTTTCGTTAGCTTTAGCGAACATAGACAAGGGGCGGCTGAGATTTTGAAATCCTGAAAGTGAAACGAAAAAGGCTGGTGAAAATCGAATGGTTATTGATGAGATATCACCATTGAAAAACAGTTTTTTGCTAAATTTTTATTCAAGCTTTTGGCTCTTACGCGCCTTGATGGCTTGATGCAAAACAGAAAACAAAAGTAGCAACAGACCGGAAACAAAAATCGGGTGTCATGTTAGCACCCTCGCTACGCCATCTCCTTATCGTCGCTTATATGGGTACAAAAACCCTCCCGCTGCATGAAAGTGACGGGAGGGATAAAATCCGCAGCATGAAAAATGAACGGAAAAGAGTTTTTTAAACCCTTACCGGTTTCGACACACGTTCTTCATTGCCAAAGAACTGGAGGTAACGGCGAATTTCGCTTGGCTCGCCAATGGCTTTTTCCGGATTGTCCGAAAGTTTGACAGCCGGTCGACCATTCGCATGGGTAACCTTGCAAACAAGAGAAATTGCATCGAGTTCCTTGATGTCATCGGGAGCACAACCGGCAAAATCATTGGTCAGATTGGTTCCCCAGCCGAAGCTCATGCGAACGCGCCCCTGAAAATGCTTGTAAGTTTCCTCAATTGTATCGACATCCAATGCATCGGAAAAAACAATAAGTTTTTCGCGCGGGTCTTTGCCGTGGTCTTTCCACCACTTGATAATGCGTTCACCCCCCTCAATTGGCGGCGCACTATCCGGACGAAAACCTGTCCAGTCTGCCACCCATTGAGGCGCATTGCGTAAAAATGCCGCCGTACCGAAAGCGTCAGGCAGTGCAACCAGAAGATTGCCGCCATAATAACGGTTCCAATCTTGCATGACACGATAAGGCGCTGTGCGCAATTCCTCATCATTATTGGCAAGGGCTGCAACAACCATCGGCAGTTCATGGGCATTGGTGCCGATTGCTTCCAAATCATTGTTCATAGCAAGAAGAACATTGGAAGTACCGGTAAATGAGTTCCCGATTCCCTCTTTCAAAGCTTCGACACACCAGCGCTGCCATAAAAACGAATGACGCCGGCGTGTACCGAAATCGGATATACGAATATCAGGATATTTTTTAAGCCGCTCGACCTTGCTCCACATTTTGGCTTTTGCGCGTGCATAGAGAATGTCGAGTTCAAATCGTCCGAGATTGCGCATGGCTGCACGCGAACGCAATTCATTGATGATCGAGAGCGCAGGTATTTCCCACATTGTGGTGTGGGTCCACGGCCCCTCGAAATTCAATATATATTGTCCGTCTTTACGTGTCAGCTCGTAATCAGGCAATTGGAAGCCTTGAAGCCAATGGAGAAAATCGGGTGTGAAAATCTGTTTGCGACCATAGAATGTGTTACCGGCAAGCCAGATCATTTCCTTTTTGGTAAATTTCAAAGTGCGGGCATGGTCAAGCTGTGCCCGCAATTCCGCTTCATCAATTTCATCGGCAAGCCGCACCGTTTTTGTCCGGTTGATCAATGAAAAAGTAACATCAACATCCGAATAAAGCCCCCAAATCATTTGCAGCATCAGGAACTTATAGAAATCGGTATCAAGGAGTGATCTTATAATCGGATCAAGCTTCCATGTGTGATTATATACACGTTCAGCAATATCAGTTCGCGCCATAGCACTTTCAATCTGTTTATTGTCTCTACCCAATGGGAAGAACGTTACCTTGATCAAAGAATAAAGGAAAGTAAAGCCTTCGCGAGGAACTTCAAGGAGTTTTTAAACTCCCTGAAGTCAGTTATCTATTGTCAGATTAATTTCATGATGTCCTGTCTTTTTCAGACCGATGCCGTTTTCAGGCTTTTCTACTGTCTTGTCATCTACTGTCAAGCCAAGATTTTTACCGCGAGTAACCTTGATAACGTAGGTTGCGTTATCAAATTTGACGGTTGCTTCGTAACCCGGCCAATCTTTTGGCAGACACGGTTCGAGATAAAGCTTGGAGCCTTTACGGTTGATGCCCAGAATAGATTCTGTAGCAGCGCGGTAGAACCAGCCGGCCGAACCCGTATACCATGTCCAGCCGCCTTGACCACGTCGTGGCTCGACCGAATATATATCGGCAGAAATCACATAGGGTTCGACACGATAGACATGAGGATTTCTCCCGTGCGAAATCGGGTTAATCATCGAAAAGACCTGATAAGCCTTGTCTTTGTCTCCGAGTTTGGCAAGTGCCAGAATGCTCCAGATTGCGCCATGGGTATATTGACCACCATTTTCGCGAATGCCTGCCGGATACCCCTTGATATATCCCGGTTCAAGTTCGGTCTTGTCAAAGGGAGGCCAGAACAGACGAATGAGTTCCCCTTTCTCGTCCAGCAAGTGCTCGAGCATGGATTGCATAGCCTGTTTTTGATGTTCTTCCGTTCCCATGCCGGAAATAACACTCCACGACTGGGCAATCGTATCAATCTGGCATTCGTCATTGGTGTGTGACCCCAAAGGTTCACCATTATCGAAATAGCCACGACGGTACCATTTTCCATCCCACCCGCTAGTTTCGAGCGCTTTGGTGAGCTTCTCCAGATGATGCGTCCATTTCTTGACGCGTTTTTCATCCTTACGTTCTTCGGCAATCGGAATGAAAGCCTGCAAGGCCGTTCCAAGGAACCAGCCAAGCCAGACACTTTCGCCTTTCCCTTCAATGCCCACAAGATTCATTCCGTCATTCCAGTCGCCGCCGAGCATTAACGGTAGACCGTGTTCACCGGTGCGTTTGATTGCAAGATCAAGGGCAAGTGCGCAATGCTCGTAGAGTGTTGCGGTTTTTGGCGAAATGGCTGGCTGGAAATAGCTGTCATGTTGGCCTTCCTTGAGTTTGTCTCCATCAATAAAGGCAATATCTGTATCAAGAAATGCATGATCGCCTGTGGTATTGACATAAAGAGCAGCACCATAGCCGAGCCAGGCCACATCATCGGAAATCAATGTTCTGACACCGGCGCCACTATCGGGAAGCCACCAATGTTGTACATCGCCTTCAGGAAACTGACGTGATGCGGCATTGATAACCTGTTCACGGGCAAGTTCCGGCTTCAGCAGCAAGAGCGACAAAGTATCCTGCAACTGGTCACGGAAACCGAATGCCCCGCTTGCCTGATAAAATGCGGCTCTTGCCATGATGCGGCAGGCATAGGTTTGATAGGGGAGCCAATTATTGACCATGAGATCGAACGAACGGTCGTTTGTTTTGACCTGTAAGCCAGAAACAAAATCGGTCCATTGTTTTTTCTCTTTTTCAAGAACAGAGGTGAATGTTTCTTTTCGGATGCTATCAAGGAGCTTTTCGGCTTCCAGACGATTTTTGGCATTACCGAGATAGAAGATGATCTCTTTCTTTTCACCGGCCTTCAATTCTATATCAAAAGCAAGTGCGGAGCACGGATCACGTCCGGCTTCAACCGTGTTGGAGAGCGGCTCACCTTGACGGATCGCTTGCGGATGTTTGACAGTTCCGATCGAGCCGATGAACTCCGTTCTGTCGGCTGTATAGCTTGAAGGAGCATTCGACGCTGCAATGAAGCTGACTTCTTCGGACTTTTCCGTATGATAAGGATTGCGAACAAAAAGCGCACCGCGTTTTTTGTCATAATCGGGAATAATAAAGGGAGCAGCTTTTGCCCTGACTGTGCCCAATACCCATTCGACGTAATCATAAAGTCTCAGACTTCTTGAACTCTTGTCTTCGTTTTTGATGACAAGGCGCGATAGTCTTATCGGGCGTTTATTATCGACAGTGTGGGTCAATTCCAGACTTATCGTTCCGTGTTTTGATGTGAATGTCGAATAGCCAAGGCCGTGGCGCACTTCATAGAGCGCGCTATCATCACATTCGACAACCGAAACCGGCGAGAAACGTTTTAACGAGTGGCGATCAACAATGTAGAGAGCTTCGCCAGGACGGTTGACGACAGGATCGTTCGCCCATGGGGTCAATTGATAATCGCGGCTATTGCCCGACCACGTAAAGCTCGACCCTTCAGCCGAAACGTGGAATCCGAAATGCTCGTTGGAAATAACGTTAATCCAAGGATTTGGCGTTGCATTTCTTCCCGATAGACGAATAACGTAGCTATTATCCTTGTCAAAACCGCCATAGCCGTTCCAATAGGCAAGGTCTTTGCCATCCGGAAGCGGACAGGATTTATGCTGGTCGCCGATGATGCCGATTGATGTAAATTGGCCTTGTTCGAGCGGCATAGCAATCTCTTCGTGTTTGCCGCTTTTTCGTTGTGCAGCTTTCCCATTGTTATGCGTCTTGGCAGATTGGGCAGCTTCCTCATCTTTATTGCGGTGGGAAAGGTCGGAATCAATATTTTCCATGCGCTGCATCTGTTCGGACAAGGAGCCATTCTGGGCTTGTAAAACAATGCGGGCACTGGCAAGCAAAGTCTTGAAACTCTGCTCGTTCATCTGGTCACGGCGGACAGTGAAGATATGCTGGCGTCCGTCTGCTTCGGCGGTACGGTTGCGATAACCTTCGCACATCCATTCAATGGCGCGCTGGGTATCTTGCGCATAAGAAAAAGCCCGTTCGTTCAAAATGACAATATCGACAGTCAGCCCGCGCATCCGCCAATATTCATGCGCTTTCAAAAGTCCGCGCAAGACTTCGAGATCAGCTTCATTATCAAGCCTGAGCAGGAAGATCGGAAAATCGCCGGATATCGACATCGGCCACAAATCGGATTGTTTGCCGAGGTTTTCAGCGAGCGCCTCCGAAGGCAAACGCCACGTGCGATCCGGATAAATAAGCGAGGTTGCATATTTCTGGTAAACGACAGATTCTTTCGGCTTGATACCAAGCTGGTAAAGCGACACTTGCGAACGGGTCCAGGCAAGCGAGAATTCGCGCTGGAATACATTCGGTTGACGGTAATATTCAACTTGGGATGCAAGCTTTTCTTTCGAATTTGCTGCAAATGTCCAGAAGATAAGTGCGGCTTTTTTATGTGCTGGAACCCGAACACGACATCTTATTGCTGCGACAGGATCAAGCACACAACCCTCTGTTCCGGTGAGAGTGGCACCACGGTCGAAAGCGGCAGGACGACGGATAGAGCGCCCGCGGCCGATGAAAACACGCCTGTCGGTCTCGGCTTCCGCATCACGAACAGAACCGGATGTATCGGTGACAAAATGGGCAACATGGATTTCCGGATCTTTCGGGTCGCGTTTACGCCTTTTGGCATAAATTGTTCCGCCTTGATCGGCAATTTCGGTTTCCACAAACATGCGTGCGAAGACCGTATGGGCCGCATCTGTCTCGGGCGTTGTCAATACCAGTTCGGCATAGGACGTAATTTCAAGAATGCGGTCTTTGGAAGTGGTGTTGATAAGCTCGATACGTCGACCTTCACCATCACCTTCGGATGCAACAATACATTCCACAGTCGATTTTATACCATCGACTGTTTTTGTATATTCTGCCTTTTCGTCGGTGAAAACGGTTGAAGCTTCTTCATCGGCAACACGCGTTGGTTCACCCGTTGCCGACCACCAGCGGCCGGAGGCGGGGTCACGCAAAAAGATGAAAGTGCCTTGCTGGTCTTCGGCTGCATCGGGCATGAAACGGGTAACAGCAATATTGTTCCAGCGGCTATAGCCGGAACCTTTGCCTGTCAACATGACCGAATAGTTCCCATTTGACAAAAGCACAGTCGAACGCGGCTTGGTAAGCGGGGCTTTGATAACGCGAACCGGTGCGTCTTCAAAACCGCCGGCATCACTGCGCATCGGATTTGCCGTTTTTGCATGAACCATAGGAATTTCACGCGGCGCTTTTTCCTGTAACAGAAGCTGTGCCGCTTCAATCACCGGATCGCTATGGAAACGATCCCGCATGCGACCATCGAAAATGACATTGTCAATTGCCAGAATAGACATGCCGTGGTGGTGCGCATAATAATTCTTGACGACGGCATATTTTTCGCCTTCACGCACACGCGCCGGCGTGAAATCGACCGAGTCATGGAAACCATATTCGCCAAGTGCACCAAGTTTGCGCAAGCGTGCAAGATTGGCGACTGCTTCTGTCGGCATATACTGGGAAGCCAGAATACTTGCATAAGGTGCAATAACAGCATTGCGCGAAAGACCACGTTGCAGGCCGAGACTGGGAACACCAAAATTGGAATATTGGTAGTTCATATGTTGGTCACGGGCATTAAACGCTGCTTCCGAAATGCCCCATGGCAATCCACGTTCATTGGCATATTGGATTTGTCTACGCACAATAAGCCTGCTTGTCTGGTCAAGGAGCGATCCCAGAGGCTCGCGCATAACAAGCGGAGGCATTAAATATTCGAACATCGAACCCGACCAGGAAAGCAGAGCACCTTTCCAGCCGACCGGTACCAGCATGCGTCCAAGGCGGAACCAATGTTCAACCTTGACATCGCCTTTGGCAATGGCAAACAGGCTTGAAAGACGGGCTTCCGAAGCGAGCAGATCGTAGCAGCTTTCGTCGAGCTCGTTTTCCTGAACACGATAGCCAATTGACATGAGACGACGTTCTTTTCGTTCAAGGAAATCGAACTTCATATCAAAGGCAAACTGGCGGGCTCTTGCCGAAAGATCACTTAAAGTTTTGCGTAAAGCCTCTGTATCATGATCGGCGGTCGCATCATGAGTGTGAGCTTCGCATGTTTCAATCAGGCATTCTGCCCATGAAACAGCATGACGTGATTCATCACTGCCGATTTCACCATCAAGCTCGCTTGTGAGACGGCCTATATCGTTTGCCGCAGTTGTGAGATTTGCTGTGCGGAATGTTGCTGTTTCCGGTTCATCCCTAATTGAGCGGACGGCCCTGCGGAAATTGGCCATGCGTTCATCAATTCGTCTGCGAAGCGGGCGCAGGATACGACGGTCATCAGGGATGAGGTTCAGCGTTTCCTGTAAAATGTCATTAACATCAAGGAGGCCTGCGAGATCGCCTTGTAGGAATACGGATGGTGCTTCAGACCATTCTCTCAAGGCTGCAGCCAGTGTTACAAGATGGCCGGCAAGATTGCCCGAGTCGACGGTCGAGACATAACTCGGTACAAGGGGACGCAAAGTGTCGGTTTCATACCAGTTGAAGAAATGCCCGCGGAATCTTTCCATTTTGTCCATTGTATCGAGTGTGCGTTCGATACGCTGGATGGCATCATCGAAACTGACCCAGCCGAAATCACGTGCAGCGACTGTCGAGAGCAGATAGACGCCGATATTGGTTGGCGAGGTTCTGCGTGCCAGAACCGGTACCGGATCTTCCTGATAATTGTCGGGGGGAAGAAAATTGTTATCGGCATTGGCAAATGTTTCGTAATAATGCCAGGTGCGGCGTGCAATGCGACGCAATTCATTTTTATCGGATGGCCGGATTTCAAGCGAATCCTGAAAGGCAGCCGAACGGCTTACAATCCAGGCGATAAGCGGTGAAAAGAACCAGGCAAGACCAAAGGGCAGGGCTACAAAGACAGCAGAATTATGAAGTGCTGCCGGAAGCGCAATCGAAACCACACCAATTAATGTCGCCGGCCACATGGTGGTGACATAATAGGAGAGCGTATTGGGCGAAGAACGCGTTGCTGCCGATGTTTTCCATTCAAGCAGATGTTTGTGTGAAACAAACATGCGATAGAGGGTACGGATAATCGCATCAACCATATAAAATGCCGAATAGGCAAGGAAGGTCGTGCGCAATGCAACATCCGCCGTGCTTGTTGCAATATTTGTCAATACCGATTGGAAATGGCCGCGCAAGGAATTGTCCATGCTTGTCGGCATAATATTGCGCAGAACACCAAGTGTGGGGGCAATAAACATGCCCAAAAGCAGAAATAATTGCCAGAAAACCGCCGTATGAAGCGGCAATATGCACCAACCGAAAAGCGATGCAATAATCCACATGAGCGGTGTCAGAGAACGCCGTAAATTATCCTGCATTTTCCAGCGGGTAATAAGGTTGATATTGTGACGGGTGAAGAGATATGGCAGCAATTGCCAGTCACCGCGGATCCAGCGATGATGACGGGCAACATCGACATTATAGGCCGTCGGATAATCTTCAACCACCTCGACATCGCTCACAAAGCCGACGCGTGCATAACCGCCTTCAAGAAGATCGTGGCTCAACACACTATTTTCACGCACTTTGTCAGCAAGCGCTATTTCGAATGCATCAATGTCATAAAGGCCTTTGCCGGTATAGGTACCTTCGCCCAAAAGATCCTGATAGGTATCGGATACGGCAAAAACATAAGGGTCTATGCCGCGATTGACCGAAAAGACACGTTGGAGGAATGAGGCATCATCACCGGTGGTAAGCGAGGGTGTCACCCGCGGCTGAAGAATGCCATAACCGCTTTTGACCGTATGTGTTTTCGGGTCAATGACCGGACGATTTAATGGATGATTGAGTTTCCCGACAAGGCGGGTGACTGCCTCGGTGGTGAGCCTTGTGTCGGAATCAAGCGTCATGACAAAGCGGCAATCCATGGGCAGACGTGGGTCTGTCGGGAAGAAACTGGTGTCACGGTCACCGCGCAAAAGCAGATTCAACTCATGCAGCTTGCCGCGTTTACGCTCCCAGCCCATATAGCAATCTTCGCTAGGATTATACAAACGATGACGATGTAAAATGAAAAATAGTGGCTGTCCGTCACCGCGATAATACCGGTTAAGATCGGCAATACCTTTTTGCGCATATTCGAGAAGATCACGATCGTCGGCCGTTTCTTCCTTTTTCGAGTCGGCCCAGTCTGTCACCAATGCAAAATAAATGGCCCCTTGCGGGTTCGAGAGATAGTGAACTTCAAGATTTCTTATCTGCTCGTCAATAGAATCGCGCGATGTTATCATTGTCGGAACGACAACGAGCGTTTTGGCCTCTTCCGGAATGCCGTCCTTATATTCATAACCGATCAATCGCCGTGGTTCGACAGTCCAGGCAACGAGAGTATTGAAGAGCGCAAAAGCAGTATCCATTGTCGGAAAAAGCGCAAGTGCTGTGAAGGTTAGCGACAATGCGTGGCTCAAACCTGCTTCCCTCAGAAATGCATAAACTGCAATGAGAATGAGAATTGTTATGACAGAAACCGGAACCGCAATGCTGAAAATTTTCATAGCACGGAAGGCACGCATGAAACGGGTCGAGAACGGGCAATCATAGTCGCAGGCTTTTTCAAAGGCTTCGCGTCCGGGTCCCACAAGATACCAAGCAACCGAAGCGCCGGATTTCGACCCGTCTTTCTTTGCATTCTCGACCATGTCGATTGCTTTTTTTGTCACTTCCAGTTCGCTTAATGGCGAGCGGCGAGCTATTTTTTCGATGATGACGCGATAGGTGTTGCGCGATGGAAAGTCGATTTCTCCGAAATCGCTGTTTTCACGCAACATGAAATCGACATGACTGACCGTTTCGAACCAATATGTCCAATCAACGTCATCAATGGCTTTCAGGCCACGGATGATATTGCCCATTGTCACACCGCCGGTTGATTGGCGCGAATGTTCTTCGGCTGTTGCCGATTCAGGGTCACTGCCATGACGATGTAACTGCTCTTCAAGCCAGTTCAAGGCTGTTGTTGAATCAACAGAAGCGCCGCGCAAACGATAGAGAAGATGGGCGGCAAAAGTCGGGTCGGCAACAAGCGGTTCGTAGGTTGAAAAAATGCTCTGAAGTGCATTGTCATTTTCAGCCAGAGCCATTTGGTCGGCCGCCTGATTTGCAAATCTCCGCATCCGGCGGGCTTTTTCGATGCGCATGGAAAGCCGCCGCGCATTTTCAATGAGAACCATGCGGACAGCCGACGGCAAAGCCCATAATTCGCCAATCTGGAAATCAGCAACCTGTTGGTAACCATTGACCATGGCCGTTAAAGTTTTTAGCGAAAAACTGCTGTCGGTATGCGCAACATAAAGCCAGGCTAGTGCGAAAATTCTTGGCAGTTCATCTTCGCCTTTATAAGGGGGAAGCTGTTTGACAAAGGCACGCGGAAAATCACGTCGCGCCTGCTGGATGGTTTTATCGATCGTATAATGGTTATCAAGCAGCCATTGTGCTGCCGGTGTGATGGCCTCGTTATTGCGAGCGGCAGCATCGGTCGAACGGAAAGTATGCAAAATGAGCTTGGAATTCTCGGTGAGCCGTTCTCTGAAATCGAAAGGCGTATATTCCGGCAAAACAATTTTTTTGCCTTCGGCCATTTCGTGGGCCAGTTGCTGCAATTCCTCTTCCGATTTGAAGGTCGAGCGGATTGGAAAAGCTGTATCAGGAAGATAGCGTACTTCCGTTTTTTGAGAAAGAAGCCATTTGATTGATGATGCAGTTTCCGCCATATTATTTGATCCTTGCCTTAAAAAAGCTCACGCGACAGAATTTAGCCTGTTTTTTTAATGATAAACTATATCTTTTTTATTAAACTCGAATTTCGATTTTTTTGGTAAACGCTAAACACTTTATATTACATGCCGATAAAAATAAGACATAGTGTTAAAAATTGCATTAAATACCGCTGTTATGCGGGGAAAAAGATCGGCAAATCAGGGCTTTTCCTTAATAAAACCGTTTCCCGTCATATTCGTTAAACAGCTATAAAGTTTAAGAATTTATTTATAAAGCAATTAATAAAAGCCCCGTTAGAAAAAACGGGGCTCTAAAATCCGGATAGATCTATTTTGTCGTGTTATAGGCTGCCAATGCTGCCATAGTCACTATGTCGGAATCACGAGCGCCCAAGGGAACAATCTGGGCCGATTTTTCGAGACCGACGAGAATAGGGCCAATCAGGGTCGCCCCGCCGAGTTCCTGCAACATTTTGCTGGCAATTGAGGCGGAATGGTAGCCCGGCATAACCAGAACATTGGCCGGTTCGCTCAATCCCATGAATGGATATTGCTCCATCATTTTCGGATTGAGTGCGACATCGGCACTCATTTCGCCGTCAACTTCGAAATTGACATTGCGCGCGCGAAGCAATTTGACCGCTTCCTGAATACGTTGGGCGCCTTCACCCTTCATGTGACCAAAAGTCGAGAATGCGAGAAGTGCAACGCGTGGCTTATAGCTCATATCATGGGCAAAACTTGCCGCTTGTTCGGCGATATCGGCCAATTCTTCCGGATTCGGGTGTTCGGAAATTGCAGTGTCGGCAATAAAAACAGTGCGACCGCGGCAAATTGCCATCGAAATACCGACAACACGTTCGCCGGCTTTCATGTCGATAACGCGCAAGACATCGGCAAGTCCGGTTTCATAATTACGTGTCACGCCGGTAATCATCGCATCGGCGTCGCCCAATGCCAACATGCATGCGGCAAAATGATTACGATCATTATTGATATAACGGTGGCAATCTCTCAATAGCCAACCTTTTCGTTGCATTTTGCTATAGAGATAGTCGGCATAAGCATCTTTCCGATCAGACAGGCGGGCATTGGCAATTTTTATTCCTGATCTGTTAAGGTCGATACCGGCTGCCTGCGCTCTTTTTTCGATAACATCTTCATGACCAACCAGAATGGCACTACCGAGGTTCTGATTGACATAAGAAACGGCTGCCCGCATCACCTGTTCTTCTTCACCTTCGGCAAAGACAATCCGTTTGGGATTTTGCCGCACACGGTTATAAACACCGCGCATCGTTGCAGCAATCGGATCACGCCGTGCAGCCAAATCCCGTGCATAAGCTTCGAGATCGGCAATAGGCTTACCGGCAACGCCGCTTTCCATTGCCGCCTTGGCAACAGCTGTGGGAATCGCAGATAACAGGCGTGAATCAAATGGGACCGGAATGATATAATTCGGACCGAATTTCAGTCGGGTGCCCCGATAGGCTTCAGCAACATCGTCAGGCACTTCTTCGCGGGCAAGTTGGGCTATGGCTTTTGCCGCCGCAATTTTCATTGTTTCATTGATCGTGCTGGCGCGTACATCCAAAGCTCCCCGAAAAATATAAGGAAAGCATAAGACATTGTTGATCTGGTTCGGATAATCCGAGCGGCCTGTTGCCATAATGGCATCATCACGCACTTTGGCAACTTCTTCCGGCGTAATTTCAGGATCAGGATTTGCCATAGCAAAAATGATCGGTTTCGGAGCCATGGATTTGACCATTTCGGGCGTCAGAACGCCTTTGGCCGAAACGCCAAAGAAAACATCTGCCCCTTCAAGTGCTTCGGCAAGTGTCCGTTTGTCGGTCTTGACGGCATGGGCAGCTTTCCATTGGTTCATATTTTCTTGCCGGCCTTCATAAACAACGCCCTTGGTGTCGCACAATATGACATTTTCCGACTTGAAACCCATGGCCTTTATAAGTTCGATGCAGGCAATTCCGGCAGAACCGGCACCATTACAGACAAGACGTGTATGTTTCATGTCCCGACCGGTGAGGTAAAGCGCATTGATAAGGCCTGCCGTCGCAATAATAGCCGTACCATGTTGGTCGTCATGGAAAACCGGAATATTCATTAACTCTCTCAAACGGCTTTCAATGATGAAGCAGTCCGGAGCCTTGATATCTTCCAGATTTATACCGCCGAAAGAAGGGCCGAGATAACGGACCGAATTGATGAAAGCATCAACATCGGTCGTATCGATTTCGAGGTCAATTGAATCGACGTCGGCAAAACGTTTGAACAAAACGGCTTTGCCTTCCATCACCGGTTTGGAGGCAAGAGCACCAAGATGACCGAGGCCCAAAATGGCTGTGCCGTTGGAAATGACAGCAACGAGGTTGCCTTTGGCTGTATAATCATAGGCAAGCGCCGGTTCTTTCGCAATGGCTTTGACCGGAACTGCAACACCTGGTGAATAAGCCAAAGCCAAATCATGTTGGGTTGCCATGGGCTTTGTCGCAATAATTTCTAGCTTTCCCGGACGTCCGCGACTGTGAAAATCCAGCGCTTCCTGGTCGAGAGTACTGTAAACTTTTGATTTGTTGTCGTTTTCTTGATTTTTTTTGCTCATTTTTCTATCATTTTCTGAGGTAGCGTTTGTTTGCTCCATTTAAGCCGGTAAAAATGTGATAATAAACGGAAATTATGGATTATATTTAAAAAATAGTCCAAGTTTTTTTATTGCTTTTGCATATATTGTCTCTGCGTTTCGGGCAAAAAATTCTGCCGACATTTCAATCGACAAGAGTTGGGTATTAAAACACATATTGAATGGTATGACACATAGTTTGGGTGCTATAGCTTGAAATATTCCGATAAAGCATTGCGGTTTAAAAAAGCTCTTTGGTGACACGCCGAAAGCAAAGGTTAAAAAGGCATGGCAGAAGAAGTAACGCAGGAAATAGCGGCAGAAAAGCCGGAAAGAAAGCATAACCGCTCCGACGAGCGTATCACCCCGATGATGGAGCAATATATCGAGATAAAAGCCGCAAATAGCGATTATTTGCTGTTTTATCGCATGGGTGATTTTTACGAGCTTTTTTTTGATGATGCCGTTGAAGCTTCCAAAGCGCTGGGTATTGCTCTTACCAAACGTGGCAAACATCTTGGCGAAGATGTGCCAATGTGTGGCGTTCCTGTTCATGCCGCTGATGATTATTTGCAAAAACTCATTGCCTGCGGTTACCGCGTGGCTGTCTGCGAGCAGATGGAAGATCCCGCTGAAGCAAGAAAACGGGGGGCCAAATCGGTTGTGCGACGCAATGTTATTCGCCTTGTCACACCGGGGACTTTGACAGAAGACAAACTGCTTGATCCGGCGCGCGCCAATTATCTTATGGCGCTTTCACGCATCAAGTCGGGAAAAGATCAGGAATTCGCGATTGCATGGATTGATATTTCGACCGGAATTTTCAAAGTAAGCCGTGCCCATGCCGACCGGTTGCTTGCCGATATTATGCGCATTGACCCGCAAGAGCTGATCGTTGCCGATAGCGTTTTCCACGACGAGGCATTGAAACCGTTATTCAACATTCTCGGTCGCATCGTTACACCACAAGCAGCAAGCCTCTTTGATAGCAATATGGCCGAACGCAATATTTGCGATTATTTCAAACTGGCAACGCTAGAAGGGCTGGGGCACTATGGTCGTGCAGAACTTTCGGCAATTTCTGCGGCAATCGGTTATGTTGAAAAAACACAAATCAATGAACGTCCGCCTCTCATGCGTCCTCTAAGGGAAGACGAAAACGCCTCTCTGTTCATTGATCCGGCAACCCGCAACAATCTGGAATTGACGCGAACACTTTCAGGCCAGCGCGATGGCAGCTTGATGAAAGCGATTGACCGGACAGTGACAGGAGGCGGTGCAAGGCTTTTGAGCGAACGTTTGATGGCGCCGTTGATTTCACCGGTAACAATCAACGAGAGGCTCGATTCGGTTGCCTATTTTCTCAATGATATGCGGTTTGCCGAAAATTTGCAGGCTATTTTGAAGAGCGCGCCGGATATGCCGCGAGCACTTTCACGCCTTGTTCTTGGTCGCGGCGGCCCGCGCGATATGGCTGCAATCCAGCGTGGCTTTGCCGTTATTTGCGATGTGAGAAACCTGTTTGCGGGTAAACTTCTACCACAAGAATTAAGCGATGCTTTTGCAGTTCTTGAAAAATTGCCGGTTGATTTACACAGTCACCTTGATCGCATACTGGCCGATGATTTGCCCTTGTTGAAACGGGACGGGGGATTTGTTCGCGAGAATTATAACAAAGAGCTTGATGAATTAAGAACCTTGAGGGATCAATCGCGCCGGTTCATTGCCGAATTGCAAGGCCGTTATGCGGAAGAGACGGGCGTTAAAGCGCTTAAAATCCGCCATAACAATATTCTCGGTTATTATATCGAAGTCACCGCGCTTCAGGCACCCGCACTGACAGAAACGGCTGAAGCAAAAAGCCGTTTTATCCATCGCCAGACAATGGCGAATGCCATGCGTTTTACCACAACCGAACTTGCCGATCTTGAAAGCCGCATTGCCAATGCAGCCGATCGCGCTTTGACAATCGAACTTGAATTGTTCGAGAAGCTTGTCGCAGAAATTGCAGATCAAGCCGATTTTATCCGACAAGCTGCCATGGCACTTGCTGTTTTTGATGTTTCCGCCTCCAATGCTTATCTCGCCGAAGAGCAAGGCTATTGTCGCCCGATTGTCGACCAGTCGCTCGATTTCGAGATTGTCGCCGGACGCCATCCGGTGGTCGAACAGGCATTGAGAACACAGGCCAAAGAACCGTTTGTGGCCAATAATTGTGATCTTTCTCCCAAAAATGGTGCGAAATACGGCGCCATTTGGCTACTGACCGGCCCCAATATGGGTGGTAAATCAACGTTTTTGCGTCAAAATGCCTTGATTGCGATAATGGCGCAAATGGGGTCGTTCGTTCCTGCCGGTTCTGCCCATATCGGTGTTGTCGACAGGCTTTTCAGCCGCGTTGGTGCAGCCGATGATCTTGCCCATGGGCGGTCAACCTTTATGGTTGAAATGGTGGAAACGGCAACAATTCTCAATCAGGCAGGCGAGCGTTCATTGGTTATTCTTGATGAAATCGGCCGTGGAACGTCGACATTTGACGGGCTTTCAATTGCCTGGGCAGCCATTGAATATCTTCATGAAGTCAATCATTGTCGTGCAATTTTTGCCACTCACTTTCATGAAATGACAGCACTCACCGAAAAACTCGATCGCCTTCATAATGTGACAATGAAAGTCAAAGAATGGAATGGCGATGTTGTTTTTCTTCACGAGGTGGGAAACGGCGCGGCAGACCGTTCCTATGGTGTGCAGGTGGCAAAACTTGCCGGCCTTCCGGCCGCTGTTTTGTCGCGGGCAAAAGATGTTCTCCATCAGTTGGAAAAAGGCGAAGTCGCCGGTAAAGCCACAAAATTGATAGATGATCTTCCACTTTTTTCCGTTGCTTTGGTGCGCGAAGCACAAAACAGCCATCACACGTCCAAAATTGAAGAAGCCTTGAAGACAATCAATCCGGATGAGCTTTCGCCAAGGGAAGCGCTGGAAGAGCTCTATCGTTTGAAACAGCTTTCATTGGCTGAAAATTAACGGCAAGGGTCAGGAATTAACGTTCTGAATCGTCAAAACTATGTGTGTTTTTTTAAAGCACTTGAAGCGCGGGCAAAGCCCGCTTTTTCGCATTGAGCAACAAAGACAGATGGTTCAATAGGAACGGGATGATGTTAAACGGGGATATATCAAACAATCATCCGGAGGCTCTCAATTCACATTGACCAATGTTGTTATTGATCGCATTGGTCTTGAATTGTTTGTGTCATAATCGACGAAAAAAGAAGGCCGGTATTTAAAAAATTCGGTTTCGGCTTAAAATATCAAGATAGTGCTTCCGCTCAAGCGAAGTGATTTTTAAGCGTTGCGATATGGCTTGAAAGCTGCACTTATTCCCATCCCTCCGCCGATTCCCATTGTCGCAAGGCCAAGGGCATCGTCAGCCAGATTTTTCATCTGGGAAAAAAGCCGTATCGTCAAAAAAGTGCCCGACGCGCCAAAGGGATGCCCAAGGGCGATTGCGCCACCATCGCGGTTGATTTGTTCTTCCGATATATCCAGACGGTCAATGGCTGCAATAACTTGTGCAGCAAAGGCTTCATTGAATTCGATGACTTTGAAATCCGAACACTTGTCGAGCTTCATTCTTTGTAACAACTTTTTTGTCGAGGGAACCGCTCCCATACCGGCAAGATTGGGATCAACACCGCTTACAGCGCTATCAATAAAAATAATTCCGTATTGAATGCCCAATTGTTTGGCTTTTTCGAGAGATGTCACCAGAACAAGTGCTGCCCCGTCGTTTAAAGGGCAAGAATTTCCGGCAGTAACCGTTCCATTTTTTTCAAATACCGGTCGCAAATGCTCCAAAGTTTCAAGTTTCAAACCGGCTCTCGGGCAATCGTCAGCGGAAAATAAGCCTTTTGCTGTTTGAAGTGCTATGATTTCATCGTCAAAACGATGGTCAGCCTGGGCTTTCAAGGCTCGTTGATGGCTTTGAAGCGCAAAACGATCTTGCCTTTCTCTCGATATACCAAAATGTCGGGCAATATTTTCAGCCATGTTTCCCATATCAGGGTCACCGATGTTATCCGGTGAAAAACGGGCACGGGAAAAAAATTGCGGCAATTCGCGCGGCGTTTTCGGGCGTTTTATGCGCCAGGGTGCAGTTGATACGCTCTCTGCACCACCAGCGAGATAGACCTCGCCGGCCCCTGCTTCAACCAGTCGGCATGCCATAACCACCGCTTCAAGACCTGACCCGCATTGTCGATCTATTGTTACACCCGGAATTTCGACCGGCAGTCCGGCAGTCAAAGCGGCAAGGCGTGCGAGATTACCGCCGCCGCCTGCCGCATTACCGATCATAACATCGTCAATATCGGTTTTTTCGATCTTTGTGCGTTCGACGAGTGCCCGAATGAGCGGGCTTAGAAGATATTCCACGTCAACAGATGAAAGCGCACCATTTGCCCGCGCTATAGCTGTTCTCGCAACTGCAATAATAACCGGTGTTCTACTCTCTTCCATTTTTAAAGCCTTGTGACTTCGGGACTGCCCTCTTCAATCATTCTTTTGACGATGACACGCGCAATTTTTCCGCTCCATGTCATTGGCCAATGGTTGATTAAATAGAAATCTTTCGGAATTTTGAATTTTTCCATTAACGGGCGGCAAAACTCGCGCAATTCATTTTCAGTTAAAGCGGCATTTTTGAACGAAACAACACTGACAAGACGTTCTCCATAAACATCATCGGCAATGCCGAATGCAATTGCTTCACTGATATTAGGGATAGTTTTCAATGCCGTTTCTATTTCCGCAAGATAAATATTGTTGCCGCCTGATATAATCATACCACCGGCACGTCCCATCACATAGAGTTCGCCATTTTTGTCCATCATGCCGAGGTCACCAACCGTTGCACCATATTGGTTACGGACAAATGATTTGCCATTGTCGCCCCATAAATATCCGTCCGAGATCAAATTGCTTTCGACAAAAATCGTGCCGATTTTATTAGGCGCGAGCGGTGACAAATTTTCATCGCGTATTGTGACTTTGACACCGGGAAACGGTTTTCCTACCGGCGACATGGAAGTTTCATGCGAAAGCGTTCTAGGTGTCATTTTGTTGACTGCAACAAAACTTAATTCGGAGGCACCATAATATTGTAAAATCTCCGCATTCGGGAAAAGCGCGCGGGCATCGTCATAATGCTGACGATCGAATTTTGAAGCTCCGGTCACAAGTTGCTTCACTCCCGTAAAAACCGACTTATGCTCATCTGCCCGTTGTTTCAATTCGTTGAGCATGGTTGGAACGCCGACAAAACGGTCGGCGGTTTTCAGAAGCTCCAATACGTCATCGACATTGAATTTCCTGACGCTTTCAAATGTCTGGCCGCTATCCAAGGTTTCAATAAGCGCGTAAAGGCTTACGCCGTGCGCCATGGGCCCAGGGGCAACCGTTTTATGTAGTTTTCCAAGGCCGAAGAACTCTCGTCCGGGAACAAGCGAGTTTCGCCAACTTTGACGGTTTCTGATAAAAGCTTTGGGAAGCCCCGTTGTGCCGGATGTAAAGCCTATGAAAAACGACCCGAGCGGTAGATCGGCTATCGTTTTATCGGGGATAGTTCCTTCCAGAAAACGGTCATAAGTTGCCAGAAAACGATCATAAGTTGATTGGGTGGCTACATCTTTTTCGACATAAAGCGCTGGCAAATCAAGCGCTCGGGCAATTTCTGCAATGACGCTGCCTTTGTTCTCGCAAATGACAAGGTCGGGACTAAGCCGACGCATAATTTCTTCAATCTGGTTTGGGGGCGTCGCAACAGAAAGAACAGCAACACAATGCGGGCTTGCCGAACCGCCGACAAAAACTTCACCAAAGCGGAAATGGTTCGGGAGTGCAAGCAGAACCAGCCGACCTTCATCCGGTAAACCGAAATGATCGGGGTGGCGTATTTCCAGATTGAAAAGCTTGCGCCTGAAAGCTTCGGCTCGTTGGTAAAGTGTTTTATAGGTGATTTCATTTCCGGCGATCGAAATCGCAATTCTGTCGGGTGTCAAACTGGCATGTTTTGCCAATATATCAATAACGGGCATTCGCTCCCCTAGCTGTTCGGGAATAATTTGAGGCCGATTCCGCGTTTGAATGTCACGGCATATTTAAAAATAACACTATATTTTTTAAAATGATCATAAAACTCTCCCGCTACAATTTACCAATCATAACGGGAGAGAAGATTTTAAAATCAGATTTGGCGAACAGCGCCTTTGGCTGCCGATGTTGTCATGGCTGCATAAGCGCGTAAGGCCTTGGAAACTTTGCGTTTGCGAACCTCTTCCGGCTTCCAGGCTTTGTCGCCTTTCTGTTCCATTTCCTTGCGACGTTTGGCAAGTGTTGCATCGTCGACAGCAAGATGGATTTTGCGATTTGGTATGTCGATTTCGATTGTGTCGCCTTCTTTGACAAGGCCGATTGTGCCGCCTTCAGCAGCTTCCGGTGAAACATGTCCGATGGAAAGCCCCGACGAACCACCGGAAAAACGGCCATCGGTAATGAGGGCACAGGCTTTTCCCAAACCTTTCGATTTCAGGTAGCTTGTCGGATAAAGCATTTCCTGCATTCCAGGGCCACCGCGTGGACCTTCGTAACGGATGAGCACAATATCTCCCGGTTTGATTTTGCCGTTCAAAATAGCAACCACGGCCGAATCCTGACTTTCAAAAATCCGTGCCGGACCTTTGAATTTCAAAATCGAGTCGTCAACACCGGCAGTTTTGACAATGCACCCATCCTTGGCAAGATTGCCGTAAAGAACGGCAAGGCCGCCATCCTTCGAATAGGCGTGGTCGACATCGCGGATAACGCCTTTTTCCCGGTCAAGGTCGACTGTTTCATAACGCCGTGACTGGCTGAATGGTGTTTGTGTCGGAATACCACCCGGAGCAGCACGATAAAATTCATGGACTTCGGGATTATTTGTCTGTTTGACATCCCATTTACGCAAAGCATCCTTCAAGGTCGCTTCATGAACGGTTGCAACTTCGCTGTGAATAAGACCTGCACGGTCAAGCTCACCCAGAATTGCCATCACGCCGCCGGCACGGTGGACATCTTCCATATGCACATTGGCAACGGCCGGAGCGACTTTACAAATAACCGGAACATGGCGTGAAAGCCGGTCGATGTCCGACATGGTAAAATCAACTTCGCCTTCTTGTGCGGCAGCTAATAAATGAAGAACCGTATTGGTCGAACCGCCCATTGAAATATCAAGCGTCATTGCATTTTCAAAAGATTTGAATGTTGCAATCGAGCGGGGAAGAACACTGTCATCATTCTGTTCATAATAACGCTTGGCCAGTTCAACAATCCTGTGGCCGGCTTTTTCAAAAAGATGTTTGCGGTCGGCATGGGTTGCGAGCATTGAACCATTGCCGGGAAGCGAAAGCCCCAGAGCTTCGGTCAGGCAATTCATCGAGTTTGCTGTAAACATGCCCGAACATGAACCGCATGTCGGGCAAGCTGCCCGTTCCATATTGGCAACTTCCGAGTCGCTGTTATGGTCATCGGCTGCCGCAACCATGGCATCAATCAGGTCAACCGCAAGGTCTTTGCCTTTCCATTTGATCTTTCCTGCTTCCATAGGGCCGCCGGACACAAAAATCGTCGGAATATTGAGCCGTAAAGCCGCCATGAGCATTCCTGGCGTAATTTTATCGCAGTTGGAAATACAGACCAGAGCGTCCGCACAATGGGCATTGACCATATATTCAACCGAATCGGCAATGATCTCGCGAGAGGGAAGAGAATAGAGCATGCCGTCATGCCCCATTGCGATACCGTCATCGACGGCAATTGTATTGAACTCTTTTGCAACACCGCCCGCTTTTTCCACTTCGCGCGCAACAAGTTGGCCTAAATCTTTAAGATGTACATGGCCTGGCACAAATTGCGTAAAGGAATTGGCAATAGCAATAATCGGCTTACCAAAATCTCCGTCTTTCATTCCTGTGGCACGCCAAAGGCCACGGGCACCGGCCATATTCCGGCCATGAGTAGAAGTTCTTGAGCGATAGGGAGGCATTTTGAATTTTCCTTGAATAATTCCAATGTAGTAACGGTTTTGCCGCACAGATCATATAAACGCAAGGATTTTAAACGTTTTTTCGATCAATGCTCAATCACATTTAGATTATAATCAAAAAAAATTCGGTATTATTACGCAATATTATTGCGCACCCTTCGGCCACTCTTCAAGGTAAACAAGGCTTTCGAGCGGTACGCGTTTACGCCAGCCTTTTTGTTCAAGTTCGGGGCTGTCGTAAAAATGGCTGACATAGCCGATACACAAATAGGCGATAATGTCTATTTCGGCCGGAATCTTTAGCAATTCCTTCAGCTCGTCATCATGATAGATCGAAACCCAGCCGACGCCGATGTTTTCAGCCCGTGCTGCAAGCCATAAATTTTCGACAGCACATACGCAACTATAGGCCGACATTTGCGGATTATGAAAACGGCCAAGACCGGTGCGGCCATCGCGCGTGCGGTCACATGTGACAACCAGATTGAGAGGGGCTTTGACGATACCTTGTAATTTCAGACGGTTATAAAGTTTTCGCCTTTCGTCATTAAAAATTTTTGCCTCTTCGGCTGCCGCCCGGTCAAAAATTTCTTTGACTTGGTTTTTTCGCTTTTTGTCGCGGATAAGAAGGAAATTCCATGGTTGCTGGAAGCCTACCGAAGGCGCTGAATGGGCTGCTTCAAGAAGCCTTTTAATAACAGCCTCTTCGAGTGGTTGAGGTAAAAATTCGTCGCGCACATCGCGCCGTTCATGGATAACTTTATAGATATCTTCCAACATAAAGTCTGTGCCGAACTCCTTAATAATTCTGCCAATGGTTGAATGAAAATCCGTTCTATTGGCGACATGAGAACGCATTCCGAAAATCCTTAAGCATTCAACAAATGCGTTATAATTGATAATGTTCAGTGATCAAGCTGATTGCCGCTCTCATAAGCCAATTTGAAAGCACAAAAATAATCGACAATGTTTTTGGTTATGATTGAAGAAGGCAAAGTACTAAAAAACCGGAATTGTTTGCCAATAGTTTCAGCCTGTCTCTCAAGGACCATAAAAACGGTGATTTTTTTAAACGGGAATTAGCGGGTTGGAAAAAGCAATGAACAAGACCGGTTGGGAATAGAAAGATAAAACCGCTTTGAAGAATCGGGTGTTCATTCAAAGAAGTAAATGGCAAATGAGTTAACCGGCAGATAAGTTAACCGGCAAAAAATTTAAACGGCAAAATTTCGGGATTAGAGCCTAGGGAAGCTCTCTTTATGAAGCGGGCGCATTTTGAAGATTGGTGGAGCTAAGCGGGATCGAACCGCTGACCTCTTGCATGCCATGCAAGCGCTCTCCCAGCTGAGCTATAGCCCCATTCAAGACGAGAAGGTCACGTTGTGACCTCAGGGATAAAGACAAACTGTCTGGCGGCTTCTTAAATTGAGTGGCGCCAAAGATCAAGAGGGAAATTGCAATCTTTATAAAAGAAAACAATTTCCCTTTAATTCTCGTCAGATGTCGTCGTCTTTATGAACTTTATTGCCGCCGGTGATAATGCCGCTCACGTCGTCATCCTCGTCGTCTTCATCATCCGGCAAGAATGCGTCGTCATCATCGTCACCAAGGTCGACATCTTCATCGTCGCCGATATCGGGTATATCTTCGCCGCCTTTGTTTTCATCATCGGCATCTTCAAGCGAGATGAATTCAGGCTTTTCTAATGCCGTGTCAAGGTCTTCCGTCTCTGTCTCCTCTTCCTCATCCTCGCCCTTAGCATCGGCTGTGGCGTCGAAATAGGATCTGGGATAGGAGATCCCAGTATAAGGCGAAATAATCGGGTCACGATTGAGATCATAGAATTTCTTTCCCGTTTCCGGGTCTATTCTTTTGGTTCCAAGTTCAGGTTTTGCCATGGACCGAGCCTCTTTTGGTTGGTCGTGCTGTTTCTATTTGCTTCATGCTTATAAAAATAGCCACGCGCCTTTGTTTGAAAGCATTTTAACCGGACACGAGCATTTACGCGTCCATAAAAATGCCGTTGAGATTAATCAAAAAATCCGTTCACGGTGCTTAAGCGCAAAAATATGCTTTTGTCAAAGATAAACAATAAGAACCATGTTCAATTTCCTTGAAGCGATGTATTTTTTCATGACGTATGAAACTCGTTATGTTAGAAGCATGCTTTTCCTATATATAAAGAAGAAATACGTTTGCCATGTCTGAACCGCTTCCCGCTAAATCGAAAAAATCTGCTGACCTTTCCGGACATATCCGGATACCGGGCGATAAATCCATTTCCCACCGTTCCCTGATGTTCGGTGCTCTGGCAAGTGGTCAAACCCGCATTTCCGGCCTTTTGGAAGGTGATGATGTTATTCACACCGCCAATGCTATGCGGGCAATGGGAGCAAAAATCAAAAAGGATAACGATGTTTATGTTATCCATGGAACAGGAAACGGTTGCCTTTTGGAACCCGAACAACCGCTTGATTTCGGTAATGCCGGAACCGGTGCGAGATTGACGATGGGGCTTGTCGGTACCTACGCAATGAAGACACGTTTTATCGGTGACGCATCTTTGTCAAAACGGCCGATGGGGCGCATCCTTGATCCGTTACGGCTGATGGGCGTGCAGGTAGAAGCCTCGGAAGGTGACAGATTGCCTTTGACATTATGGGGTGCTGTGACACCCAACCCGATTACCTATCGCGTTCCTATGGCATCGGCACAGGTGAAATCTGCCGTTTTGCTTGCCGGTCTCAATACCCCGGGTATAACCACTGTCATCGAGCCGGTCATGACACGTGACCACACCGAAAAGATGCTTGTGGGCTTTGGTGCCGACCTTGAGGTCGAGACTGATAATGACGGTGTGCGCTATATTCATTTAGAGGGGCAGGGCGAATTGCACGGGCAGGATATTACCGTACCTGGCGATCCGTCATCGGCAGCATTTCCGATTGTAGCGGCCTTGATTACCGAAGGTTCGGATATAACAATAGAAAATGTATTGTTAAATCCCACCCGCACCGGATTAATCACCACGCTTTTAGAAATGGGAGCCGATATAAGCTTTGAAAACAAACGTCAGACCGGCGGGGAAGAGGTGGCCGATATTCGCGTGCGTTCCTCCCGATTAAAAGGGGTAAAGGTGCCAAAAGAGCGCGCACCTTCCATGATTGATGAATACCCTGTTCTTGCAGTTGCTGCCGCTTTTGCGGAGGGAAAAACAATTATGGAAGGGCTTGCAGAACTGAGAGTCAAGGAATCAGACCGGCTTTCAGCCGTCGCCAATGGTTTGAAGATAAATGGCGTTGACTGTGAAGAGGGAAAAGATTTTCTGATTGTGACTGGCGAGCCTTCGGCAAAAAACATTGGCGGCGGAACAGTCACAACACATCTTGATCACCGTATTGCCATGAGCTTTCTGGTCCTTGGTCTTGGAGCTGAAAAGCCTGTAACAATTGATGACAAACGCATGATTGCAACAAGTTTTCCGGAATTTATGGGGCTGATGGCCAAATTGGGAGCGCATATCGAATGAACCTGAAAAAGCCGTTTATTATTGCAATTGATGGGCCGGCCGCTTCAGGAAAGGGCACATTGGCGCGAAAACTTGCCGCCCATTACCAATTTTCCTATCTTGATACAGGTTTGACTTATCGTGCGGTTGCCGATGAGCTCTTAAAACGTCATTTGCCACTTGATGACGAGGATATTGCTGTAAAAACCGCTTTGTTGATTGACTTTTCTTCACTTGATCGGGCGCATTTATCCGAACATGAAATCGGTGAAGCGGCTTCGAAAGTGGCGGTAATGGGGCGTTTGCGCAAGACATTGGTCGGCATGCAAAAAGCTTTTGCAAAACAAAGTAAAGGAGCGGTTCTTGACGGGCGCGATATTGGAACAGTCGTCTGTCCCGATGCAAATGTTAAGCTCTATATTATTGCGACACCCGAAGTTCGCGCCGAGCGGCGTTATAATGAAATGCTGGAGAAAGGTAAGAAAGCCGATTATAATGCCATTCTTGCCGATCTCAAACGGCGTGACGAACGCGATATGAATCGTGCCGAAAGCCCGTTGAAATCTGCAAAAGATGCGCACTTGCTTGATACAACAAAATTGAGTATAGAAGGCGCGTTTACTGCCGCTTGTGCTATAATTGATCCGATTTTGGCAAAACGGTAAAAGACTTTAAGAGAAATGTTATTTCCGGCCATGCGCCAAACTACCCCGCCAAAGAGCGGGCGGCAGGAAAATAACATCGTTTTAACACTAACCCGGCGCGCTCGTGCCTTATTTCATTATTAGTTCAAAAGGCACTTCTTCAGGAGTTTCTATGTCACAATACAATCCCACAAAAGCGGATTTCGAAGCCCTTTTGGCTGAATCCCTCCAGACCCATGATCTCGTCGAGGGTTCGGTTGTCAAAGGCCGCATCATTGCAATTGAAAAAGATATGGCAATCATTGATGCCGGTCTTAAAGTAGAAGGCCGCGTTCCGTTAAAGGAATTCGGTGCCAAGGGTAAAGACGGTTCGCTCAAGCCCGGCGATGAAGTCGAGGTTTATGTTGAGCGTATCGAAAACGCTATGGGTGAAGCTGTTCTTTCACGTGAAAAAGCCCGCCGTGAAGAGAGCTGGGTTCGTCTGGAAGAAAAATTCAACGCCGGTGAACGCGTTGAAGGCGTTATCTTCAGTCAGGTCAAAGGTGGTTTCACGGTTGATCTTGACGGAGCAGTTGCTTTCTTGCCGCGCAGTCAGGTCGATATTCGTCCGATTCGCGATGTAACGCCGTTGATGCACAATCCGCAGCCTTTTGAAATTTTGAAAATGGACCGTCGTCGTGGCAATATTGTTGTTTCACGCCGTACAGTTCTTGAAGAAAGCCGCGCCGAACAGCGTTCTGAAATCGTACAGAACCTTGAAGAAGGTCAGGTTGTTGAAGGTGTCGTCAAGAACATCACCGATTACGGTGCATTCGTTGACCTTGGCGGTATTGACGGCCTCTTGCACGTTACCGATATGGCTTGGCGCCGTGTCAACCATCCGTCTGAAATCCTGTCGATCGGTCAGACTGTAAAAGTACAGATCATCCGTATCAATCAGGAAACACATCGTATTTCCTTGGGCATGAAACAGCTTGAAAGCGACCCGTGGGAAGGCATCAGCGATAAATATCCGGTTGGCAAGAAGATCAAAGGTACTGTTACCAACATTACCGATTATGGTGCTTTTGTTGAAATCGAGCCGGGCATTGAAGGCCTTATCCACGTTTCAGAAATGAGCTGGACCAAGAAGAATGTTCACCCCGGAAAGATTCTTTCGACCTCTCAGGAAGTCGAAGTTGTTGTTCTGGAAGTGGATCCGGCAAAACGCCGTATTTCTTTGGGCCTCAAGCAGACATTCGAAAACCCGTGGACAGCTTTTGCCAACAAATTCCCTGTTGGTTCTGTTGTTGAAGGTGAAGTCAAGAACAAAACCGAATTCGGCCTCTTTATCGGCCTTGAAGGCGATGTTGACGGTATGGTTCACCTTTCCGATCTCGACTGGAACCGTCCTGGCGAGCAGGTTATCGAGGAATACAACAAGGGCGATGTCGTCAAGGCTGTTGTTCTTGATGTCGATGTTGATAAAGAACGTATTTCACTTGGTATCAAGCAGCTTTCCGGCGACAAGGTTGGTGAAGCCGTTGCTTCCGGTGAATTGCGCAAAGGTGCTGTTGTGACTTGCGAAGTGACTGCAATCCACGACAATGGCATTGATGTAAAACTGGTCGACCATGATCTCGAAACAACAATTCGTCGTTCGGATTTGTCGCTTGATCGTGATGAACAACGTCCGGAACGCTTTACAGTCGGCCAGAAGGTTGATGCACGCGTTACCGCATTCGACAAAAAGACCCGCAAAATCACAGTTTCAATCAAAGCTTTGGAAATTGCCGAAGAAAAAGAAGCTGTTGCACAATATGGTTCATCAGATGCCGGTGCTTCACTCGGTGACATTCTGGGTGCCGCATTGAAGAAGCAGGAACAGGAATAATCCTTTCAGTCCTGTTATCGCAGGTGACTGCGATGGTTTTGAGACAAAATCGGAAAACCCGCCTTTTGAGGCGGGTTTTTTATTGGCTTCGGATTTGATTGATGTTTCCCGATTGAACAATAATTTCCGGTTTTGAAGCAGGAAATGTCGTCCGTAATTTGATGAAACGTATGGAAAATGAAACATTGGAATATCAGGTTAAAAAACAGGATTAGCTTCAAAATATTCATGGAAAATATAATGAGGAGAAAAGCAAAATAAATTTGCCGCAATTGTAACACCGGTATTTCAGATTTTTTGATAAGCAATGCCGCCACTTAATTTATGCGAGAAATAGAGGGTAATTTACGGGAACAATCGAGGCTCAGCCGAGATGGCAAGGCCACATTTGTTACTCCGGTTGCTATGCTAAAGCACGGTTGAACCGGTGTTCATGCTTGGGCCAAAGAATAGAGCTGTATTCTCAAAAAGGGTTTAGCCGGAATCTAAGGGATTAGCCGGAATCCGGACCGATCTGTCTTGAAAATATAACCCATTTGAAGAATGCAATAGATATTAGACAAAAAAAACAGGAAAACCGGCCGGTAGAACCGGCACAAATATATATTTTTCAGAAATCTCGTTATAAAATTTTTTAGGGAAGCTCGTCGACTGTTCGGCAATATCCGGTAGGAAATCTAAAGCCATAAAAAATTCCCGCGAATTTCGCGGGAATAATGGAATGATCGAAGAATCTTTAAATTCTTACGAAGGATTGGACTTTTGTGCTTTTGCCTGTTCTTCGGCAATGCGTTTCTGGAACAGCCCTGCAAAGTCGATCGGGTCGATCATCAAAGGAGGGAAGCCGCCATTTCTTGTTGCGTCGGCAACGATCTGGCGTGCGAAAGGAAAAAGCAAACGCGGACATTCAATGAAAACCAACGGCATAATGTGTTCTTGCGGAATATTCTTTACGCGGAAGACACCACCATAAACGAGTTCGACGTTGAAGAGCATATCCTTGCCTTCACCGGCTTTCGCGGTAAGCGAAAGGACAACATCATAGTTGCCATCTTCCATAGGATTGGCGTTGACGTTGATTCCGATATTGATTTCGGGAGCTTTGTCTCTTGGTCGTAATGCCTGTGGAGCATTCGGGCTTTCAAACGAAAAGTCTTTCAGGTATTGGGTGAGGACCGTAAATACGGGAGCTTCACCATTTTTATTTGCATCGCCTTCGGCCATAATGAAAACCTTCTATGATTAGCGCCAAAACGCGCCTTGTGTGGTTAGAGATAATATGGGCTAGCATGTCACGCGCATTGTTGCAATAAATGGGGCCCGGCCTTTCACCATTTTTCACTCAATGATCAATTTAAACGCTTGTTATCGTCATCTTTTCGCCACGGCGAATGTTCGGGGTCGGATGAATGATAATCCTCGGCATCAAGATCGATTGTTTGCGAATGGTTGTTATCGTAATTGTTTTTTGTAAAACCGGATGAAAAAGAGGTGCGGACTATCATCTTTTTCGACACCCATTTCCATAAGAGATCGCGTATTTGCGGGATAAAAAGCAAAAGGCCGATAATATCGGTTACAAAACCCGGAATGATCAACAGAATAGCGGCTATAATAACCAATGCACCGTGGGCAAGTTCACGATCAGGCATACGACCGGCGGCAAGCTCGCTTTGCATTTTGGCGAGAAGTGTAATTCCCTGAACGCGCAAAAGAACAAATCCCGCAACCATTGATAAAATGATAAGACCTAAAGTTGCGAGAACGCCGATCTGTTTTCCGACAATGATGAAACCGGCAATCTCAATAAAAATTGCGATGAGCAAAATCACACCGGCAATATTGGGTGTGTTACGGTAGATATTTCCCACCAACGCTATCCTTTCGACGGTTTTTTATGAGTTTAATGTGCTCTATAGTACAATTCCTTCTTTAAATAGGGATTAAAAAGCCATATTTGTATGATGGCTTTTGCTGTTCTATATGTTTATGTCAATGATTATCGCCACACTCTTCGTCGTGGTGCCCCTGTAATTTTGGAGATTGGCCGCAAAGATGGATTTCGACATTGTACTGGTTATTGCCCTGGTTATTGCCGTAGTGGTGTTTTTGCAGCTACGCAGTGTGTTGGGAAAACGTACGGGCTTTGAACGGCCGCCTTTCGACCCTTATTCACGCCAGTCAGAAAATGCGGAAGAAAAGGAAACCGATACGGTTGTCGCATTGCCGAAACCGGAAGCAAAAGCAGCCGACGATTTTTCCGATATTGATAAAATCGCACCTGAAGACAGCGACCTTAACAAAGGCTTGCGCGCTATCCGCAAAGAAGACGCAACATTTTCACCCAATTCATTTCTGGATGGGGCAAGGGTCGCATATGAAATGGTTGTAACAGCCTTTGCAAAAGCCGATAAGAACACCTTGAAATCGCTTTTATCCGATGATGTCTTTGCCGGATTTTCTTCCGCTATTGATGAGCGTGATAAAAAAGGTGAAACTGTCAAATTTACATTTGTCGGCATTGATAAAATAGAAATTATCGATGCTTCGTGTGAGGCAGATATTGCGCAACTGACAATCAGGGTCGAGAGCGAGATTATCTCGGCAACTTACGATGATAGCCAGAAACTTATAGATGGTGACCCGCAAACAATAGCTGAAATCAAGGATATCTGGACGTTTGCACGGAATGTCAAATCGCGCGATCCGAACTGGAAAATTATCGGCACAGAAGATGGTGAGTAATTTTCTCTAGAAACGCTAGGTTCAGCCGATCACATCGGGCGTATAACTTGAAGGTTGCATGACCATGGCTCGTGATAATAATCGGGATGAGTTCTTTCGGCTGAAACTTGAAGACCGTATTTTATGGGATAAAGTGAGAAGTACTGCAATTCCCTTGGCAAAATCGGAGCGTTTCACTGTCGAGATCAAGGATATGCCGGCCGTTTTCTCAATGGAGCTTTTACGGCAAACCAGACTGAACACTATAACCGATGATGATAATGATCGGAAAGCAGCTCCGCCGAAGCTTTTTCCTTTTGATAAACCGACTTACCGTAAAATATCGCGCGGGCGTGTTGATATTGAAGGACGTGTCGACCTCCACGGCCTCTATCGCGATGAAGCCTATTCGTTGCTCCTTAATTTTCTACAATCAGCGCGCCATCGAGGTTTACGACATGTCCTTGTTATAACCGGTAAAGGGTTGTCGCAAGGGAGCGAAGGTGTTTTGCGGCAAGCCGTTCCCCATTGGCTGGAGACTGCACCTTTCCGCCAGATTATATCTTCCTTTGAAGATGCTCCGCGAAATCACGGTGGTAAAGGTGCGCTTTATGTGCGCTTGCGGCGGCAATCAAAAAACTGATTTGATAAAACTGTTCTGCTTGTTCTCTTGATTGTCAGGAATTATTTTCTGTACCCCATAATTTAATTGGTAGCGAATATAATTGACGTTCAAGCAGATGGGGTGATTTCAAAACAGATAGTTTTGATTGGCTGATGAACCTATCCGAGTTTTGAAAAAAATTATCATTTTCAATTTCTGCCAGGGAAGAGAAAATAACCGGAAAGCTTTTGAAACAGGCAATATGAAATAAGATCTGCCGAAATTTGATCATGAAAAGAATTATCAAATCGCCGGATTATCTAACAGTGGCGATATTGCGAAAATAGCAGAGAAAGCAATAATGAGGAGGTTTTTAAAACAGCTTTTCAAGATCGCCGATTTTGCTGTTTACAAACCAGCCGTAATAATTTTCTTGCGGCAATTTGGGTTGTTCCCCATGTGCAATGGCTTGCTTGTTGTCTTCAGCCAATGCGCGCGCCCGCGCTTCCGCACCTCCGGTATTATAAAGTGTTGCGGTCAAACCCGGATTATCCGAAATATCAAAACCGGCAATCTGGCGGTAAGCGTCGATGGATTGGCGGATTGTTGCGGCAATATAGGGAATGGTCTGGTCGGGGTCCATAATTGTTTTATAGACTTGCCCGCCATTTTCCGCAGAAAGCTTGGGCAAACCGGAAATCCGGTTAACCCGGTCGGACATCATTAAAGCAGTGAGCGGGTTGACCTGTCCCAGTCCAAAGGTCTGGCCGGCAAAAAACGGTTGGAAAAATACCGCACTGAAACGGTTATTGGGATATTTCTTTCCGTCAACTGTTTTGCCACGAAAATCCTTATTCCAGATATTTTCACGACATGTCCATAATCTATAGCTATCCGAGAGACCATTGCATGAAGAAAATTGTGGGCGTTTAACAAAATCCGTTACGTCTTCACCGTTATAGGCAAATTGAACTCCCTGACTGAGATAGGACATGCCTTTCACATAATAGGTCTGCAAACGGTCATAGACATCGACATTATAGGTATGTTCGCCGATGATTGCTCCAGCGATATGAATAGGGTTAATGCCATAATCTTTTGCAGTTGCGACAATGCGTGCCCTAAGTTTCGTGTCATTTTTCAGGAGATTATAGATTTTCGTATATTTTGCGGCATAGCTTGTTGAAAGTTCGCGCGTGCGTTTTGCCGAAGCGCCGGGAACGGGCGGTTGCACCACATTACGATTACCGGGAGGAACGAGTGTGACGGCCTCGGCTTCAGTAAGCAATGATAAAATCAACGGGATAATCAAACACAGCTTCTTCATGAATATTGGCATGTGCTTACCCTATCTAAGATTGCAAAGGTTTGTTCGTTAAAGGTCTAGTCGTTACAAGAGCATTTTTATAGAGTCGATAGTAAATTGCTAGAGATATCGGATATTTTTAGCGCGTTACGCACTACCGCCCACGTAAAAAGTCAAAAAATGAACGTTTTTTTTGTGGAACAGGTTGTGCCTCACTCACATCTGCAGGCGGGCGGGGGGCCCAATAATCGTCATTGCTACCGGGTTCAGGCGGCGGAGCCGGATAAGGCGTTGTCGACGGTTGTTCGCTTTCCGGCAAAATATCATTGCCTCCGGGAACCGCATTTTGCAGGTTATAATTGCCCGGAAGTGGCAAAACCGGCAAGGATTTTTCGGCAACCGTCATATAGGATTTCCAAGCGCGCACGGGAAGCGAACCGCCGGAAATTGTTTTCATCGGATGGCCATCGTCATTTCCGAACCATATGCCCGTCACATAATCTGTTGTATAGCCGATAAACCATGCGTCGCGAAAATCCTGACTTGTGCCGGTTTTTCCGGCAGACGGACGATCGATCGCGGCTTTTCGTGCAGTACCGTTCTCGACAGTCTGTTCAAGCATTGCATTCATCATGCCGACAATATCTGATTGAACGACGCGATTGGCAGTAATTTCACCAAAATCATAAATGGTTTTACCGTTTGTATCTTCTACTTTCGAGATAAGTCTTAATTGCGGCTTGTAACCGCCATTGGCAAAAGGCACAAATGCGCCGGTCAGTTCAAGCAGGCTCACTTCCGATGTACCAAGTGCGATAGAGGCATTGTCAGAAAGTGCCGAATGGATACCAAGACGGTGAGCCACTTCGATAACCTTGTCGGTACCGACCTCCATAATCAATTGGGCGGCAACAGAATTAAGCGAATGGGATAAAGCGGTGGTCAATGTAACCTCACCCATATATTTGCCGCCATAATTTTTTGGCGTCCAGTTGCCAATTCTGACCGGTGTATCATTGCGGATTGTATTGGGGGTGCGACCGGCTTCAAGTGCAGCAAGATAGACAAAGGGTTTGAAGGTTGAACCGGGTTGTCTTTTTGCATCGGTCGCGCGGTTGAACTGGCTTTGCGCATAGTCGACACCGCCTACCATAGCACGGATTGCCCCGCTTTTATCAATTGATACAAGCGCCCCTTGGCTCACGTCGCGTTTTTCTCCATTTTCGGAAATTTGTGTGCGGATTGCTTCTTCGGCAGCCCTTTCGAGAGTCATATCAAGCGTGGTTTCAACCACAATATCCTTATCTGTTTCGCCGATGAGAAATGGTAATTGTTGAACAACCTGATCGGCAACATAGTTTTCCGAACCTGTCCAATAAGATTCAGCCCTTGCCATCGGTTCGGCTTCTGCCATAGCTACCTCGGCATCACTTACCATGCCTTCTTCTTTCATGGCAGCAAGAACAAGTTTGGCGCGGTCATTGGCAGCTTTCGGATCACGGGCAGGCGAAAGGCGCGAGGGTGCTTTTAATAATCCCGCCAGAGTTGCTGCTTCCATCAAATCAATATCTTTAGCCGATTTTCCGAAATATCGCCTCGAAGCTGCCTCGACACCATAAGCACCTGAACCGAGATAAACACGGTTCAAATAGATTTCCAGAATTTGATCTTTGGTGTATTTATGTTCGAGCCAGAGCGCCAGCAGCGCTTCCTGCACCTTTCTTTCCAATGTTCTGTCGGGAGAAAGAAACAGATTCTTGGCCAATTGTTGGGTAAGTGTCGAGCCTCCCTGTTTGCTGCGGCTATGGATAATATTGGTTACCATTGCGCGCGCAATTCCAATAGGGTCAACGCCATAGTGGTCGTAAAAACGGCGGTCTTCAATTGCTACCACGGCCTTCGGTATCCACGGGCTCATTTCTTTTAGTGAAAGTGCTTCACCACCTGTGGTTCCGCGATTGGCAATCAGAAATCCGTTGCGATCAACAATGCGCACATTTGGCGGCCGTTGGGGTATATTCCATGTTGAAGCTTGCGGCATTTTAAGTGCGACATAACCCACATAAGCTGCGACAGCTATCGCGCCCCAGATAGCAAGAATGAAACACCATTTGATCAGACGGAACATAGGCCCATGCTTTTTTCGTTTTTCCCGCGACTTTCCCCTTTTTGCGCCGGAACCACCTTGCGGCGGCAATGCACGGTCTTCATCAGTCAAGCGCATATCAGAAACGCTCCGATTTTTTCAAGACTAGCATTTTTATTGAATATTGCCGACATGGAAAGACTTTAAAAAATTTCAAGAACCTGTGCGTTAAACCGGAAACCGGATTGAACATTTCGTTGTTTTGCTAGCATAGCAGAATGATTCCGGCAATTTTAAGTAAGATCGATTGCACTATCCAATCATTTTAAAAGCTTCAAGCACTTCCGCACTATTATTTATGATCTTGTTATATTTTTCTCTCAAGAGAAGCGAAATATCGAGCTACAAGAGATTTCCGCAATTTAACAAACCGGTTTCCATATGGGAGTGGCTCGATTTCCTTGGGGGCGGATATCATTTTTCTCTAAAATTGTTTTTATCGAAAAGTCCAACAATAGATCAGTTCCTGATTTCCGTTAAAATACGATAAATCAGCTTCAAGGAATTGTCCGGTTGCTTACGGTCAATGAAGTTTAAAATGGCAATGAAGCCGAATGGCATTTTAGCCAATCGGCTTCATTGAATTTTCAATTTTGTTTTGCCTTCAGATCGGCAACATTGTCTTGTCCGGTTTTAAGAAATTCTTCCGGATTGAAATTATAAACTGTCGAACAGAATTCACATTTTACAGTAATTCTGCCATGTTCAATGCTGGAATTGATCTCCTCCGCCGTAAAGGTATTCAAGACATTTTCTATTTTTTCACGCGAGCATGAACATTGATCAAGAATAGCCCTTGCATTGAAAACCCTGACGCCATGTTCATGAAACAATCGGAACAAAAGTCTTTCTGCGCCCACTTGCGGGTCAGTCATCTCGGAACTTTCAATCGTGTCAACAAGTGCCTTGACTTCTCTCCAATGATCAAGATCGGTCTTCTTATCAATTTTCTTGGTCGTTTGGCTTTCGATGGAAGACTTCGGAAGATGTTGGACAAGCACGCCGCCAGCACGCCAGCTCTCTCTTGAATGGCCATTTTCATCGCGGTCAAAAAGTGTCGCAACACCAAGTTTGACTTCAGTCGGAATCTGTTCCGATTGTTTGAAATAGTTACGCGCTATTTCTTCCAGACTCGAACCGTCAAGTGCAACAATACCCTGATAGCGTTGCATATGTTCGCCCTGATCGATTGTGAGTGCCAAAGTTCCCTTGCCAAGAAGTTCTTCAGGGGCATCGTGGCCGGAAGCGACAGCTTCTTCGAGTTTCTTGTCATCAAATCTTGCATAAGCGCGCAAACTGGATGGAGTTTTAAAATCGCATACCAGAAGATTGACCGGTCCGTCAGAACTGGTTTGCAAAATGAATTTTCCATCAAATTTCAATGATGTACCGAGTAAAACGGTCAAAACCATTGCTTCAGCCAATAAGCGCGCTACCGGCTCGGGATAATGGTGACGCGACAAAATGCTGTTGACAGCAGTTCCCAACTGTACCGCGCGCCCACGTGCATCAAGGTCTTCCACCTCGAAAGGCACAACTGCATCGTCGCCAGCAAAATTGAAATCACCAAGGGAAGGGCTTTTTTTACCTTGAGCCGGTTGGTCGTTTACATTCGTTTCTTTTGTCAAAACCGCGTTTCCTTAAAGACTGCCAGAGTATTATTGCCAAAATGGTTCTGATTGATTTTACTTTAAAAAGCAAAGATGCTCCGGCACAATGAAGTCTCTGAACATTTAGTTCAGATGAATACTTCATAATGCCTGAAGCTGATAAAACACTAGAACCTTTTGCAAGTAGCTTTATAGATAGGAATTATTTTAACGTCTGCAAGCACCACTCCAGAACAGCCTTTTGGGCGTGCAAGCGGTTTTCAGCTTCGTCAAAGACAACGGAATGTGGTCCGTCAATGACCGCGTCAACGACTTCTTCGCCACGGTGGGCCGGAAGACAATGCATAAACAAGGCATCCGGTTTGGCCAAATCCATCAACGCTTCGTTAACCTGATAAGGCTGGAAAACATTGCGACCACGGGCGCGGAATTCCTGCCCCATGGATACCCATGTGTCGGTAACAATACAATCGGCATTTGTGGCGGCCTCTTCGGCATTATTGGTGAGAACAATGTTCGCACCATTTTGACGAGCCCAATCAACATATTTTTGTTGCGGTTCGCTGCCTTTGGGTGTTGCAATTCTCAAATTGAATTTGAAAAGTGCGGATGCTTCAATGAAAGAATGCAAAACATTGTTCCCGTCGCCCATCCACGCGAAGGTTTTGCCTGCAATTGGCCCACGATGTTCTTCATAGGTCATAATGTCAGCCAAAATCTGACAAGGATGGGTATCATCTGTCAGACCATTGATAACGGGAACACCGGCATATTCTGCGAGTTCCAGCATTCTGGTATGAGCGGTTGTCCGTATCATGATAATGTCAACGAAACGGGAAAGGACGCGTGCTGTATCGGCAATTGTCTCGCTGTGTCCGAGCTGCATTTCCGAGCCGGTGAGCATGATCGTCTCGCCGCCCAATTGATGCATCGCGACATCGAATGATACGCGTGTACGTGTTGACGGTTTTTCGAAAATCATGGCGAGTGTTTTGCCGATGAAAGGTTTTTCCGACTGGCCTTTTTTAAGAAGTGCCTTGACCTTTTTGGCGTGCTCGATGATGTTGCGGGCAGTTTCCGGTGAAAGAATGGACAAATCAGTAAAGTGGCGAATATTTTTCGTCATAATATCAAGCCTATTTTTGTTTGTGGGCATTAGAAACGAGTTGGACAGCTTTTTCAATACGGTGAAGGCCATCGCGAATTTCATCTTCGGTGACAGTCAATGGCGGCAAAAGACGAATAACATTGTTTCCTGCACCAACGCCTAATAGTTTTTCATCACGCATAGCAGCAATAACTTCAGTGTTTTTAACAACACATTTAAGCCCCGTTAAAAGTCCTATTCCACGAATTGACTCTACGACATCGGGAAAACGGTCAATAATGGAAGCCAATCCTTGTTTGAATAGATTGGCCATGGCATTGACATGGTCGAGAAAGCCGTCAGCCAACATGACATCAAGCACCGCATTGGCCGCAGCCATTGCAAGAAGATTTCCACCGAATGTCGAACCATGGGTACCCGGTGTCATGCCTTTGGCTGCCTCTTTTGTTGCAAGACAAGCACCAATTGGAAAACCACCACCAAGACCTTTGGCAAGTGCCATGATATCCGGTTCTATGCCCGACCATTGATAGGCAAATAATTTGCCTGTCCGCCCCATGCCGGTTTGGACTTCGTCTACAATGAACAGCAATCCGTTTTCATCACAAATACGGCGCAACAGTTGCATGAATTCCTTTGGCACCGGACGCAATCCGCTTTCGCCCTGAATAGGCTCGATGAGCAGTGCAGCCGTCTTTTCACCAATTGCCGAACGCAATGCCTTTTCGTCATCAAATGGAACTTGCAAAAAGCCTTGGGCTTTCGGTCCGAAACCTTCAAGATATTTTTCTTGCCCACCAGCTGCGAGAGTTGCAAGTGTGCGGCCATGGAAAGCACCTTCAAAAGTTATGATTTCATAGCGTTCAGGGTGTCCACTGACATATTGATAGCGTCTTGCAGTTTTGATGGCGCATTCTATTGCTTCGGCCCCCGAATTACAGAAAAACACTTTATCGGCAAAGCTGTTTGCACAAAGTCTTTCAGCAACTTTTTCCTGTTCAGGGGACTCGAACAGATTTGATACATGCCAGAGCTTGTTGGCCTGTTCTTCAATGGCCTTGACAAGCTTGGGATGGTTATGACCAAGAGCATTGACCGCAATACCGGACGTAAAATCGAGATAGCGCTCGCCGTTATCCGAGATAAGCCAGGCACCGTTTCCTCGTGTGAAGCGCAAACCGATACGTGCGAAAGTATCATAAAGTGGTTGCGCATTGTTTTGGGTCATTGCCTGGTCTCCTATCCATTATATAATTTATGCCGGACACCGAAAATCGGATAAACCGATTTTGGCGATAGCATAGCCGATAATATTGCTGTTTTTCTGAACGAAATGTTAGGTTTTGGAAAAACAGTGCCTTTATCCAAGAAAAACATCAACAGCGCCGTGTTTCGTCACGACGCTGTCGAAATCATTCAATTTTACTATCCTGCCTGTCTGGAAAAAAGTCAATTGATGCCTTTGAAAGACCATAATCAAAATTTATCTTGCAAAAATTAATTTTTGCGCCTGCAAATTTTCCATTTTTGAAAAAAGTGATTCGCAAGTTGGGGAAAACGTCGCAAAACACCTATATAAGCATGTGTAGACTCTTGTCAGGGAGTCATAGCGTATAGTAGTACTTTGGGTAAACTGGAACATTTCGGTTCTGTTGGATGATTATCATAACAAGGATGACTGTTTTTGCGCTTTTTAGCGCATTGATGGATTCCGGCAAAAATCGAGATGACAAAGTGAATGGTCATGCGCCCTGAAAGTGAAAGGGCAATGATAGAAATTAAGGAACGGAGTGCCGGTATGAACTGGACAGATGAACGTGTTGAACTTTTGAAAAAGCTTTGGAGTGACGGGTTGAGTGCCAGCCAGATTGCTGCCCAGCTTGGCGGAGTTAGCCGTAATGCCGTTATCGGTAAGGTTCATCGATTGAAATTGTCAGGGCGTGGCAAGACAACAAAAGCAACGCCGCGCACAAAGAAGCCGGTAGAAACAGTTGTCAATAATGGAACACAGGCACCGCGTGCAACACGTACAACACCTGTCCAACCGGTTGCTGCTGCGGTGGCTGCCGCTTCAAAGCCGCAGCCTTCAACGATTGGTGCCACAGCTTTGAAACTGGATTTTGTTGCCGATGCGGTTTCGGAAGTGGAAGAGCAGCCGTCAACTGACGTTGTTGTGCCAATGTCACGACATTTGAGCCTTTTGCAATTGAGTGAAAATACTTGCAAATGGCCTGTTGGCGACCCGCTGTCGGATGACTTCTATTTCTGCGGTGCTGATGCAGGAGATTCAGGCCCCTATTGTGCTTTCCATGCGAAACTTGCTTTCCAGCCGGTTTCGGAACGCCGTCGCGTAAGGGCTTGAACGCCGATATAGAAGAGTATAAAATACTAATAATTAGACAAACCTTGGAATGTTTATTCCAAGGTTTTTTTATTTATTAGAAAAAAAGAACTGTATTTTCTTCAAATTTAATATTCGATTTTATAATTTTAGATCTCTCCAAAAGGAAGATTTAAAGTGAATAAAGTTGATTCAATCGTAAGTTATGACGCGCCGCATTCTTGCAGTCAGGAATGGCTAAAAAAAGCAATTGAAATTATTGAAGCAGAAATAAACCGTTCGGCGGACACGCATCTCATCCGTTATGATTTACCCTCTTCATGCGGGATAACGCTCTATTTGAAAGATGAATCCTGTCATCCGACAGGTAGTTTGAAACATCGTTTGGCGCGTTCGCTTTTTCTCTATTCTCTTTGCAATGGGAAAATTGGCCCCAACACCACCATTGTCGAGGCTTCGAGCGGTTCAACGGCTGTTTCGGAAGCCTATTTTGCCAAATTGATCGGCGTTCCTTTTGTGACGGTTATTCCGCGGACAACTTCACCGCAAAAAGTTGCAACCATAAAAGCATATGGCGGCAATGTTCATTTTATTGATGATCCGAAATCGGTTTATGTAACAGCTGAAAATCTCGCTGATGAATTGGGGGGCTATTATATAGACCAGTTTACCTTTGCCGAACGGGCAACCGATTGGCGTGGCAATAATAATATTGCCGATTCAATTTTCTGCCAGATGGCAAAAGAACCGCATCCCGTTCCGGAGTGGATTATTGCAAGTGCCGGCACTGGCGGTACATCGGCAACATTGGGGCGATATATCCGGTATCGCAAATTTTCAACGAGACTTTGTGTGGCTGATCCGGAAGCTTCAGTCTTTCATCTCCATTATGCCGACCGGTCGATAAAGGAAATCGATTCATGTCGTTCGGTGATTGAAGGTATCGGGCGTGCACGTGTCGAACCGTCATTCATGCCGGACGTGATAGACCGGATGATTTCGGTTCCCGATCAGGCAAGTCTTGCAGCCATGCGTGTGATAAGCCGCCTTATTGGTCGCAGTTGCGGCGGATCTACCGGTACCAATGTCTTTGCAGCTGCAGAACTCATTTCCGATATGATTAAAAATCATCAGCGTGGCTCGCTCGTAACATTGATTTGTGACAGTGGGGAACGTTATCGGTCGACCTATCTTGACGATCAGTGGCTTGCTAAAAAGGGTTTTGATATTTCCGGTGATATGGAGCGTTTGGAACAACTCTTTGTAGAAGGGAAACCCTTCTGATTATTGGTTTTGTCTTCAGCCGGTTTTGATAGCGCAAGCCGCTTGAAGCCATTTTACAGGAAGCCATTTTGCCGGAAGTCATTTTAGTAGGCTTCTGGGTACCCGATGGGCTCGAAGAATAGAGCCCCTATCAGCTTGGGAAATTTTGTCCGGATAAAATTTTGATCCAAAAAGTAATGGTGTTGAGTACGTTACGGCCACCTGATCAATGATAATGATTGATCACAATGAAATTTTATTTCGCTCGAAAAACGATAATTTCTGATATGGGCGACAAGTTTTAACGTGTCGGCTTCATGTATGGGGGCAACAAGTTTTTACCCGTCGGGCGTTTTATTTTATACGGCGAACGTGTTTAGGGACAAGACAAGTTTGACAATGGCAATGGGCACGAACACATATGGCACATAATTGGCGGCCTGTTCCGGCAACTTTTCAGCACAAAATGCTTAAAAAAACAAACCGTCGAATGGGCGCGAATTCAACTGTCGAAATTTGCAATGGCAGCGAATGGCAGTGAATTGTTTTTTCAATTTCCGGAATTGTTGACCGAGCTCACAACAATATCGTCGCGCTGCTCGATGCTGACCCATTTCCCGGGAGATTGCGTCGATTGACGCTTGAGATATGTATATTCGGTGTCTTTCCAGTTGAAGACTTCATCACGCAAATTGTCGAGTACAAAATCACCGCGATCTGTCCGTACAGTCAAAACGGCATGACCTTCGCCGTCAGGTTTACGTACAACCGTGATAAGCAGACTGGCAAGCGGTATACCTTTGTCATGTAATTCTTTCTGCTTTTCAAGAACGTAGTCTTCGCAATCGCCGGCATTTACCGGATAGGTCCAATATTCTTCCTTGCCGTAAAGTTCCATGTCTGTCGCAGGAGTAATGCGGGCGTTAACACTATGATTAACGTCAAGCACCATATCCCAGACAGCTTGAGTTAATTTTACCGGCTGGAGAATGGTGTTGCGAATTTTGCATTCTTGTGGCAAGCGTTCACAAAATTCGTAATGCCCTATAGGCTGCGATGTTTGGCCGCTTACGGTCATAAATTCACCAGCCGCTTTTGCCGCTGATGTCAGTCCGACAAACGTTAAAAACGCCACTCCGAATAATCTGAACGCAAACACCATTTTTGTACTCAATTTAACTTTTCACGATAAAGATCGTTAACAAAAGGTTAAAATCCAAACTGGCTTGCTAGTCAATGACCGGAATGCAACACTTTGTTAAGATTTATTTTATGGTTAAAATTGTAATATGTTTATTTTCAACGAGTTAGCCTATTAATATGGTTAACATAACTTTTTATGTTGAATAAACGGTCTTACCGGACGGTTCATAAAAAGCGTGTGATAGATTTTAGTGTTTTCTTGAAAAAGCTGAAATATAGCTTATTCATGCGTAAAAAATCACTTATATGGATTGTGTTAATCCTTTAAGGGGAAAGGCATTCGGGAATTGAGAGTATGTGAATGGGCGATTTGATTAAACGAAAAGCAACTATAGATGATATAGATGCACTTGTAGCTATCGAAGAAGCCTGCTTTGACAGCGATAGAATATCGCGCCGTTCTTTCCGTACATTAATTGATCGTCCGACTGCCAGAACAATTGTTGCCGAACTTGATGGCTCAATCATCGGCTATGCGATGATTTTGTTTCGTAAAGGCACGGCACTTGCACGGCTCTACTCGCTTGCTGTCAAACCCGGCGGCAAAATAAAAGGTGTCGGCTCCGGGTTATTGGACGCAGCAGAGCAGGCGGCTTTTGATGAAGGGCGCGTTTATATGCGCCTCGAAGTTCGCGAAGACAATGAACGCGCAATCAAGCTTTATGAACGTTTTCATTACCGCCCGATCGGCCGTTACCT
Source organism: Bartonella sp. M0283 (assembly GCF_016100455.1). Lineage (NCBI taxonomy): Bacteria > Pseudomonadati > Pseudomonadota > Alphaproteobacteria > Hyphomicrobiales > Bartonellaceae > Bartonella > Bartonella sp. M0283. The sequence continues at coordinate 1,943,746 of NZ_JACFSK010000001.1, read as the reverse complement.
TGATTATTATGCCGATCATATGCCGGCTTTGCGTTATGAAAAAACCCTGCGTGGTGATACACCGGTTGAAACATCGGTTCCCTATTATCAACAGACTTCGGAATTTACCTGCGGTGCTGCCTGTCTGATGATGGCGCTCAAATATTTCGATCCACAATCGCGCCTCGACCCTGTGTTCGAGCTTAGACTGTGGCGGGGGGCGACAACTGTCTTTATGCTTTCGGGGCCGGGCGGATGCGAACCGTTCGGGCTTGCTGTTCTTGCTCATAATTATGGTTTGAAAGCTGAAATCATCGTCACGAGTTACGAATTTTTATTTATAAATTCGGTGCGCGACCCCAAAAAACGCGAGATAATGGAAATTGCCCAGACCGATTTTCGCGAGCAGGCTGACGCAGCACACATTCCGGTGCGGATTGCTGCTTTTACGCTGGATGATATCCGTGCCGCTTTGGCTCGAGGTGCTGTGGTTCTTGTGCTTATCAGTTTCTATCATATGTTTGGCGAAAAAATTCCTCATTGGGTACTGGTCCATGGAGATGATGGAAGCCATATCCTTATTCATGATCCATGGGTGGAGGAAGATGCAGGCGAGACAATTGCTGATTCTGCAAATTTGCCTTTGAACTATAAAGTGTTCGATCATATTGCGCGCTTTGGAAAAGACGGTTTGCGCGCAGCCGTCATATTGGAGAAAAGCTAGTTTTCTATGACTATTTGTGTAATTCTTGCTGGACGAGTGTCTGACGTAGATAATGGTGCGACGACGCACAAAGTCATGACCCATCGTGATTATTTGGCCAATCCTGCATTATTTGCCGGTCAACGCCCCCGTATTATCAACCTGTCACGTTCCTACCGCTATCAAAGCCGCGCCTATTACTGCTCGCTTCTTGCCGAAGCCCGCGGCCATCGTGTGTTGCCGTCTGTGGAAACCATGATCGACCTGTCGGAACGACGGTTATATAAAAAATCTATTCCCGAGCTTGAAGATTGTCTCAACAAAGCCCTGAAAGGAGACGGTACACGCGCACCGGAAATTATCAGGGTATTTTTTGGCATTACCGATAGTTCAAATGATATTAAAGGTGACCGATTTGAGAAATTCGGCCACCTTTTGTTTGACTGGTATCGGGCTCCGGCATTGGAAGTTCACGTTATACCGGGTGAATGGGCACGCATTCACAAAATAGGTTTTGCCAATTGGCAAAAACTTGAAGGTGAAAGTCGTGATGCTTTCTATCAGGCGATGGAAACTTATACGACACGGGCCTGGAAAGAAGCCCGCCACAAAGTGCCGCCACGGTGGACATTTGCTGTGCTATGCAATCCGGAAGAAGAATTGCCACCAACAAATGTTGCCGATTTGAAGCATTGGGCAAAAATTGCGGCCCGCCTTGGTGTGGAAGTCGAACCGATCGGGTCACGAGATCTGGCGCGTCTTGCCAATTTCGATGCACTGTTTATTCGCGAAACCACCAATATTTCCAATCATACCTATCGTTTTGCCCGTCGCGCGGAACAGGAAAATATGCCGGTTATCGACGACCCTATGTCGATGATCCGTTGTACAAACAAAGTCTATCTCGACGAATTGATGCGCGCGAATGGTGTGCCGGTTCCCCCTACAGTGATGATCGGTGGCAATGATGATCTGGTAAGAGCGGCAGATACGCTCGGTTTCCCGATGGTGTTGAAAATTCCGGATTCATCATTTTCACGCGGGGTGAAACGCGTAGGCTCAATGGAAGAATTGCGTCGCCTTGCCCATGAATGGCTCAAAGATAGTGATCTTTTGCTGGCACAAAAATATTTACCGACCAAATTCGATTGGCGTGTCGGTGTATTGGGTGGTAAGCCGCTTTTTGTTTGCCAGTATGAAATGGCGCCCCACCATTGGCAAATTATCAAACATGATCCGAATGGTGGCGAGCCGCTGGAAGGTGGTTTCAAAACCTATGCTATTCCCGATGCACCGCCGGCAGTTGTCGAAATCGGTTTGAAGGCGGCCCGTTGTATCGGTGATGGCCTTTATGGTGTTGATATTAAAGAAACCGATGAAGGTATTGTGGTCATTGAAGTCAATGACAACCCGAATATCGAACACGGGGTCGAAGATCTGGCTGAAAAAGACGATGTCTGGATCAATCTTACGCGCTGGTTTATCGAGCGCCTTGAACGTTGATTTGAAGACCTGAAGAGAAAAACCGGCAATGTGTTGCCGGTTTTTTCATATCTCGTCAGAATTCTGTTTATCTCATTGCCAAGCAAAAACGGGGGCTTCTTCCGTTTCCTTAAAACATCGTTTTTGGGTGGAACTATGAGTGAATTCCCGTTCCCTTCGACCACAAAAGCAAAAATTGAAAACCACAATGGCCGATATGATGACATCGCTGTTTTGGCGCAAATGACGCTCTGTCCGTTTTCAGGCACGTCATCAGGGTGCAGAATTATCGGACGAAGAAAGCTTGCTATTCAGTGCCTTTTCAATTTGTGGCAATGTTTCGTCTTTGTAGATTTGCGGCGTTAATGGCCCGATATGTTTATATATAATTATGCCTTCGCGGTTTAAAAGAAAAGTTTCCGGTGGCCCGTATACGCCCCAATCAATGGCTGCGCGGCCGCTCGGGTCAAAGCCGACAAGCTTGAAAGGGCTTCCGAAATTATCAAGGAAGCGTATCGCGTTTTCTTCTCTATCTTTGTAATTTATGCCGACAAGGTCAAAGCGATTGTCTTTCGAGATTTCGATAAGGGTGGGATGTTCATCGCGGCAAGGCGGACACCATGATCCCCAGAAATTGACAAGCGTAACGCGCCCCTTGAAATCTTCGGGGTTGAAGGAGCCTGTTTGACCAAGTAGGGGCAAGCGAGTGGCAGGAGCCGGTTTACCGGCAAGTGCATTGGGAACTAGATTGGCCGTGTCGGGATTGGTCGTTTCCATATGGCTGTACATGATAACAACCAGAACGACAAACAGGATGAATGGCCCGAAAAGGGCAATCATCACCGGAACACTCATTTTCTTCTTGGGCGCGTCCATGATTTTCACGATTTTACTTTATTGGCACGGATAGCATTTGACTGTTCGAGTTTTTGAAGCCGGGCTTTTTGATGACGACCATTAAGGAAAATATATAAAACCAGCAATAACAGCACGACAGCCGAGACAATATAGCTCAAGGCGACAATCTGGCTATGGTCGAAATGACCCAGAAATATGTCGATACGATCGGAAATGCCGGTTGCAGTTTCAGTGGTCATTTTACATTTTCCTTCTGACGCAGGCGCCGCGCAGCCATTCTTTGCATTGTTTCCACACGCCGACGGGTAATTTCAGTGCGCATAGTTGCAAGATAGAGAGCAAAAAATGCCAATGTGAAACCGATAGCCATAGTAAAGAGCGGCCATAACATGGCGCTATCAATAGCCGAGCCGCCTTTGCGAAGAATGGAAGCGGGTTGATGAAGTGTGTTCCACCATTCAACGGAGAATTTGATAATCGGTATATTGATAAAGCCGACAAGTGTCAGGATAGCGGCAGCTTTTGCGCCTTTTGTTGCGTCGTCGAACGCTCGTGATAGCGCAATAATAGCGAGATAAATCAGAAATAATACAAGCACGGAAGTAAGTCGGGCGTCCCATTCCCACCAAGTGCCCCATGTTGGCCGTCCCCAGAGCGAGCCGGTTATAAGCGCAAGTGCGGTAAAAGTTGCACCGATCGGAGCGGCACTTTTAAGCGATACATCGGCAAGCGGGTGGCGCCAGACCAGAGTTCCGAGTGCCGAAACGCTCATCAACGTGTAACAGAACATGGAAAGCCAGGCGAAAGGCACATGAAGATACATGATGCGCACTGTCATGCCTTGTTGATAATCGTCGGGCGAACGCATGACCATGAAAAGGCCACAGGCGAGAACAATAACAGCAACAAGGCTAAGCCACGGCAGAACTTTACCGCTCAGCCCCATGAAACGGGTCGGGTTGGCCAATGATTGCAACCAGTTTGTCTTCTTTTGTATCAATTCCATGATATCCCTTATTATCGGGTTTTGTTTTTGTCGCAATTATCTTTCTTCATAGAGACCAACATATGACACCAATCTGACAAAGATGTGATGTCTAGTCCGATAATGAAGCAAGTGTCAAAGCTGCAGCCAATGGACCGAGAATCGAAAAGAACAGTGACAGAGCGATCAAAAACAGTAACGGGTTTATAAACGAAATCCCCGGAGCAGTGGTTGCATAGGCCGCGGAAACCCCAAAAATCATGACGGGCACCGCAAGCGGCAAAACAATAACCGATATTAATACGCCGCCACGCGGTAGCGAGGTTGCAAGCGCCGCACCGACTGCACCAATCAGGGTAATCGCAGGTGTACCACATAAAAGTGTGAGCATAAGACCGCCTATTGCTGTTCCACTAAGACCGAGCATCAATCCAAGCACAGGAGTAAAAAGAATGAGAGGCAGAATAGTTCCACACCAATGCGCCAAGCATTTTGTAAAAACGATCAGACTCAAGCTTTTTCTGTGTCGGGACAATATCAGTTGATCAAGGCTGCCATCATCACGGTCGGTCTGGAACATGCGGTCCAGTCCAAGAAGGATTGAAAGAAGCGCTCCAATCCACAGCATTCCCGGACCGATGCGGGACAAAATTTCCTGATCAGGTCCGACAGCAAACGGAGTTATGATAATAATTGCTGCAAAAAACAGAAGTCCCGTCAATAAAGAACTTCCCGGACCAAAAGCAATTCGCAAATCGCGCAAGAAAAGAGCTTTCATCAACTGTCCTCGAAATCGGGAAGGTATTCGTCAAGGAGAATATGACGATTTTCTTCTATGCCAAGCGGTAAATGGGTTGCGGCAATAATCATGCCCGAGCGGTTTCTATGCTCTTCCATAATCTTTGCAAAAATTGCACTTGCATGTTTGTCGAGTCCTGATGTCGGCTCGTCCAGGAGCCATAAAGGCTGATGGGATAATAACAATCGCGCAATGGCAACGCGTCTTTTCTGTCCGGTTGAAAGGACACCGAAGGGAAGATGCTCGATTCCTGAAAGTTCGACCTCAGCGAGTGCTTCCATCGGCGACAACAATTGCGCTGAATCGAAATTCGACCAGAATTCGAGATTTTGCAAAACGGTCAAATGTGTTTTCATGGCGTTTTGACTGCCAAGATAATGGCTGACAAGAGCAACGGGAAAGCGTTGATCACCTTCTTGTGCTGCGACTTCTCCTTCATTGGCGGGCAAGAAACCAGCAATGATTCGCAGTAAAGTAGACTTGCCGATTCCATTTGGACCGGTAATTGTGAGCAATTCTCTATCGTGGATTGTAAAGTGCAAGTGTTGAAACAACACCTCTTCACCACGTTTTGCACTCAGATCAACTGCTGTTATTTCCATGTAACCACCGGATTTTATTTAACCTTTCTTAAGATGGCGGGAGCCTTTAAACAAGTAAACACATTTTTTTTAATGGATTACGTCTGGAACAGTTCCAGAAAAGGACTTATATCAAGATTACCATGCCAGCGGTCGGTGTGGGACAATTTTTGGGCCGGTCTCCAAATCTGCTTGTTCTGGCGGTTGAGGAACGGACAGCGGAAATGACTGCACCCGCACCGTAGCTGCGATCTTGACCCGCAGTTTGTGGCGTTCGTTCCAGGAGCTAAGGCTCGCACAAATATAAGGACGAACAGTCGTGTCTCAAATAGATAGTTTTAAGTGCCGCAAAACACTCCATGTAAATGGCAAGGACTATATTTATTACAGTCTGACAGAAGCCGAAAAGAACGGTCTTCCCGACATTTCTCGCTTGCCATTTTCAATGAAGGTTCTGCTCGAGAACCTGTTGCGGTTTGAAGACGGTCGCACGGTCAAGAAAGACGACATTTTAAATATCGCCAAATGGCTAGACGACAAGGGAAAAGCAGGCGCTGAAATCGCCTATCGCCCTTCACGCGTTTTGATGCAGGATTTTACCGGTGTTCCAGCGGTTGTCGATCTTGCAGCGATGCGGGACGCAATGGTGAAGCTTGGTGAAAATCCGGAAAAAATCAACCCGTTGGTTCCGGTTGACCTCGTCATTGACCACTCGGTCATTGTTGATGATTTTGGCAATCCGCTTGCTTTCCAGCACAATAAGGAACTCGAATATAAACGTAATGGCGAACGTTATCGTTTCCTGAAATGGGGGCAACAAGCCTTCCGGAATTTCCGGGTTGTTCCTCCGGGGACAGGTATTTGCCATCAGGTCAATCTTGAGTATCTTGCCCAATGTGTTTGGACAAAAGAAGAAAATGGCCACACATTAGCTTATCCCGATACTTGTGTCGGTACCGATTCTCACACCACAATGGTGAATGGTCTTGGTGTTCTTGGCTGGGGCGTTGGTGGTATTGAAGCTGAAGCTGCAATGCTTGGCCAACCGGTTTCTATGTTGTTGCCGGAAGTTATCGGCTTCCGTCTGACAGGCAAACTCAAAGAAGGTATTACTGCTACCGATCTTGTTTTGACCGTAACGCAGATGTTGCGTAAAAAAGGCGTGGTTGGTAAATTTGTTGAATTCTTTGGTCCGGGTCTTGAACATATGACTTTGGCCGATCGTGCGACAATTGGCAATATGAGCCCTGAATATGGCGCGACATGCGGCTTTTTCCCGATTGATCAGGAAACCATCCGTTACCTCAATATGACAGGCCGTAAAGAAGAACGGATTGCACTTGTCGAAGCTTATACAAAAGCTCAAGGCATGTGGCATGATTCCCATACTGCCGATCCGGTATTTACTGATACAATCGAACTTGATATGGGAACTGTTGTTCCGTCTATGGCCGGGCCGAAACGTCCGGAAGGGCGTTTGCCGCTTGAAGAAGTCGGTAAAAGTTTTGCCACAGCTCTTCACAACGAATATAAGAAAACAACCGGTGAAAAAACACGTTATCCGGTTGAAGGCGAGGATTTCGACATTGGCCACGGAGATGTTGCTATTGCAGCGATCACATCTTGCACCAATACGTCCAATCCGAGTGTTCTGATTGCTGCGGGTCTACTTGCTCGAAACGCGGTTGCCAAAGGCTTGAAATCCAAGCCGTGGGTTAAAACTTCATTGGCTCCGGGCTCGCAGGTCGTTGAAGCCTATCTGGTCAATTCCGGACTTCAAAAAGATCTTGATGCTTTGGGCTTCAATCTGGTCGGTTTCGGTTGCACAACCTGTATTGGTAACTCGGGTCCTCTGCCGCCGGCAATTTCAAAAACCATCAATGACAAGGGATTGATCGTTGCAGCGGTCCTTTCCGGTAACCGTAACTTCGAGGGACGTGTTTCGCCTGATGTTCAGGCAAACTACCTTGCTTCACCGCCACTTGTTGTTGCCCATGCTTTGGCTGGAACCATCACCAAGGACCTCACAAAAGAGCCTCTTGGAACCGGCAAGGATGGAAAGCCGGTTTATCTGAAGGATATCTGGCCAACTTCGCAGGAAGTTCAGGAATTCATCGAAAAGAATGTTACCCGCAAGATTTTTGAATCAAAATATGCGGACGTCTTCAAGGGTGATGAAAACTGGCAGAAAGTCCAGGTTCCTGCAGGCGAAACCTATGCCTGGGACAAAGACTCGACCTATGTCCGCAATCCTCCCTATTTTGAAAATATGCCGAAAGTACCTGCACCGCTCAAAAATATTGACGGAGCTCGTATCCTCGGACTTTTCGGGGACAAGATTACGACCGACCATATTTCTCCTGCCGGTACCATCAAGGTTGATTCTCCGGCTGGTAAATATCTGATGGAACATGGTGTAAAACCTGCCGATTTCAACCAGTATGGTACCCGTCGTGGCAACCATGAAGTGATGATGCGTGGCACATTTGCCAATATCCGTATCCGTAACTTCATGCTGGGCGAGAATGGACGAGAAGGTGGCTACACCATTCACTATCCCTCCAAGGAAGAAGAATCGATCTATGATGCTGCTATGCAGTATAAGAGCGAGCATGTGCCACTCGTTGTCTTCGCCGGCATCGAATATGGTAACGGCTCATCCCGCGACTGGGCGGCCAAAGGAACCAATCTTTTGGGCGTGCGCGCTGTGATTGCTCAATCTTTCGAGCGTATCCATCGTTCCAATCTCGTTGGTATGGGAATTGTACCGTTTGTCTTCGAGGATGGACAGAGCTGGCGTTCATTGGGGCTGAAAGGCGATGAAGTCATCACGATTGATGGCATCAACGATCTGAAACCACGGCAAAAGACTGTTGCCAAGGTCAAATTCGGTGACGGCACTGTCAAAGAGGTTCCGCTTCTTTGCCGGGTCGATACTGTTGATGAACTTGACTACCTTCATAATGGCGGCATTTTGCAATATGTTTTGCGCAACCTCGCCAAAGAAGGCTGATTGACAACTTAAAAAACGATAAACGGGTCGTAAAATTGCGGCCCGTTTATTTTTAACGGACAAATTCAGAGAATCTCATTGACGCGCACAGCTAAATTACGCTATAAGCCCGCCAAGATTAAGCGGCTCTTGGCCGCAGTTTGTGTTTCTAGGCCTTAAGGGTCGTTCAATAAGAAGAGAGAGATAGACTTATGGCGAATACACCTTCGTCCAGAAAAGCAGTGCGTAAGATTGCAGCACGCACAGAAGTGAACAAATCACGTCGTACACGTATTCGTACATTTGTACGCAAGTTTGATGATGCTGTTGCTGGCGGTAATAAAGCTGCGGCTGAAGTTGCTTTCAAAGCTGTCGAACCGGAATTGATGCGTGCTGTCACAAAAGGTGTTCTGCATAAGAATGCAGCATCGCGCAAAGTTTCGCGTTTAGCCAAAAAGTTGAAATCACTTTCTGCCTAATTGTTTGAAAGAACACGTCCGAAGAGTTTTATTCGGTCGTGTGGGGTTATAAAATTTTTAAACCGGTACCTTTTTGGGTGCCGGTTTTTTGCGTTTTTATTTTGGTTAACACGGAGAAATAATTAACCGTAAAAATGATTAATTTTAGAAAGAAATATCATTTTATTTTTTTGTAAAAAAACCTTTAAAAACAATTGCCTAACGGCCTTATCCACAATGGAAAAAATGCCATGTCACACTCGTATTTTGTCAAGCTTTTTTTTTAATTTTTTTTTAAGGGATTTTGTCGACCGGTGAGTGACATAAGCTGTTCCGAAAAAGCTTATTGATTCAAAGTAATTACGCGCCGAACCTATTAACGGATATCGGAAAAACAGGGTAGAAACACAATTTCCGGTTGAGTTTTACCCCTTGCATTTATGGACGGCGTTTTTGTATGGTCTATCTGGAATTAATAACTTTCCAGTCTGCTTCCTTTGAGTCTTCTCTGATCTGTTGATGATAAGCGAATGACAAAGGTAGTAATGCTATCAAATGAATATGCTCTTTGTTTTGTTGCTAAGGGATTGAAGTCGTGAAACTTGATGAAACAGAACATGGTTTTGTGTACACCCAAGTTTGCTATAGCAGATGGAAAGGTAATCACGAGGCAGAGTGATCTCGATCGGCCTATATTATCTGGCTTTGAGGTGACGTTTGTTGTGAAGGGGAAAGTTGCTAGGATTGAGTTGAGTTTTTCGTGTTGAATGGATGTGTTTTTGGTTTGTTAAGCGGGTTAACAAACGTGTCGGTCTGTTTTTCGCGGAGTAGTGTTATTTTTGGTTATTGAAGGCAAGGATATTTGGACGGCGAGGGTGTTGTAATCGTTCGGTTTTCATTTGTCTTTGTCAGAGAGAATGTTGCGTAAGATGTCAAATTTGAATGGGATTGTTTCTGGTGAAGCCAAAGTAAGTGATGATGTTCATCATTTGGTTGCACAAGATGAAGGGGACGAACTTTTTGAACGTGTTATGGCACAGTTGAAAGTTCATGTCGGTAATGAGGCTTATACGAGCTGGTTCGGACGTCTGCAACTTGATGAATTCAGCCGGAGCCAGGTACGACTTTCTGTTCCGACAGCTTTTTTACGTTCCTGGATTACCAACCATTATTCGACCATTCTGACCGAGTTATGGCGGCAGGAATGTCCAACACTGTTGCGGGTTGATGTTGTTGTGCGCGGAATGAATCGTGTGGTTAAAAATCATGCTCCGCGAAAAGAAGAAGAGACGCATGTTCATACCCCACAAGAAAATATGGTTGTGTCGTCTTCTCACGGGCGCACGGAACGTTTTTCCGGAGAAAACCAACAGAGTGTCTTTGGCTCACCGCTTGATTCGCGATATACGTTCGAGACTTTTGTTGAAGGTCCGTCCAATCGCGTAGCTCTTGCTGCAGCCCGGTCGATTGCTGAAAGCCACAAAAGTGCTTTGCGCTTTAACCCACTTTTTATTCATGCATCTGTAGGCCTGGGTAAAACCCATCTTTTGCAAGCAATTGCTGCTGCCGCATTGCAGCGTCCTACTCCTGTTCGTGTCATCTATTTGACTGCCGAATATTTTATGTGGCGTTTTGCAACAGCAATTCGTGATAACAATGCATTGTCATTTAAAGAACAATTGCGAGATATCGACCTGCTTATTATTGACGATATGCAATTTTTACAGGGCAAATCGATTCAACATGAATTCTGCCATTTGCTTAATATGTTGCTGGATAGTGCAAAACAGGTTGTTGTAGCCGCCGATAGGGCACCAGCGGAGCTCGAATCATTGGATGTCAGGGTGCGCTCGCGTTTGCAAGGGGGTGTGTCGCTGGAAATTGAGTCGCCTGATTATGACATGCGGCTTGAGATGTTGCGTAAGCGCTTGAAAGCAGCCCAACATGATGATCCTTCTATTTCAATCCCTGACGAGGTTCTTTCTCATATTGCAAGGACTGTTTCCGGTTCGGGGCGCGATCTTGAAGGGGCGTTCAACCAGCTTCTGTTCCGTCAATCTTTCGAGCCGGATTTATCGCTCAATCGTATTGACGAATTGTTGGACCATCTGACGCGCTCCGGTGAGCCGAAGCGGATTCGTATCGAAGAAATCCAGCGTGTTGTGGCCCGTCATTATAATGTTTCCAAGCAGGATCTGCTGTCGAATCGACGTACGCGTACAATCGTGAAACCGCGTCAGGTTGCGATGTATCTTGCAAAAATGATGACACCGCGCTCGCTTCCGGAAATTGGCCGTCGCTTTGGTGGACGCGATCACACAACTGTCCTTCATGCCGTGCGCAAAATTGAAGATATGGTTGGCGCCGATCAGCAATTGGCCAAAGAATTGGAGCTCTTGAAGCGGCTGATTGATGAGCAATCAGCTTGAACAGACGTTCGGGAGAGCAGGTCTCGATAGACTCTGCTCGAGAGTAGTGTCTTGTATTTTATGCAAGAATATTGCCAATCTGGTTTTTATCTGTTTTTCTTGTCGGGTGATTCCTTGGCGTGAAAGGAATCACTGCATCTTGTTTTATTCAGTTAGAAACCGTTTTAATTGGCAGAATAATTTAGAGAGTGTCCAATATGCGCATTACAGTCGATCGTAGCCATCTGTTAAAATCTCTCGGCCGTGTTCATCGCGTCGTTGAACGGCGTAATACGATCCCCATTCTGTCTAATGTGCTTATCAATGCAGTCAACTCCGGGGTCGAATTGCAAGCAACCGACCTTGATCTAGAAGTCACTGAAACAACAGCTGCAAATATCGAACAAGCCGGTTCGACAACTGTTCCTGCGCACCTCCTTTACGAGATTGTGCGCAAACTTCCCGAAGGTGGCGAGATTATGCTTTCGGTTTCCGATGACGGCAACGCTATGCAGGTCGTTTCCGGACGCTCGAACTTCCGTTTGCAATGCTTGCCTAAAGAGGACTTTCCCGAACTTAATGCCGGTGATTTTAGCCATAGTTTTACTTTATCGGCAGCGGCCTTGAAGCGGCTCATCGACTGCACACAATTTGCCATTTCAACCGAGGAAACGCGTTATTATCTCAATGGGATCTATTTTCACGTCATTGACGATAAAGGCCTGAAAATACGTACAGTGGCGACCGATGGTCACCGTTTGGCCGAAGCGGAAACAGATGCACCGTCAGGTTCTGAAGGAATGCCCGGCGTTATTATTCCTCGCAAAGCCGTTGGCGAATTGCAGAAATTGTTGGGGGAGGAAGCCGAAAGCGAAATAAAGATAGAGGTTTCCGAAACAAAAATACGTTTCACTATCGCTTCTGTTGTGCTGACGTCGAAATTGATAGACGGGACATTTCCCGATTATCAGCGTGTCATCCCCTTGGGCAATGACAAAAAGCTGACGATCAACCGTCAAAGTTTTGCTGCGGCAGTCGACCGTGTATCGACCATTTCCAGTGATCGCGGGCGTGCTGTTAAATTAACAATCGAAAATGGGCAATTGACACTCACAGTCAATAATCCCGATTCCGGAAGTGCGGAAGACCAGATTGTTGCCGATTATGAAGGTGAACCGTTGGAAATCGGTTTCAATTCAAAATATCTTCTTGATATTATGGCGCAACTCAACGGTGAAAACGCGGTATTCATGCTCGCTGATGCGGGCGCACCAACGCTCATTCGCGATAGTGACGATGCTGACGCACTTTACGTTTTAATGCCAATGCGTGTTTAGAGAACGAATGGTAGATGAACCAGGCAGAAGCGCTGCAAAAGTTTTTGTCCGGCAGCTCAAGCTGACCAATTATCGTAATTATCAAAATTTTTCTGCCGATTTTTCCGACCGGATTGTGATCTTTACCGGACATAACGGTGCCGGTAAAACCAATTTGCTGGAAGCCCTGTCGTTTCTTTCGCCGGGGCGAGGCTTGCGCCGGGCAACTTACGATAGTGTCATTCGTGCCGGTCAGACATCCCGAATGGGGGAAAAAATATCGCCGGAAGATCAGGGGTCGAACGGCTTATTGCTGACTGAACAGAAGCCTCAAAAAGATGCTGCCGGATTGGAAAATGCACCAACCGGTCATGATGCGGCTCCTGTCCAAAAAGGGGCGGATGGATTTGTCATTTTTGCCCAATTGCATTCAGCTCTTTATGGAAATGTCAATATCGGTACGGCAAGTGACACTGCTTCGAATGGTCGCAAAGTGCGAATAAATGGAGAAAGTGTTGCTTCCGACAGACTCACAGAATATTGCAGGGTGAGCTGGCTTGTTCCATCCATGGACGGTTTATTTACCGGTCCTGCCAGTGATCGAAGGCGTTTCCTCGATCGCATGGTTTTGGCCATTGATCCTGCGCATGCTCGCCGCGTGTCGGATTTTGAAAAGGCAATGAGAGCCAGAAATCGGCTTTTAGTGGATGGAAATCGCGACGAATACTGGTTCAATGCACTGGAAACGCAAATGGCAGAACTCGCCGTTGCCATCGCGGCAGCGCGTATGGACGTGGTAAGACTCATCACAAATATAGATAATTTCGATGCCGATAATACATTTCCGGTGCCACTGCTTGATCTTGAGGGAACTATTGAACATTCATTGACGAGGCAATCTGCTGTAGACGTCGAAGAGGACTATAAACAACGCCTTCGTGATAAGCGGGAGCTCGATCGCACTGCCGGCCGGACGCTTGAAGGGCCGCACAGAAGCGATATGCTGGTTTTTTATGCCAAAAAGAATATGCCAGCGGCGCTGTGCTCCACGGGTGAACAAAAAGCCTTATTAACAGGACTCGTTCTTTCACATGCCCGCTTGACAGCAGACATATCGGGTATGACACCGATTCTTCTGCTTGACGAGATGGCCGCCCATCTTGACCAGAAAAGGCGCGCAATATTATTCGATAGCCTTGATAAACTCGGTGGCCAAACTTTTATGACCGGCACCGATAGCGAGCTTTTTTCGGCCTTGAAGGGGCGTGCGGAATTTTTCGAGATATCTGGTGGACAGTTTACCAAAATTTAAGCAAATTTCGCAGACGTGAAATAAACTCATTTGCATATAGAGGGAATACCGACAATGGTAAAAAAGATTACAGTACTCAATGGACCCAATCTGAACTTTTTAGGACGACGCGAACCGGCAATTTACGGACATGAAACATTGAAAGACATTGAGAATATGACGCGGGAATGCGCTCGTTCACATGGGGTTGATGTCGATTTTTTACAGAGCAATTGCGAAGGCGAATTGGTTGGCTTTATTCAGGCAGCAATCGGAAAAAGCGTCGCAATAATCATTAATCCGGCAGCCTATAGCCATACTTCAATTGCCATACTCGACGCATTGAAAATGTTTGAAGGGGTGGTTGTAGAAGTTCATTTGTCGAACATCCACAAAAGAGAAGCTTATCGCCACCATTCTTTTGTATCGGAAAGAGCCGATGCTGTTATTGCAGGCTGCGGAAGTGATGGTTACCGGTTCGCTGTTGAATATATCGTTCAGCACGATTTGTGAATCAAAAATCTTCGGAAAAACCGCGCAATATTGACGCAGGGGGGGACAAAATACTTGCGAATTTTTACCCAAAGAGTAAGACGTTGCCTAGATGATGCCACAATTGTCTTTGTGGCAACGTCAGTCCAAGTCGGGCTTCTATGTCTTTTTGGGACAAATATTCTGCCTGACGGGGAAAGTTGGAGAAGCGGAAAAGCCCGCTTTTCCGTGACGAATGAATAGAAATACCCTCGTGCAATAATATGCAATGCATATAAAGAGGCAGGTAGGAATGAAGAACTTTGGTAAACTAACAGGGCTGCTGGGCGTCTTAACATCCGCTTTGCTCTTGTCGGGTTGTGAATTTGATGTTCTTTACCCGGCGGGCTATGTGGCGCGCCACGAGCTAATATTGATTACTACATGCGTTATCGTAATGGCTTGTATTGTCATTCCCGTGATGATCGCCGTTGTCGCTTTCGCAATTAAATATCGTGCTACCAACACCCAAGCAGAATATCTGCCGGATTGGGGGCACTCCAAAAAAGTGGAAACCTTCATGTGGGGGATTCCGATTCTTGTTATTATTATTTTGGGGAGCTTGACAGCTTATTTCACTTATAAGCTGGAACCCTCAAAGCCGATTGATAAAGCTGTTGCGGGAGCACAAGAACCACTTCAGATTGATGCAGTTGCACTCGATTGGAAATGGTTGTTTATCTATCCGCAATATGGCGTAGCTTCGATCAACGAAATCTATGCGCCCGAGAACCGTCAGGTCCTCGTACAGTTGACTTCGGAAAATTCTGTTAACGCTTTCTGGGTCCCGCGTCTTGGTTCGGTATTGTATGCAATGCCGCAAATGAATGCGAAGTTGCATCTTATTGCTGACCGTCAAGGTGTATTCAAAGGTTCTTCCGCCAATTACAGTGGCGACGGTTTCTCAGAAATGCACTTCAAATGGAATTCTGTTGATCAAGCAAGTTTTGATAACTGGATTGCTAAAGCTCGTGAAAGCAAAGAAACGCTTGATCGTGCTGGATATCGTCAGCTTTCCTATTCGCCAAAAATGGGTGATACTGCCGGTAAGCAAAAAGACGCTGAGGTTCGCTATTTCTCGCAAGTCGAAAAAGGTCTATACTATCGCATCGTGAACCGGTGCGTAGATAAAGACACCACTTGCAACGAAGATCAGATGAAACTTGCTGCAGCGAAATCTCTGTGGGGTGAACTCTGCTCCGTATTTGATCCCGGTGTGGTTCAGAAGAAATAAAATTATCGAGGAAGGGGCATCTACCTTCTCGAAAGGTAACGTCCCCTCCAAACCGAAATTCATTTAATATGGGTTGAAAAATGTTTGGAAGACTTACAGACCCTGTAGCCGGAGCGTTTCACGCGCTAACGAATGAGCCGATCGTCCTTTACACCTGCCTTGTTGTAGTTGCATTGGCCGTCGTTATTCTTGCCGCTATTACGCTGCTTGGCTGGTGGGGAATATTGTGGCGCAATTGGATCACATCTGTTGATCACAAGCGCGTCGGCATTATGTATATCGTCCTTGCAATTGTCATGCTTGTCCGTGGCTTTGCAGACGCTATCATGATGCGTACACACCAAGCGTTCGCGCTTGGATCTGAGACTGCGGGTTATCTACCGCCTGATCACTTTGACCAGATTTTCTCGGCACACGGCACAATCATGATTTTCTTCATGGCAACGCCGCTATTGTTCGGTATTTTGAACTATGTTCTGCCGCTGCAACTCGGTGCTCGCGATGTGGCCTTTCCATTTGCCAACAACCTTGGCTTCTGGATTACATGCGCCGGTGCGATTCTGATCAACATTTCACTCGGCATCGGTAACTTTGGCCGTGGTGGTTGGTTGATGTATCCACCTTTCTCGGAATTGCTGAATAGCCCTGACACAGGTGTTGACTATTATCTGTGGTCACTGCAGCTATCCGGTATTGCGACGACGATGGGTGCCGTCAACTTTGTTGCCACTATCGTCAAATGTCGTGCACCGGGAATGACAATGTGGAAAATGCCGGTGTTCTGCTGGTGCGCATTGGTTTCGAACGTTCTTATCCTTATCATTTATCCGCCGTTAACAGTTGCTTATGCACTGCTCGCCGGTGATCGTTATCTTGATATGAACTTCTTCACCAATACGGCCGGTGGTAACCCAATGGTTTGGATCAACTACGTTTGGATTTTCGGTCACCCGGAAGTTTACGTTCTGGTTGTTCCTGCATTCGGTATCATTTCCGAAATCGTTCCGACATTCTCGTCAAAACGCCTTTTCGGTTACACCTCGATGGTTTGGGCCGTCCTTGTTATCTTGATCCTTTCGATCCTCGTCTGGGGACACCACTTCTTCACAATGGGTGGTGGCGAAGCCGTTAATACCTTCTTCGGTACTGCAACTATGATTATTGCTATTCCGACCGGTGTTAAGGTCTTCAACTGGCTCTTCACGATGTATAAAGGACGCATCCGTTTCGAACCTCCGATGTTGTGGTGCATGGGTATGATGTTCACCTTTGTTGGTGGCGGTCTTACCGGTGTTCTGCTCTCGATCGTTCCTGCAGACTGGCAGTTCCACAACTCCTTGTTCCTGGTTGCCCACTTCCACCACACAATTCTTGGTGGTGTTGTGTTCGCTTACCTCGGTGCATTGGCGTTCTGGTTCCCGAAAGCTTTCGGTGTAAAACCGAACCGCGCATTGGGTATTGCTTCGTTCTGGTGCTGGTTCATCGGTTTCTACGTAGCATTCATGCCGATCTACGCAGTTGGTTTGATGGGTGCAACACGTCGTTTGCAGCACTATGTCGAACCAAGCTGGCAGCCTTTGTTCATCACAGCAGCTGTTGGTGCATTTATCATCCTTCTCGGTATCCTGTGCTTTGTTCTACAGGTATTGATCGCCATCTGGTATGGCATCAAGCATAGAGGCAAATTGCCGATCACACAGAACGATCCGTGGGGCGATGCCCGTACTCTGGAATGGTCAATCTCTTGCCCGCCTCCTGCTTACAACTTTGCTACAGTCCCTGTCGTTCAAGCAGACGATGCCTATTGGGATATGAAACAACGTGGTGAGCATCGTAAAACCTCGGGCTTCGAGAAGATCCATATGCCCTCCAACACAATTGCAGGCTTTATTTCGGGCATGTTGATGTTGGTACTTGGTTTCTCTCTCGTATGGCACATCTGGTGGCTGGCTGTAATTACGTTCGTTGGCTTCATTTTGACCATTTTGCTTCATTCGCTTAATGGAAACCATGCAGGCTATTACATCTCGGCTGAAGAAGTACAGAAGACTGAAGACGAATTCAGCGCTGTTCTTAAAGCACAAGGAGTAAAAGCATGAGCGCTACAGCAGTAACAACCGCTCACGCGGAAAACCACCACGACGGTAGTTCGACAATGGTCTTCGGGTTCTGGGTTTATATCCTTTCCGACCTGATCATCTTCGCAACTCTGTTCGCTACATTTGCAGTGTTCGCCTCCGCTTACGGCGGCGGACCTGCCGGTAAGGATTTCATCAGCCTCAATTACGTGCTTTGCGAAACAGCTTTGCTGCTGTTCTCGTCAATCACCTATGGCTTGGCAATGGTGCAGGTTCGTAATGGTAATATCGGCGGGGTAAAAACCTGGCTTGCTATTACTTTCATTCTTGGCCTCGCATTCATTGGAATGGAATTGAATGAATTCCATGAGCTTCTCTTCGGGAAGGAAAATGTTTTCTTCTTTGATCCGAATGCTTATGCGGGTGTTGATCCTGAAACCGGTGTTCGCACATTCGGTAAAGAAGTTCTGTCGGCTTATTGGTCGTCATTCTTCATGCTGGTTGGCACACACGGTATTCACGTTACGACCGGCTTGATCTGGATGGTATTGATGTTCTTGCATCTTGGCCGTCACGGTTTGGATAAAGATAACAAGACTCGTTTGTCCTGTCTTTCTATCTTCTGGCACTTCCTTGACATTATCTGGGTTGGTGTCTTCACAGCCGTCTATCTTTTGGGAGCACTATAATGAGCGAACATGAAGAAGCACACGGTGTAACAACCGGCAAATACATGGTCGGATTCATTCTGGCTGTTATATTGACCCTCGCATCATTCATTCCTGTTATGCAGGGAATGCTTGATAACTGGGCAGTCAGCACCAAGGTTATCTACCTCATTGGCATGGCTCTCATTCAGATATTCGTCCAGATCGTTTTCTTCCTCCACCTCAACGAAGGTCCGGATGCGAAGTGGATGGTCGGCTCAATGTGGTTTGGTGCGCTCTGCGTATTCATCGTTCTTGGTGGTACATGGTGGGCAATTTCTCACTTGAACTACAACATGATGGGCGGTTCGGGCCGTATTGTTCAGCCTGATATTATTGATCAGGTTCCGGGTGGTAGTCCGGTTGCACCTTCAACAGAAGCTGCACCTTCGACCGAAGAGGCTGCTCCTGCTACACCGGCAACACCTGCGCAATAATACGATTTTGTAACAATTAAGCAGTTGAAAGCCCCGCTACCAAGCGGGGCTTTTTTTTGTGGTTCTTAGTAAACGGCCCACAATGATTAAATTTTCAACTAAAGGCTATTTTACAAAAGGCTATAAACCGGTTTTTCGCTCAAGAGCATAGTTCCGGATAAACAGTTGCCATGAGTCGGCCGAAGATTCGCTAGACCCTGCTTGGACGCCAATGCGAAGACCTCGGCAAATAGACTAGTTAATGTCCAGTGAGATGCTGGAACGCAACGCCGGACAAAGTCCGTAAAACGCCACTATACAGAGTGTCCGGAAAAAACCACTATACAAAGAGTGTCCGGAAATCTTCGCCTCTCACCCTATGGACTTGCTGACAACTCAGGGAACGAAAAAGTAACCGGCTCGAACATTAGCGAATTTCAGAAATTTTCTCGTCCAGCCGGCTCTACCCAAATGTTGGAAGAACTGGTTGTTAAAAATAAGGCCGGATAAGCTAGGTATACCGCGAGCCTGACTTGACCTCACGTTAGCTCCGGCATTGAGGAAAAGGTATTTCCCTTGGGGGACGAATATGAATTCGAATTTAAGATAAACTGCGGAAAACAGGTACGGTATAGTTGCAACCTGCTTATCCTCTAGAAGCCCAACAGAAATAGGCTATCATCTTCGCAGATAAGCGACATTGGTTTTCGTGAGAGACAAAAATTTTCAACCTCCAAGCCCGGTAATATTTTTTCAAGCTGTTTCAAGCACCCGATGGGAGAGCACTATTATCCACAACGTGCATGACCAACAGCTTTTCCTCTCGTCATCAGTTTTCCGTTTTATGTCGCGAATACCGAAAATTATCGTTTTAGCGAAATCCGGATTTCTGAAATTTTTCGTTAGAGGAATTTTTGTGCTGTCGCGCGGGATAATTAAAAATCTCGGTTGTGCGTTGATTCCTCGCACCGGTTAACCTGGCAATTTTTATTGTCGAATTCAGATAGAGTTTTCGGCTTCACAAAAAACAACGCAAAACAAATGGCGCATTATCGCTTGAAGTTCATGAGAATTGGTTAGAATGAGGCGGTATCAAGCCGGACAAATTCGCCAGTTTTCCGCGTAATGAATGACTATTGATTTAGCAAAAACACAACAATTTTAATATGCGGTATTGCGTCAAATTGCGGGAAAAGGGAGGTTATCAGTCAAGGCCTTGAATAAATAGTTATCAGTCGAGGATATAAAAAAGGAAGCAACAGCGGTTGCTTCCTTTGAATCCTGAATTTCCATTCTTTTGGTAGAATGAAATTAAGCTTCCTGAACATGTGATTCAAGGAACCACAAGCTCTTATCAAGTTCACGTGACGCTGCGGTAAAGATATCGGCAGTGTCTGCATCCCCTGCGTCATCGGCTTCGTCAATTGCTTTGCGCATATCATTGGCAGCATCGCCATAACGTTCGATCAAGGCTAAGAGATGATCATGCACTTTATAAATGTCTGTCGGGTATGCTTTCAGTTTGGACGTACCGGCAACTTCTTGAACAGTGCCCAAAGCAGTTCCGCCCAGTTGAGCAACGCGTTCGGCGAGAATATCGACGTGTTCGTCAATTGCGTCTCTAAAGCCATCCAACATTTCGTGGACACCAATAAAGTTGGACCCCTTCAAATTCCAGTGGGCCTGTTTTGTAACGAGTGCCAAATCGATCAGTGTGGCGAGGTTCTTGTTTAACAACGCGATGGCAGTTGTTTTTGTATTTGAAGGCATGTCGTTACGAGTTTTGTGTGTTTTAATCATAATAATCTCCGCTTGAATTAAACCGCGTATCTATATAACGCACCAAACGCCTGAAAGTTCCGCTTGGAATTTCTACCAGTGTCAAGCTGTTCCAGTGGTAGTGCGGTGATGCCTTTATAGAATACACCTTATAAAAAATAATCCAACAACAAATATATACAATAAATAAGTTAATTTTGGAAATATTTTACCATTATAAATTGTATAACCTAAACTTATGGATGTTTCATAAAAAATTATAATGAACTTATATTTTTTAATTATTTTAATTCTAAAAATTTTGCCGATTGATAAAATGGGATATAGCTATTATATATAAAATATATTCTATATAATATAGAAAATTATTATGAATGATATATAATTATTGATTGACTGAAAAACAAGGTTTCATTGATCAGCCGTAAAAAATTTGAGAATTTTATCATTTAAAATATCCAAATAGGACATAATTTTTTGATCAATTTTAAACACAAAACAATTTATATAAATAAATAATATTCATATAATTCTGAAAATTATAATTATTAAAATCACTTAAAAGTTATTTTTATAAAGAATTAAAAATCAATACGAAAATTTATATAAAATGCATGACATATTAAATACGATAACTTTTTCTAATGTCGCACCTCATATTCTTCATTGCATATATATTTTTGCCTGACATTTTTGTTCCAAGTCCGATGCTTTTGTTCTAAACAAAAATACAAGCTCTTCGAAAATAAAATTTGTGAAATATCGCCCGGCAATTTTTGTTGATTTTTGCCATATTTCGTTCCCGTTTTGAAAAAAAGAATTTTTGATCATTTTGATCTATCAGCCAAGAAAAGTTCAAAACGTATTGATTTAAGGTTATCGGTTCTTTTGTTTCGGTGAACAATGGTCTAATAGACAGCAAATGATTACGCTTGCCATAGATACAGCTTCTTTGAATTGCGCCGTTGCATTGATGAAAGACGGCAGCATTGTCGCGCGCATAAGCGAAAAAATTGGTAAAGGGCACGCCGAAAAGTTGATAGGGCAAATCATTGAGGCGTGCAGTCTAGCAAAAATAGAGCTGTCATCTATCGACCGTATTGCCGTCAATATCGGTCCGGGATCTTTTACAGGTGTGCGCATTGGGGTGGCTACGGCCAGAGGCTTGGCTCTTGCACTTGAAAAGCCGGCAATTGGTGTAAGTTCGCTTGAAGCAATCGGCTTTGAAGCGCATGGATTTTTTCCAAAAAGTCATATTATTGCTGTGATAGATGCCGGCCGCAACATGGTGTATCGGCAGGATTTTGATGAAAAACTGCAGCCTCTTTCCCCTGCTACAGTGCAAAATTGCGAAGACGTTGTCGCCGGGCTTGATGAGAAGGCAATTCTTGCAGGGCCCTTTTCCAGAGCTATAGCGCATTTGGCGGGTTTTAAGGAAAGTTCTGTTTATTTTCTTGATGCTGCGGATGTGGCAAGCTTTGCAAAATTGTCGCAAAACAAATTGCCCGACGGTTCACCAAAACCACTTTATTTGCGCGAGGCAGATGCAAAACCGCAAATGAGTTTTTCCGTGCCAAGGAAAAAGGAATGAGGTCAGGACTTTTTTCAAAACCGGAATATATTGTCACGCCGATTACATTGGATGATAGTGATATCTTGCATGATATACACAAACAATCATTTTATCATGCGTGGGATGAAACAGTTTTTGCCTCATTTCTGGCTGATCCGCAAATTTCCGGTTTTATCGTGAGCCCCGAGGGCAAGCCCGGAAAGGTTTTGGGTTTTGTCCTCTGTCGGTTGGTTATCGACGAGGCAGAAATTATCACTATTGCTGTTCATCCCCGATTTCGCCAAAAAGGCTTGGGAAAAAAACTTTTGGATGCAGTTTTCCGCTACCTCTATCACCAGCGGGCGAAAGTGCTTTTTCTGGAAGTCGATGAAAACAATAGCGCGGCACTTGCACTCTATAAAGGTTTCGGTTTCTATGAAGTCGGCCGTCGACCCGGTTATTACAAAACAGACAAAGGTCATAGTGATGCCTTGATCATGCGTAGAACCATTCAGCAAAAAGATTGAGATTTACCAGAAAACCGGTTAAAAATATCCTATGAGCGAAGCAAACAAAAAAATCGGCAATAGCCGCAAGGTCTTTATTAAGACTTATGGCTGTCAGATGAATGTCTATGATAGTGAACGCATGGGCGACAGTCTTGACAGCGAGGGGTATGTGGCAACAGAAACTCCCGACGATGCTGATCTTATATTGCTCAATACATGTCATATCCGTGAAAAAGCGGCTGAAAAACTTTATTCCGATCTCGGCCGTTTAAGAGTTATGCGCGAAGAAAGAGATCCTTCGCGGCCATTAACAATAGGTGTTACAGGTTGCGTTGCTCAAGCCGAAGGGGCCGAAATTTTGCGCCGCGCACCAACCGTCGATTTGGTTGTAGGGCCACAAACTTACCACCGGTTGCCTGAATTGTTGCGCAAGGTCCGTGAAGGACAAAAGGTTGTTGAAACCGAATATGCAGTTGAAGATAAATTTGCCCATCTTCCACACCATAATCGGCGGGCTGTCCAGAAGCGGGGGGTTACCGCATTTTTAACAGTTCAGGAAGGCTGTGACAAATTTTGTACATTCTGCGTGGTACCTTACACGCGCGGGTCGGAAGTTTCCCGTCCGCTAGACCAGATCATGAGTGAGGCACGTGAACTTGTTGACGCCGGCGTAAAAGAAATCACCTTGCTGGGACAAAATGTCAACGCCTGGCATGGGGTTTCGACAGACGGAGATGTTTTGCATCTCGGAGACCTTCTTTATCGGCTTGCCAAAATCGATGGGCTTAAACGCCTTCGCTATACAACAAGCCACCCGCGGGATATGGACGACAGTCTTATTGCTGCTCACAAAAATCTCGGAATGTTGATGCCTTATCTTCATCTTCCGGTTCAATCCGGCTCCGATCGGATCCTTAAAGCAATGAATCGTCAACATAAAGCGGATGATTATTTGCATCTTATCGACCGCATTCGTAAAGCACGTCCCGATATTGCATTTTCAGGCGATTTCATTGTCGGCTTTCCGGGAGAAACCGACGAAGATTTCGAAGCGACCATGAAGCTCGTTCAAGAAGTAGGATATAGCTCTGCCTATTCATTCAAATATTCGCCACGTCCGGGAACACCCGGGGCAACAATGAAAGGCCATATAGAGGAGAAAGTAAAAGACGAGCGCCTTCAGCGCTTACAAGCTCTTATTCTCGATCAACAACATCAATTTTTGCAATCGAAAATCGGTAAGCGGATTGAGGTCCTCGTTGAAAAAGTTGGTCGCCATGAAGGACAGATGGTTGGTCGCTCGCCCTGGTTGTTGCCTGTTGCTGTTTCAACAAATGCAAAAATTGGCGAGATTATTGCGGTTGACGTAACAGACGCTTCATCCAACAGTCTCCTAGGCCATGCAGTCAATTGAATATTTTTTAATGTTCGATCGAATTTCATAGCGGTTTAAGTAACGTGAATAAAGCAGGTTTCTTTTTGCATATAATTTCATATATTCTTCCTCAGATATATTTTTTCAGGAGACAAGGTTGAAGAATTCAACCGAAACAAAAAAAACGGTCAAGACAGTTAAAAACGGGCGAATGAAAGAGCCTGATAAAAGTAGTGTCGACGATGCTTCTGTTAAAAAAGGTGCATCCGATACAGATCATATTGTCCTGGTTTTCGAGGATAACCAGCAGGCAAATATCGTTTTTGGCCAATTTGATGAAAACCTCGCCCGCATCGAACAAAAACTGGGCCTTGATATCCGTGCACAGGGAAATGAAGTGTCAATCCGGGGAGACAGGCAGGATATCGAAATTGCCCGCCGGTCTCTTGATCAGCTTTATGAACTTGCAAAAACCGGATTGCAGCCGGGTTTGTCAGACGTGGATGGTGCAATAGCAATTGCTTCTTCTGTGAATGAAAAAGCCGATCAGGAAAAGTCTGAAAATAGTTCCCGGAAAGTGACACCGGCCCATATATCAACGCGCAAAAAAACAATTTATGCACGCACACCAATGCAGGATGCCTATATGCGGGCTTTACAACGTGCCGAACTTGTTTTCGGTGTTGGCCCGGCGGGTACGGGAAAAACCTATCTTGCGGTAGCACACGCGGCAATGTTGCTCGAGCGTGGGCTTGTAGAACGTATCATCTTGTCGCGTCCTGCCGTTGAAGCCGGCGAGAGATTGGGCTTTTTGCCCGGTGATATGAAGGAAAAAGTCGATCCTTACCTGCGTCCTCTTTATGATGCACTTTATGACATGATGCCAGCCGAAAAAATCGAACGTGCCATGGCGGCAGATATTATCGAGATCGCTCCGCTTGCTTTTATGCGTGGTCGTACACTTGCCCACTCTGCCGTTATTCTGGACGAGGCACAAAATACAACCTCAATGCAGATGAAAATGTTTTTGACCCGTCTTGGGGAAGGGTCACGTATGATCGTGACAGGCGACCCTAGCCAGATCGATTTGCCCTTCGGACAAAAATCGGGGCTTACCGAAGCGATGCGCATTCTTGGCAGTATTGATGATATTGTGACAGTGCGTTTTACCGAGGCGGATGTTGTGCGACATCCATTGGTAACAGCTATTGTTACTGCCTATGATCAAGACGCCCGTTTGAACGCGAAAAATCGTGCTCAAGATAATAATAAAGCAAAGAACTTATCAAAATGACAGTGCATTATGACATGGCAATCAATGCTGACGGCTGGCAAAACGAGGAGACTTTAAGACAGCTCGTTGACGGTGTGTTGCAAGCAACATTGCTGGAGCTCGGCTTCGACAATATTGATAGCGAATTGAGCCTTGTTTTTACCAATGATGCCGATATCCGCGAGATAAACGCGAAATGGCGCCACATTGACAAGCCCACCAATGTTTTGTCATTTCCAGCTTTTGCTCTTCAACCGGGCCAAGAGCCCGGAGAGATTTTGGGCGATATTGTCATTGCGCGTGAAACGGTCGAGCGTGAAGCTGCGGAGGAAGATAAGAGCTTTGATGATCATCTGAGTCACCTTGTTGTTCACGGTCTCCTTCATTTGATGGGATATGATCACCAAAATGACGACGAGGCAGAGCAGATGGAAGCCTTGGAGAGAAAAATTTTAGCCTCTCTTGGTATTTCTGACCCTTATCTATGATTAAATAAAGATGAGTGTTGCTATTATTCGTCTATACATATATTAGAAAAATATATGTCTTAGCTTAATAACAAGAAAACTGAAACAATTTACTTTGCATATTGTAATTTTAAAAAGCCATGACGGAAAAAACAGATAGTTCAATCGACGAAGAGTCCGGTAGGTCATCAACAGGGCAAAATTCTTCACGATCGCAATCAGGAGAAAAGAAGTCTTTATTTGCCAATCTCTTTTCTTTTTTGCGCTCTCGTAATAATTCAACTTTGCGTGAAGATCTGACAGATGCCCTTTCTGACGGAGAAGGTGAAACGAACGCTCTTTTTTCGCCTGAAGAGCGTCTTATGCTCAATAACATTTTGCGTCTTCGGGAAACGCGCGTCGAGGATGTTATGATTCCGCGTTCCGAAATCGAAGCGCTTGATATTTCGACAACTTTGGCCGAGGCATTGATAGAATTTGAAAAATCGGGCCATTCGCGTATGCCGGTCTATTCGGAAAGCCTCGATGATCCGCGCGGGATGTTGCATATCCGTGATGTCTTGAATTACATCACAAGGAAAGCGCAAAGCGGGGAAAAAGAAGGCGTTCTCGATTTTTCCAAAATTGATCTTTCACAGGCTGTCGGTAATCTTGAACTAATACGCAGTGTTCTTTTTGTTCCGGGATCAATGTTGGCCGGACAATTGTTGACGCGTATGCAGGCAACGCGAACACAAATGGCGTTGATTATTGATGAATATGGAGGAACGGACGGGCTCGCTTCTATGGAAGATATTGTCGAGCTGGTTGTGGGCGATATCGAAGATGAACACGACGATGTCGACATGTCCATTATCAAAGAAGCAGAAAATAGATGGCTTGTGGATGCAAGCGCCGATCTCGACGAGGTCGGAAAAGCTTTGGGACCAGGGTTCAAAATTGGTGAACATGGAGACGACGTTGATACAATTGGCGGTTTGATTGTTTCGACTTTAGACCGGATACCGGCAAAAGGTGAAGTTATAGAAGCCGTTCCCGGTTACCAGTTCCGCATTTTGGAGGCCGATAAACGACGCATTAAACGGATCAGGATTCAACCGTTACAAAATCACCCGAAACAGGAGGGTGCGGCTGTTCCATCCGATTAAGCAACTATTGTTTTCAATCTTCTTTTCTGGAAGTGGCTAAGATTCAATAGACGTTTACGAATAAGCACTTCGAAGTGGTTTGTTTATCTTGTGTCGAAATTTTAGGGATGGAAAGATACGAGGGGAGCAGGAATGCGTATTTTGGCAACAGCCACCTCTTATATGAAGACATTACGAGGGCCGAAACGACAGCTCCTGAGCTTTGTGTGTGGTGGAATTACCGCTTTTGCATTAGCGCCGTTTTATCTCTTTCCTCTGGCTTTTTTTACTTTTCCGGTCCTTGTCTTATTGCTTGATAATGTCGCTTGTAAGACGTGTCGGAAGCAACGTTTCAAGCTTGCCTTTTTTACCTCCTTCAGCTTTGCCTTCGGTTATTTTGTTTTTGGTCTTTGGTGGCTTTCGAGCGCTATGCTCATTGACCCCGTAAGCTTCGGCTGGGCTATCCCGTTAGCAATATTCGGGCTACCATTTTATCTTGCACTTTATTGGGGATTTGCTGGCGGCGTTGCTATTGTCTTTTGGCGTGAAGGACTGTCACGTATATTTGTTTTGGCACTTGCTCTGGGAGTGGCAGAGCTTTTGCGCTCCATTATGTTTACCGGTTTTCCATGGAACGCAATCGGTTACACGATAATGCCGACACCACTTTTTATGCAGTCCGATGCAGTGGTGGGTTTATATGCAATGAACACTCTTGCTGTGCTCCTTTATTCGCTGCCAGCCACTCTGATTGATAAAAGCGGGCAATGGCTTGCACTTGGCATAGGCCTTGTTCTTTTTTGCACTCACACCGGATTTGGTATTTTCCGCCTCTATAACGCGCCTCCTATAGAAAGTTATGACAGGGCCGACCGATGGGTAAGGTTGGTACAACCGTCCATCAAACAGGACGAAAAACTTGATAACGAAGTGCGCTATGCGATGTTTGATGCCCATATGCAACTGAGCAAAAAACCGTTGACAGATGGTGCCCATGAACCCGCCTATATTGTGTGGCCGGAAACTGCAGTGCCCTATATTCTCAATTATGTTCCGGAAGCAAAAATGCGCATTGCATCACTGCTTCGGCCGGATCAATGGGCAATTGTCGGGGCGGTACGCAGCAGTGGCCGGCCGAATGATGAAAATAATAAATATTTTAATACTATATCTGTTATTGATAGTAATGGTGATGTTCTTGCGTCCTCGGACAAGGTGCATCTCGTTCCATTCGGTGAATATTTGCCTTTCCAACAAATATTCGACCGAATAGGTCTCCACGCTTTGGCGGTAATGGCAGGCGGCTATAGCAATAGCCCGATACGGAAAACTGTGACACTACCAGATGGATTTGTTTATCTGCCGATGATCTGTTACGAGGTCATATTCCCGAACGGTATGGGATATGAAGGCGATAAACCGCAAGCAATTTTGAATCTTACCAATGATGCATGGTTTGGCGTTACGCCCGGTCCTTATCAACATTTCGATCAAGCACGTTTACGCGCTGTTGAAATGGGCATTCCTCTCATTCGTGCAGCTAATAACGGTGTATCGGCAGTCGTTGATCCTTATGGGCGAATCGTCAGATCATTGGGCCAGAATTTAGTCGGTGTGATTGATGCTCCAATCCCTGCTGCGATTGTTCCGATATGGAACAAAGGTCCAAATTTTTTTCACGCTTTTATAGCGTTTTTTGTTATACTGATATTCAGTATAATGTTCCGTTATGCAAAAAACGGTCGTTCGATTGACAAGTCGGAACCAATGAGATGATATGAGGAAAAATTGTGGTCCAGCGGGGGACCGATATTAAAACCCATGAACAATAATCATATAAATCGATTTGAATTTATGAAGATGGATCAATATTGACGCGAGAAAGTTGAATTATGGCCGCACTCAAAAAAACACCCGCCCCAACAGACGTCTATGTGGGTAGCCGTATAAGATTGCGGCGCAATATGCTTGGGCTCAGTCAGGAAAAACTGGGTGAGCAATTGGGTATTACGTTCCAGCAAATACAGAAATATGAAAAAGGTACCAACCGCGTTGGTGCAAGCCGTCTTCAGGCTATTTCCGAAATTCTGGACGTGCCGGTATCCTATTTTTTTGAAGAGGCACCGGGAACTCGTTCAGCGGAAGGGTTTCGCGAGGAAGACAATAATTTTATGGACTTTTGTTCAAGTAACGAAGGCATTCAACTTCTTCGTGCGTTTACCAATATAAAAGATCCGAAAGTTCGTCGTAAGATTATCGATTTGGCAAAGGCCTTATCCGAAGACGAAACTCTTAATCAGCTTTAAGTGATTTTTAAAATTGATTTAGGACACGCAGAATCGTTTTTATTTTTTAATTTTTATTATTGATTTTGCTTGCTGCTTTGTTGTCCTTTAGTGATGGATAAAAGCTTGATAAGACACTGAAAGATGACAGGATATTGTGTGTTAAGTGCGTTTATCACATTTATTTCGTGCTCCGGACCAAAACGGCATTGACGCAATTCAACAAGCTTGGCAAATAAAGCAACTGTCGTTTTTCTTTCCGGAGAGTCCGGCAAGAAAGTAAACGTCGTCTTTCTAGAGGGGTTTCCCGTGTCTCATCAGAATTATCTTTTTACCAGCGAATCGGTATCGGAAGGTCATCCCGACAAAGTTTGTGACCGCATTTCAGATGAAATTGTTGATATGATCTATAAAGAAGCAGCCAAAACGGGTGTTGACCCATGGTCCGTCCGGGTTGCTTGTGAAACTTTGGCTACGACCAATCGCGTTGTTATTGCCGGTGAAGTTCGTGTGCCCGATACACTTTTGAAAAAAGATAAAAATGGCAAACTTGTTCATGACAAAAAAGGAAATCCGGTTATCAATCCGTCACGTTTCCGTTCGGCTGCCCGTCGTGCAATCCGTGCCATCGGTTATGAACAGGAAGGTTTCCACTGGAAGACAGTGAAGATCGATGTTTTATTACATTCCCAATCTGCCGATATCGCTCAAGGTGTCGATAATGCTTCCGATCGCCAAGGTGAGGAAGGTGCTGGAGATCAGGGTATCATGTTCGGTTATGCCTGCCGCGAAACACCGGATTTGATGCCTGCACCAATCTATTATGCCCATAAAATTCTCGAGACGCTTTCGATTGCACGCCATCTTGATGAAGGCGAAGCAAGCAAGCTCGGACCGGATGCTAAAAGTCAGGTGACTGTGCGTTATGAAAACGACAAACCGGTCGAGGTGGTTTCTATTGTTCTTTCCACCCAGCACACTGATCCGACATGGGATTCAAAGAAGGTTCGCTCGGTTGTCGAGCCTTACATCCGCCAGGCATTGAGCGATATTAAAATTGCCGATAATTGTAATTGGTATATCAATCCGACCGGAAAATTCGTTATTGGTGGCCCGGACGGAGACGCCGGCCTTACAGGCCGTAAAATTATTGTCGATACTTATGGTGGCGCCGCTCCTCATGGCGGTGGTGCATTTTCCGGTAAAGATACCACAAAAGTAGACCGTTCCGCCGCTTATGCAGCGCGCTATCTTGCCAAAAATGTTGTTGCTGCAGGACTTGCCGATCGCTGCACAATCCAGCTTTCATATGCAATCGGTGTCGCTCAACCTCTTTCGATCTATGTCAATTTGCACGGCACAGGTAAGGTTGATGAAAGTGCTGTCGAGGCAGCTATTCGCCAACTTATGGATTTGTCGCCTTCGGGAATTCGTAAACATCTCGAGCTTAACAAGGCAATTTACGCAAAAACATCAGCTTATGGACATTTTGGTCGCAAACCCGGACGCGATGGTTCTTTCTCGTGGGAACGGACAAATCTTGTCAAAGCGCTGAAAGACGCGATCAAGGCGTAATGAGTGAACATAAAGAAAGGGCAAGTGAAGCTTTTTTCGGGCGTCGTCGTGGCAAGACATTGCGTGCGGGCCAGACCAGGCGCGAAGAAACTTTACTTCCTCTTCTTAAAGTGGATTTGAATAAGCCTGCGCCGGAACGACTTGCCGATTTATTCAATAATTCCGGTAACTCAAAAAACGATTGCGACAATATACGCATTGAAATCGGTTTTGGGGGTGGAGAACATCTTGTTCATGAAATGGACAGGTTTCCACAAACAGGCTTTATCGGCGTCGAGCCATTCATCAATGGAATGGCCAAGATGCTTGCAGCCGTGGAAGGGCATGAGCAGAGGCTGCAACACATCCGGCTTTATGATGATGATGCCACACAGTTGCTTGACTGGTTGCCGGAATCATCAATTACGGGAATAGATCTTTTCTATCCTGATCCGTGGCCGAAGAAGAAACATTGGAAGCGCCGCTTTGTGAATATGAAAAATCTTGATCGCTTTGCGCGTGTTCTGAAATCCGGGGCCAAGTTTCGGTTTGCTTCCGATATTGATACTTATGTGAACTGGACGCTTTTTTACTGTGCGCATCATCCGGATTTTTATTGGACAGCCAATGAGCCCACAGATTGGAAATTGCCTTTTGAAGCTTGGCCGGGAACGCGCTATGAAGAAAAAGCATTGCGGGAAGGGCGCACGCCCGCTTATCTCACATTCGTCAGAAAATAGCGGCTACTTTAGAAGATTGTTATCGGACAAGTTTTTTCCGGAATTGTTTTGACATGCAGTAATGTTGTGCTTGAAAAAAACAATTACCGAGTGTATAGTGTAGAAAATTCTTGATCATTTGATGAAGAGTGGGTTTTCCGAGCCCGCTCTTTTTTATTACCGGAATGATCTGTTTGATATTTGGAATAGGTAGGTATGAGCGAGAGCGGACAGGCAGTTGATTTGGATGAACCGCGCCTTTTTGAAGAAAAAGGCGTTGAGGCACGAGTGGTTGCAATTGTTGCACCAGTGCTAAAACCTCTTGGCTACCGGATTGTCAGAGTGCGGTTGTCGAGTCTCAACGGCCTTACTTTGCAAATCATGGCCGAGCGGGGTGATGGTACCATGACCATCAAGGATTGTGAGGAGGTGAGCAGCATTGTCTCACCTATTCTTGATGTGGAAGACATCATCGAGCGGAAATATCATCTTGAGATTTCTTCGCCCGGAATTGACCGTCCTTTGGTCAGAAAATCCGATTTTTCGCGTTGGCAAGGTCATATAGCCAAAATAGAAACATCAATAATGATTGATGGGCGAAAGAAATTTCGCGGGACAATTAGCGATGTTAATGGCGATGGATTTGTTCTCAATACCGATAAGGCAGCCTATGGCGAAGCTCTGGCTGTGCAACTTCCGTTTGCGGATATTGCCGATGCGCATCTGGTTTTGACCGACGATCTGATCCGTGATGCACTGGCAAAAGACAAGGCGTTGCGTCAGCAGCTTATTCCGGATGATGACCTCGGGCCCGATAACAATTCTGAAAAAGCGGATAATTCGGGCAAGGCACAAAAGAATTTGAAGGGCGGGGACAGTCGAAAAAAGTCCAAGCCGGAAAAGAAATAATTTAGTCGATGCCGTGAAGCGGCACAAAAAAGGAGAGAATCGATGGCTATAAGCGCTAATAGGCTTGAACTTCTGCAAATTGCAGATGCCGTAGCCCGCGAAAAGTCGATTGACCGTGAAATTGTCATTTCTGCGATGGCTGATGCTATCCAGAAAGCTGCCCGGTCACGCTATGGTCAGGAAACCAATATCCGTGCCGATATCAATTCCAAAACCGGCGAAATCAAGTTGCAGCGTTTGCTGGAAGTTGTCGACACGGTTGACGATTATGCAACACAGATTTCTCTGGAAGATGCAAAAAAGCGGAAACCCGATGCAGAGATTGGTGATTTCTTGTCGGATCCGCTGCCGCCAATGGAATTCGGGCGCATTGCTGCCCAGTCTGCCAAGCAGGTTATTGTACAGAAAGTGCGCGAGGCCGAGCGCGATCACCAATATGAGGAATATAAGGACAAAGTCGGTGAAATTGTTTCCGGCACTGTCAAACGTGTAGAATATGGCAATGTCATTGTCGATCTTGGACGTGGCGAAGCAATTGTCCGTCGTGATGAACTCATTCCGCGCGAGTCGTTCCGCTATGGCGATCGCATTCGCGCTTATGTTTATGATGTCCGGCGCGAACAACGTGGCCCGCAAATTTTCCTATCACGTACCCATCCGCAATTTATGGCCAAACTTTTCACTATGGAAGTTCCGGAAATTTATGACGGCATTATCGAGATAAAGTCGGTAGCCCGTGATCCCGGTTCACGTGCAAAAATCGCTGTCGTCTCGCGTGATGGCTCTATTGATCCGGTTGGCGCATGCGTTGGTATGCGTGGTAGTCGTGTTCAGGCTGTTGTCAACGAGCTTCAGGGTGAAAAGATCGATATTATTCCGTGGTCTCCCGATGCGGCAACATTTATTGTCAATGCTTTGCAGCCGGCAGAAGTGGCCAAAGTGGTTCTTGATGAAGATGCAGAACGTATCGAGGTTGTTGTGCCTGATGACCAGCTTAGCCTTGCAATCGGACGGCGTGGTCAAAATGTCCGGCTTGCTTCGCAGCTGACAGGCTGGGATATCGACATTCTTACAGAACAGGAAGAATCCGAAAACCGGCAGAAAGAATTTGCAAAACGCAGCAAATTGTTCATGGAAGCTCTGGATGTTGACGAGATGGTTGCACAGGTTCTCGCTTCCGAAGGTTTTGCTTCCATTGAAGAAATTGCCTATGTTGATCCCGATGAAATCAGTTCGATTGAAGGCTTTGATGAAGAAACCGCTTCCGAAATCCAGCAGCGTGCAAAAGATTATATTGACAAGCAGGAAGCCGAACTCGACAAGAAACGTAAAAAACTTGGTGTTTCCGATGAGTTGCGTGAATTGCCGGGGATGACAACCGCGATGATGGTTGCCGTCGGTGAGGATGGCGTCAAGACGATTGAAGACTTCGCCGGTTATGCGGTTGATGATCTTGCCGGCTGGCGGGAACGCAAGGATGGCGAAACGCAGAATTTTGCCGGTGTTCTGACACCATTTGATATCAGCCGCGCTGATGCCGAGGCTATGGTTGTTGCTGCCCGCCTGAAAGCCGGCTGGATGACAGAAGAAGATCTTCATCACCAAGATCAGGAACAGACAGAAGAACAGGCAGTAACACCGGCAGATGCCGATAAAACTGCTGAAACAGAAACGCCGGCTGAATAGGAAAGATGGGCTGATTGATGAATGACCGTACATGTATCCTGACAAGAAAGAGTGGCGATGCTCACGAGCTTATCCGCTTTGTTGCCGGACCTGACGGTCATCTTGTGCCTGATATCAAAGCCGATTTGCCGGGGCGGGGAGCCTGGATTTCCGCCTCGAAATCTGTTCTTGAAGAAGCAATAAAACGCAAGGCTTTTACACATAGCCTGAAGACTGATATTATTGTGGATCAGGGGCTTGTCGAACTTGTGGACAAACTTTTGGTCAAAGCGGCACTCGGTCGTCTTGCTCTGGCTCGAAAGGCGGGTGCTATTGTCACCGGTGCAACCAAAGTTGAACAGGCAATACGTTCAGGTAAAGCATGTCTTGTTTTACACTCGAAAGAAGCCGCTTTTGATGGTAAACGCAAGATCGAACAGGCAATCTACTCGGTCAAACGACCGGATAAGCCAGACATTCCGGTTGTAACTTTATTCAACAGTGATGAAATGGGTGTGGCTTTTGGTGATAATCCTGTGGTACATGCTGCATTATTGAATTTGAAGCTTGCACAGGGATTCATAAAAACGGTGCAAAAACTTGTCGCCTACCGCGATGGTAAGCACTAGGCCGGAAAAGAAGACGGTAGAAGCCGTGAAGGAAACGGAATGACGGAAAACAATAACGACAAGAAAACAGCCAAGAAAACGCTGACCTTAAAACGCCCCGGGGTTGAAACCAGCACAGTCAAGCAGAACTTCAGCCATGGTCGTACAAAGGCGGTCGTTGTCGAAACGAAACGGCGTAAAATCACCCGTCCGGACGAAAAGGTGGAAGTCAAGCACGTTGTGACCAAGCCACGCGTTGCCCAGACAACAAAACCGCATACTGAAATGCCGCCGAAAATTTCCCCTCACCACCCGCATAGCAACCTTTCATCGGCTGAAATGGAAGCACGTATGCGGGCTCTTGAAGAAGCACGGCTTCACGCTGAAGAAGAACATAAACGCGAAGAAGAAGAACATAAGCGCGCCGAAGAAGAAGCAAAGCGTCGTCAGGCAGAAGAAGCCAAACGCGCTAAAGAGCGCGAAGAACTGTTGCGCAAACAGGCCGAAGAGGACGCAAAAGCCCGCGCTGCCCACGAGGCTGAAAAGGCTGAAGGAAAAAAGCCCGAAGTCAAAAAGCACGAAGTCCATAAGGTCAAGGATGGCTATCGTCCCAAAACCGACAAGCAGGCTGCCAACCGACCGATTGAACTTGATATTGCGCCTGTTACCAAACAACGCGCAGCCGCTCCTGCCGCAAAGCGCAATATAGTTGATGATGACGAGGATGATCGTCGCTCGCGTCGTGGCGGTGGCAATAAATCCGAGGTACGTGCTCCAAAAGCAGTGAAGGGTGGCGAACAGCGCCGCCGCAGCAAACTGACATTGAATAGCGCACTTGACGAGGAAGGCAATTCGCGCGGCCGGTCAATGGCTGCCATGCGTCGGCGTCAGGAAAAATTCAAACGCTCGCAAATTCAGGAACCGCGTGAAAAAATCTCTCGCGAGGTAACAATTCCTGAAACCATTACCATTCAGGAACTCGCCCAACGTATGACAGAACGCTCTGTCGACGTCATCAAATATCTGATGAAACAAGGGCAGATGTTGAAGCCCGGTGATGTTATTGACGCCGATATGGCGCAATTGATTGCCGAAGAATTCGGCCACACGGTAAAACGCGTTGCAGAATCGGATGTTGAAGAAGGTCTCTTCAATGTTCCGGATGATCCGGCAAAGCTTAAACCGCGCCCGCCTGTCGTTACCATTATGGGCCACGTTGACCACGGCAAGACATCGCTTCTTGATGCCATACGCCATGCCAATGTTGTTGCTGGTGAAGCGGGTGGTATCACCCAGCATATCGGTGCTTATCAGGTGGAACA
Source organism: Bartonella sp. M0283 (assembly GCF_016100455.1). Classification (NCBI taxonomy): domain Bacteria; kingdom Pseudomonadati; phylum Pseudomonadota; class Alphaproteobacteria; order Hyphomicrobiales; family Bartonellaceae; genus Bartonella; species Bartonella sp. M0283. The sequence goes on along the minus strand of NZ_JACFSK010000001.1, from coordinate 1,907,784 downwards.
AAAGGGGCAGAAGATAACCTTTATCGATACACCGGGACATGCGGCCTTTACAGCTATGCGTGCCCGTGGTGCGCAGGTAACCGATATTGCGGTTCTGGTGGTTGCAGCCGACGATAGTGTCATGCCGCAAACGATTGAGTCCATTCACCATGCAAAAGCTGCCGGTGTGCCGATTATTGTTGCCATCAACAAGATTGATAAACCGGCTGCCGATCCGCAAAAGGTCAGAACCGAACTGTTGCAACATGAAGTGTTTGTCGAAAGCATGGGTGGTGACACACTGGAAGTCGAGGTTTCGGCAAAAACCGGCAAGAATATCGACAAGCTTCTTGAAGCAATTCTGTTGCAGGCTGAAATTCTTGACTTGAAAGCCGATCCTGATCGCACGGCCGAAGGTGTTGTAATCGAAGCGCAGCTTGATCGCGGTCGTGGTGCTGTTGCAACAGTACTTATCCAGAAGGGTACATTGCATCCTTCCGATATTATCGTTGCCGGTAACGAGTGGGGGCGCGTTCGTGCGCTCATCAATGATCGTGGTGCCCATATCAAAGCGGCAACCCCGTCAATGCCGGTTGAAGTTCTCGGTATGCAGGGTACTCCGCAGGCCGGTGACCGTTTTGCAGTCGTCGCCAATGAAGCACAGGCTCGCGAGATTGCCGAATATCGTCAACGTCTTGCCCGTGAGAAGGCGGTTGCGCGGCAGGCAGGCTCGCGTGGTTCTCTTGAACAGATGATGAACCGGATGCAGACAAGCGGCATGAAAGAATTTCCGCTGGTCATCAAAGGGGATGTTCAAGGCTCTGTCGAAGCGATTACGTCAGCACTTGAAAAACTCGGCAATGACGAAGTGCGCGCCCATATTGTCCATGCCGCTCCCGGTGGTATTACGGAAAGCGATGTATCATTGGCTGCAGCATCGAATGCCGCCATTATCGGCTTCAACGTTCGTGCCAATAGTCAGGCACGTGATGCAGCCGAAGCCCAAGGCATCGAAATTCGTTATTACAATATCATTTATGATCTTGTTGACGATGTGAAGGCAGCAATGTCGGGCATGTTGACGCCGGAACGCCGCGAAACTTTCCTTGGCAATGCCGAGATTATCGAAGTCTTCCACATTTCCAAGGTCGGAAAGGTCGCAGGTTGCCGTGTTACAGAAGGCAAGATGGAGCGCGGCGAGGGTGTACGCCTTATCCGTGATCATGTTGTTGTCCATGAAGGCAAGCTCAAGACTTTGAAACGCTTCAAAGACGAGGTTGCCGAAGTTCCTGCCGGTCAGGAATGCGGTATGGCCTTCGAGAATTATGATGATATACGCGTTGGAGATATTATCGAAGCGTTCCGCGTTGAAACCATTAAACGCTCGCTCTAATTCAATACATGTTTGGCCATATTATTCAATGATATGGCCAAACGGAAAATCCCGTCTGATGAACGAAAGTCGCGCCGGTTTTCAAGCGGTGTTTGACCGCTTTATTCTGTTGCAAATTGATCGTTTTGAAAGATTTCGGGATATCGATTGACAAATATGTGCCTGAAAAATCAAAGGTAATCGTTATGAAACATGCTGGTCCATCCCAAAGGCAATTGCGTGTCGGTGAACAAGTTCGCCATGCTCTTGCTTCCATCTTCCAGCGCGGAGTTATTCTGGATCCGGTGCTTGATGGTGTGGTGCTCAGTGCAACCGAGGTGAGAATGTCACCGGATTTACGCGTTGCAACCTGTTTTGTTGCCCCACTTGCCGATGCAGATCCTGAAGAGGTGGTAAAAGCGCTCAATCATCATGCGAGATTTATTCGTGGCGAGTTAGGGCCCCAGTTGCGGCAATTGAGATATATGCCGGAATTCCGTTTCAAGGTGGATACGAGTTTTGACAATTTTGCAAAAATCGATGCCTTGTTGCACTCACCGGAAGTGGCCCGCGATCTTCATCACGATGACGAGGAAAAGGAATAGAATTTTATGGCGCGTCAGCGAAAGAAAAAGGGTCGTCCGGTTTCGGGTTGGGTGATTCTCGATAAGCCAAAGGGCATGGGGTCGACCGAGGCAGTTTCAAAAATCAAATGGCTGTTTCAGGCGGAAAAAGCCGGTCACGCGGGAACACTTGACCCGCTTGCTTCGGGTATGCTGCCGATTGCCTTGGGAGAAGCCACGAAAACTGTTCCCTATGTTGTCGATGGTACAAAAGTTTATCGCTTTACAGTTGCGTGGGGGGAAGAACACAATACCGATGATATGGAAGGCGTGGTGACAAAAACGTCCACCAAGCGCCCAAGCAAAGAAGAAATATTAGCGATTTTGCCTCATTATATTGGCACAATTCTGCAAACCCCGCCGCAATTTTCTGCTATCAAGATTGATGGCAACCGTGCTTATGATCTGGCACGGGAAGGTGAAAAAATCGAAATTCCTGCACGTGAAGTTGAAATCGATAGCCTCGAACTCATTGATATGACACCGGAAGGGCATGCAATCTTCGAGGTGGAATGCGGTAAAGGAACTTATGTACGTGCTCTTGCCCGCGATATGGGAAGAGAACTCGGGTGCTATGGCTATATTGCCAATCTGCGTCGTATCGAAGTTTCGCCTTTTGTCGAAGATGATTTTGTGAGCCTTGAAGATTTGGAAGACGCCGCGCCGGAACGAGGCGAGGCCGACGAGAATGGCATTTTTCCGCCACGCGATTTTTCCGCACTTGATGAATTTCTGATTGAAACCGGTGCGGCACTCGAATTTTTGCCGCAATATCCCTTAAGCGACGAGCAGGCTTATCGTGTGCGAATGGGAAACCCTGTTTTAATGCGTGGACGAGGTGCCCCCGTTGATGAAGATGAGGTTTGTGCGACGTATAAGGGAAAATTATTGGCAATCGGAATGATAGAAAAAGGCCAGTTCAAACCCAAGCGCGTTTTTACAACCGGCTGAGCTGAGGACTAAAAAGCCTGAAGATTGGTGTTTTCTTTGTCGCATTCAATGAGGTTTTATCGATAAGCCGGATTTTTTAAGCGAAGTGAACCGATTTTGTCGCAGGCGGTGAACAGCGATTATCCAGCTTGTTGCAAGTCGCACACTCGAGTTTGTTGTAGCTTCAGTTAGTTCGGCACCCGCTTTCTATTTCACAATCAATATTTGCTCAAATATCGGCTTGCCAAACGCGATTTTACCTTCAAACAATTTCTGTTTTGAAAGAATTAATAAGCTGCTCTGAAAGTGGAGCAGCAAACGACCTGAACCGGAATTATCAAGCGAGTCGAAAATTTAGCACTGATAGTCAAAACATTATTTTGAAAAAATCCGGTCCGTTGACAGTTTGCCCTGTCTTTATCGGAGTATTGTTTTAAATGACGGATGGGATTGGCAAATATGTCTCCCAGTCCGACATTCCGGCGTCGGCTTTTTATGAAGCCGGATATGGAGGGTAGAATAGGTTATATGCCGCTTGGGGTATATGTCGCTTGAAGCGTTTATCGGAAAGCGCAATTGCCTATTCTCTCACCCTATATCAGCCTAGTGCAGATGGTGGGCTGAATGCTTGACTTGTATCTGGTCAGCTTCCGGCACTGTGTGACGTTCAATCATCCGGTGCACTCTCAAGCCTTCGGGAATTTGGCTAAGCTGGCGTAGTTTTTCTGTCACGTCGGCATCGGCTTTGGTGCGGCGGCGATTGTGCCGCAAATAATCCACCCATGTCGGCATATGATAAGTTTCAACCCAGCGATTAGGATGTTCGAGATCGCGCAATAGCGTCCATTGTCTTGCTCCATCACGCAATCGGATACGCCGCCTCAACGACATTGTTTTGAGAAATTCTGAAAGATCTTCATCTTTAATTTCGTAGTCGATCAGAACCATAATCGGCCCGCTTCTTGCCTGAAGATCAAGGTGCAATTCCGGTTCCCTGAATTGGTCAAGTGGATCCAGATTGATGCTCGGTATTTCAAAGATCGTAAATTTCAGTCCCATCAATGCACCCACAATAAGGAATGCAGCGCATATATAAAGCGCTATGACTGGTGAATAACTGTCAGCCAAACTTCCCCATAACCAGCTTCCGACCGCCATGCCGCCAAAAGACGATGTCTGATAGAGCGCCAAAGCGCGTGAGACGACCCAGCGTGGCGTTGACAATTGCACCGAAACATTAAAGAGCGAAAGCGCCAGAACCCAGCACATACCGGCCGGAAAAAGAACAATATGAGCAATGATTGACGAGTCACTCAAAGCGAGCAACAGGCAAGACAGCGCATAACCGATAAATGAACCGACGACTATAGTTTCCGAGGAAAAGCGCCGTCTGACCCAGGAATTGATAATGCCGGCAGCAATCGCTCCTACTCCGAAAGAACCGAGCAATGTCCCGTAAATGAGCGCTCCGCCATCAAGTTTTTCATGGGCAATAATGGGAAGAAGTGCCAGAACCGATATGGCACCAAGGCCGAACATGAACGCTCGCGTCATGATGTTTAGAAGATGCGGCGACATGAAAACGTAGCGCAATCCGTCAGACATTGCTGCAACGAGTCTTTCACGTGGCAAACCGTTATTCACATAGTCCGGTTTCCAGAAAAACAGTGCACCAAGAAGCGGAATATAGCTGAAGGCATTGACGACGAAAGCGGCCGCGCCGCCAAAGGCGGCAACAATTGCACCACCTGTTGCAGGCCCGACACTGCGCATCAAATTGAAGCCCACGCTATTTAAAGTCACTGCTGCGGAAATATCTTCGCGTGGTACAATGTCGCCAACAGTCGCCTGCCAAGGGGGATTATAAAGCGCGGAGCCACAGCCGATCAGAAATGTAAAGGCGAGCAAAAGCCAAGGTGTCAGGAGGCCGAAACAGGTGAGAACTGCAAGGAGAATCGAAACAGCCATCATCAACAATTGCGCGGTAATCATGATCTGTCGGCGGTTGAAATTATCAGCAAGGGCACCGGCGAGAAGCGAGAAAATCACAACCGGTAAGGTGTTCGCACCCTGAACAAGCCCCACCATTGAATGGGAGGTGCTGATTAATGTCATAATCCAGCCGGCACCGACTGTCTGGATAAGCCCGCCAAGATTGGAAACAAGCGTCGCCGCCCATAGGCTTCGGAAAGCATGGCTTTTGAATGGCGCAAGTGTCGAGCTTTTTTGTTGCATTGGGTTCCGGAACAAATCTATTGTTCGTTTCAATCTAGGCGACAGCCGTAAAAGCCGCAAGCCTGATAAGGGGTGTTGCACCACTGCACTTCGAAAATCCACACATCTATTTCAGATAATATATTTGTTTTTTATAATATTCGTTGATGGGCACTATTAAAAAGAAAAGTAGGAACCGGTGAAATTAAATGTTTGATTTTTATCAACATATTTGAATTATATTTTCTATATACGTCATTGTGGATAGAATTTTTTAAAAAAAGAAAGAAATATCGTTTCATGAATAGTTTTATTATCTATTCGGGTGTTTTTTTAATGTTTATTATCAAAAAACCGGCTGATAAAGAAAAGCTCAAGAAAAATAGTCGAAAACCTTATCAAGCGAATAGCGGGGCTGGTAATTAACGCATAATTCCTATATATGAAGCGGACGTGCAGGTGTTTTTGCATCTGTCGTTTCATCGACCCTAGCTGGACGACATCCCGGCCGGGGCGTCTACAATGTCCCATTTTTTTTGAAAGGATGAACCGATGTCGATTACTGCTGAACGTAAACAGGCTTTGATCAAAGAATATGCAACCAAGGAAGGCGATACAGGTTCGCCGGAAGTACAGGTTGCAATTTTGTCTGAACGTATTGCCAATTTGACCGAGCATTTCAAATCCCACAAGAAGGATAACCATTCCCGCCGTGGTCTTTTGAAACTTGTTTCCCAACGTCGTCGTCTTCTCGATTACCTGAACGGTGTCGATGAAAAACGTTATCAATCGTTGATTTCCAAGCTCGGCTTGCGTCGCTAAACAATCAAGGCGGGAAGTCATGTGACTTCCCGCTTTTCAATTTCTACGACTTAAAAAAGTCGCAGAAATCGAGGAACCGTCATGGGGCAGGATTGCCAGCCGCATCAAAAAACATCGGATGCGCCTCGTTGTCTTGCCCATGACATGACTAAAGAACTAGGCCGTTGAAAGGAATTTGTCCTCTCACGGTTAATCAAGGACAAGAAATGTTTTTTAACACTCATAAAGTAGAGATTGACTGGGCAGGTCGCCCGCTAACTCTTGAAACAGGAAAAATTGCCCGTCAGGCTGATGGTGCAGTTATGGCAACCTATGGCGAAACAATCGTTCTCGCCACTGTGGTGTCCGAAAAGGAACCCAAGCCCGGACAGGATTTTTTCCCGCTTACTGTCAATTATCAGGAAAAGACTTATGCAGCCGGTAAAATACCGGGCGGCTATTTCAAACGTGAAGGCCGTCCGAGCGAAGGTGAAACATTGATTTCACGTTTGATCGACCGTCCGATCCGCCCGCTTTTTGCAGAAGGCTACAAAAACGAAACACAGGTCATTATCACTGTTTTGCAGCATGACCTTGAAAACAACCCCGACATTTTGTCGATGATCGCAGCTTCGGCTGCCCTGACCCTTTCGGGTGTTCCGTTCATGGGGCCGATTGGTGGCGCACGTGTTGGCTATATTAACGGCAAATATGTGTTGAACCCGAACATTGATGAAATGCCGGAATCAAAGCTTGATCTCGTCGTTGCTGGCACATCCGACGCTGTTTTGATGGTTGAATCGGAAGCGCAGGAACTTAGCGAAGATGTGATGCTCGGCGCTGTCATTTTCGGTCATAACGGTTTCAAACCGGTCATTGATGCAATTATCAAACTCGCTGAAGTTGCCGCCAAGGAGCCACGTGAATTTGCTCCGGAAGATTTGAGTGCTTTGGAAAAGAAGATGCTCAAATTTGCCGAAAAGGATTTGCGCAAGGCCTATCAGATTACCGATAAACAAGAGCGTTATGCCGCTGTTGATGCAGTCAAAGCCAAGGTTGACGCAAAATTCATGCCGGAAGGCGAAGAAGAACCGGAATATAATGCGGAAGAGATTGCAACTGTCTTCAAACATTTGCAGGCAAAAATCGTCCGCTGGAATATTCTTGATAACGGCAGCCGTATTGATGGCCGCGATTTGAAAACAGTCCGCCCGATTTATACAGAAGTTGGCATTTTGCCGCGCACGCACGGATCGGCATTGTTTACCCGCGGTGAAACACAGGCCGTCGTTGTTGCAACATTGGGAACTGGTGAAGATGAACAATATATTGATTCTCTCACCGGAATGTATAAGGAAACCTTCCTTCTCCATTATAACTTCCCGCCATTTTCGGTTGGTGAAACCGGACGTATCGGTTCTCCGGGGCGTCGTGAAATCGGCCATGGAAAGCTCGCATGGCGCGCAATCCATCCGATGCTTCCCTCGCAGGAAAGTTTCCCTTACACAATCCGCGCCGTTTCGGAAATTACCGAGTCTAACGGCTCGTCATCCATGGCAACTGTTTGCGGTACGTCCCTGGCATTGATGGATGCCGGTGTTCCGCTGCAACATCCTGTTGCCGGTATTGCTATGGGGCTCATCAAGGAAGGCGACCGTTATGCCATCCTTTCCGATATTCTTGGTGATGAAGACCACCTTGGCGACATGGATTTCAAAGTTGCCGGTACAGAAAACGGTGTCACTGCCTTGCAGATGGATATCAAGATCAATGGCATTACCGAAGACATCATGAAGGTGGCGCTCGGACAGGCCAAAGAAGGCCGTATCCATATTCTTGGTGAAATGGCCAAAGCTTTGACCGGAGCACGTGCCGAATTGGGTGAATATGCTCCGCGTATCGAGATGATGAATATTCCGGTCGACAAGATCCGCGATGTTATCGGTTCCGGCGGTAAGGTTATCCGCGAGATTACCGAGCAGACCGGTGCCAAGATCAATATCGAAGATGACGGCACGATCAAGATTGCATCTTCCGATGCCAAAACAATCGAAGCTGCAAAACGCTGGATCCATTCCATCGTCGACGAGCCGGAAGTTGGCCAGATCTATCAGGGTACTGTTGTGAAAACAGCCGATTTTGGCGCTTTCGTCAATTTCTTTGGTCCCCGTGACGGTCTGGTTCACATTTCCCAATTGGCTCCCGAACGCGTCAACAAGACGACAGATGTCGTCAAAGAAGGCCAGAAAGTTTGGGTCAAGCTCATGGGATTTGATGAACGTGGAAAAGTCCGCCTGTCGATGAAGGTTGTCGATCAGGAAACAGGGCAGGAAATTCCGCGCGAAGAAGCTCCGAAGTCTGAAGATGCCGACCATGCTGAAAAACATGGAAAGCATGAAAAGGGCGAAAAGCACCACGAAGACAATGCTGAAAAGGGCGAGAGGGATGAAAAATCCGATAAGCCCGAAAAGAAACATCGTCGTAAAAAGAATGCTGATAAAGACAAAGAATAGTCTTTGAAACAATGTTTTATGGAAAAAGCCGCTCATGACGAGCGGCTTTTTTTTGCAATAGGAAACAAAGGAAAACGAGGTAAAACAATTTAAATCAAGGGAAATCAAACCGGCTTCTTTTCTTTTGATGACCGGTTTGAAATGAAAAAATTGGCCCGCAAGCCCGATTATTTTTTTCAAAAACGGTTCATTCAAAAGTGATCATTTCTTAAAACAAGTTTTTTGATAACGAATATCTTCAAAGAATTTGCGGCAAAAAACGAAAGTCTATTGTTGCAAAGCCTGGCGGCCGAACATAGTTCTGGTTGTTGTTTTCAATTTTAAAATTGCACCTTCTTAAGCATAACGATAAAGGAACAACAATGCGGGTTTGTTAAAAAGCCTCCTTAAAAAAGCGAGTTCAAAATGTCGGTTTTTTTGCCTTTTTATCAGAATGCTCTTGAACATCCACATCCGGAAAGTTTGTGGTGCGCATTCGGTTTGACAGAAAAACCGGAAAAGGATTGGGTCAAATCACTCGAAATTATCCAGCCTTGGCGGGCGGATTTTTTAACGCTTCAACAGGCCGGCTTTAAATGCTTGCCCGAATTGCCGGATAAAACAAAGAGGTTTTCCGGTGGTCTCCTTGAGCTTAACAAGCATAAAAAACTCAACCAGAACCGGTTTCTCGCCCTTTTGCGTGTGGTGAAAGCCGGTGGTACAATTATTGTCAGTGGCGATAAATTGTCTGGCGCCCAATCCTTCATGAAATGGGTTAACGCCATTGTACCGGTTTTGGGGAAGCTCTCGAAAGCGCATGGCATTGCTTTCTGGTTGACTGTACCGGAGGATATTCAGGAAAAAGAGCTGGAAACGCTTCAACAGCTTCCGCAGAGTTTTGAAAATGCCTTCACAACAGAGGCAGGCATGTTTTCGAATGGTCGCATTGATCAAGGTTCGCAAATGTTGGTCAAACATATGGAGAGAGTTGTGTTTGGCAAAACGGCCGATTTTGGTGCAGGCTGGGGCTTTCTTTCCTATGAAGCGATCAAACAGGCAAAAAAGCTTACCGAGCTCGATCTTTATGAGGCCGATTATAATTCACTGGAAGCTGCCAAAACACATATAGGCAGCCTTCACGCTTCCCTTCCTGTCGATTATTTCTGGCAGGATATCACAAGCGAGCCGATCAATAGGATTTATGATACAATCCTATCGAACCCTCCATTTCATGACGGACGCGCGGCAGATGTCGCATTGGGACAAAAATTTATAAGTGTGGCAGCGCAAAGGTTAAAACCAGGTGGTTGCTTTCTCATGGTGGCCAATCGGCAATTGCCTTATGAAACGACTTTGCAAAAATGTTTTCGAAAAGTACTGCTCCTTGAAGAGCAGAGCGGCTTCAAAGTGATTGAAGCGCGCAAATGACGTTTATAAAAAGGCTATGAAGAGGCGGGTGAAAAGACTTCGTAAACGTGTTTGATTATTTGTCGGAACTATCCGGACTGCCGATTTGGTACCAAGTCTGGAAAAAGCAAATCCACTTCGCCACAAGACAAAATGGCAAATAGAAACGCGTATCAAAAAACGCGAATTTGCCATCATAGACATACGATCATTGACAGATTTGAAAATGAAGCCGGATCGTATTCTTCGCTTGAGAGGGCAACCAATAGGATAGGCGATCGCGTTCTAACGGATTTTAGCTTCAAGGCTGTATTTTGATAAATTGGGGAACGGGCTCGAAGTTAAATGCGGCAATCAATGCAGGTAAATACGGGTATAAAGGTGTCTTACCGCACTGGTGTGACGGTTCTCTGCTATCAAGGAATCAATCTTGACGAGGAGGGGCAGAGCGGAAGCCAGACCAATTAATAAAATGCAAGAACCACCATCGACAAGAAAACGGCAGTGGCAAAAGCAAATCCCACCAATCGACCTGAAATGAAACGCGGCGAAAATTATTCGCCGCGTGATTCGTCGCTGTCTTTCAGTTCTTCCAGTATCGGCATGGACATAATATTATAGCCGCAATCGACATAATGAATGTCGCCGGTCACACCGGAAGCCAAATCGGATAACAGATAAAGTGCCGATTTGCCGATTTCATTAATATCAACTGTGCGACGCAAAGGAGCATTGCGCTTTTGGTAAGAGAAAATCGCACGTGCTGCTCCAATACCATTACCGGCAAGTGTGCGAACAGGCCCCGCTGAAATTGCATTGACGCGGATATTCTGCGGTCCGAAATCAGCCGCCAAATAGCGCACCATGGCTTCAAGTGCGGCTTTCGCAACGCCCATAACATTGTAATTAGGTACAACATGTTGGGATGCACCATAGGTCAATGTCAGCAACGCGCCGCCATTAGGCATCAATTTTCCTGCGCGCTGGGCAATTTCGGTAAAGGAAAATGCCGAAATAACCATTGTGCGGCTGAAATTTTCACGTGTTGTCACATCGACATAGCGTCCTTTAAGCTGCGATTTGTCCGAAAAGCCAATCGCATGAACCACAAAGTCGAGTGTGCCCCATTCTTTTTCCAGTCGATTGAAAACAGCATCGACCGAATCGATATTTTCAACATCGCATTCAAGCAAAAGCTTGGATCCAAGTTTTTCTGCCAAGGGGTGGACACGCTTTCCAAATGCATCTCCTTGATAGGTAAAAGCCAGTTCAGCCCCCGCTTTTGCGAGCTGACATGCTATTCCCCAGGCGATTGAATGGTCGTTCGCGACGCCCATTATGAGGCCGCGCTTGCCCTTCATCAAACCTTCCATCATATTCTCCGTAAGCCTGTGGCACTCTCTCAACGAAAGTGTCCGGTTTATTCGTAACGCTGGAAAACCAGCGTTGCATTGGTTCCGCCAAAGCCGAAAGTATTTGACAGGACTGTGTTCAGTTTTTGGTTATCAAGACGTTTGCGTACAATCGGCATATCCGCAAACGCCGGATCAAGCTCATCAATATGAGCGCTTTCACAGATGAAATTATTTTTCATCATAAGAAGGGAATAAATTGCTTCCTGCACACCGGCAGCTCCAAGTGAATGTCCGGTTAGCGATTTTGTTGCCGAGATCGGCGGGCACGAATCACCCGAACCGAAAATCTTGCGGATCGCCTCTATTTCCGGTGGATCGCCAACAGGTGTGGATGTGGCATGGGGATTGATATAGTCAATTTTATTTTTGACAGTCGATAAAGCCATGCGCATGCAGCGCTCGGCCCCTTCACCGGAGGGAGCGACCATATCATAGCCATCCGATGTTGCGCCATATCCGACAATCTCTGCATAGATTTTTGCACCACGTGCTTTGGCAACTTCCAGCTCTTCAAGAACCAGAACGCCGGCACCTCCCGCAATGACAAAGCCGTCACGGCCGGCATCATAGGCACGAGAAGCACTTTCAGGCGTTGCATTGCGTTTACTCGACATTGCCCCCATGGCATCGAACAATACCGATAATGTCCAATCAAGATCTTCGCAACCACCGGCAAAAACGCGATCCTGCTTGCCAAACTGGATAAGTTCATAGGCATTGCCAATGCAATGATTGGATGTCGCACAGGCGGATGAAATAGAATAGTTCACGCCTTTTATCTTGAAAAAAGTGGCCAATGTTGCCGAAGCCGTCGAACTCATCGCTTTCGGCACTGCAAAGGGACCAACGCGTTTGGGGCCTTTTTGGCGGGCGATATCGGCTGAGTCGACGATTGTGCGTGTCGAAGGACCGCCCGACCCCATAATGATACCGGTTTTCGGATTGGAAACTTCATCGGATGAAAGCCCGGCATCGGCAATTGCCTGATCCATAGCGATATGGTTCCAGGCAGTTCCCCGCCCGTGAAAACGCATGGCACGACGATCAACCAGTGCCTCGACGTCAATATGCGGCATGCCGTAGACCTGGCTGCGGAAGCCCAGATCTGCATATTCTTGCGAAAAACTGATACCGGATTTCGCTTCGCGCAAACTATTCAGGACAGCTTCAGGGTTATTCCCGATTGATGAGACAATTCCCATACCGGTTACAACTACTCGACGCATCAGTATCTCCTTGGGTTCATATAGAACTGGCCTCTATCGCCCTTTCTATTTGAAAGAATACTCACTCTTCCTTGAATAAGGCTACACGCAAATCGGCCGCCTTATAAATTATTTCACCATCAGCTTTGACAAAGCCGTCGGCAATACCGAGAACGAGCCGGCCACGCATGACACGCTTGAAATCAATTCCATATTCGACAAGTTTTGTCTTCGGGGTAACCATTCCGGAAAATTTCACTTCTCCTGTTGATATCGCACGTCCCTTGCCGGGTTCCCCCAACCAACCGAGGAAAAAACCGGTGAGTTGCCATAAAGCATCAAGCCCCAAACAGCCAGGCATGACCGGATCACCAATAAAATGACAGGCAAAAAACCATAGATCTGGTGTGATGTCGAATTCGGCACGAATCAGACCTTTGTCGTGTTCACCGCCATTTTCACTGATTTTGGTAATACGGTTGAACATCAACATTGGCGGAGCCGGCAATTGTGCATTGCCTTTTCCGAACATTTCACCGCGTGCGCAGCTTAAAAGCTCTTCATACGTGTAGCTAGACTTTTGTTCAGCCATTGTTACTCCATCCGTCAGCACTTTATAACTCTTAGCGCTTTTTTACGACATACTCTTAGAGCATATTCAACAATGTTGAAACCGCTTTTCGACAGTTTTTGATGACAAATCGTGATCTCGTTCAATTTTATTTGCGATATTGATGTCAATAAGCCCGCCTAAGTGGTGAAAAACACGTTTTTAAAGGTGATGACAATATTCAAGTATACTTGATTGCAAATGCTTTTCAGTATACATAATTTAACCGGAGTTAGTGGGAAACATCAAATAACGCGGAAAAATAGTGATTTATCATTCGCTTGGAGAATTGGAAAAACGCTTACGCGAAAAAGGCTTGCGGCCAACAAGGCAACGCATGGCTTTGGCTGATCTATTGTTCTCTAAAGGAAACCGCCATATTGCCGCTGAAGAATTACATGAGGAAGCGGTCAAAGCTTCGGTTCCTGTTTCTCTTGCAACAGTCTACAATACACTTCACCAATTTACCGAGGCAGGACTTTTGAGGATTATTGCCGTTGAAGGTTCGAAAACCTGGTTCGACACCAATACATCCGATCACCATCACTTCTTCCTCGAAGGTGAAAACGAGATTGTGGATATTCCTTCAGGCCCTGAAGGAAAACCCATTGTCGGCAATTTGCCCGAACCACCGGAAGGCATGGAAATTTCTCATGTCGATCTTATCGTAAGATTGCGCCAGAAAGATTAAGCCGGATAGTAAATTACAGACTATCTTTTCAAAATATTTACGACAGAAATTCTGGTGACATTAACCGGAACTTTCCTAGTTCTATAAGCGAATTTGTGCAGCACGCGCAGGCATAAAGCAGTGCCGGTTTTGTAAAAAACAGACGGCGGCAGTTTTCACTATGTTCTTGAATCTTCGTAGCTTGTTCGACTTCATAGTCGAGTATGTCGGAAAGACGGGGATTATTAAATTGCCGAGTTAATAGTATTTTTAAAATTTTATTTTGTCGGATTAAAACCGGAAAGATCGACTTTGTAGAGGCGGTGTGGCTATTTTCTACTCTTCATCGCTATCATTATTGTCTTCGTGGTTTGCTTCGATTTTTTCCCGTCTTCTCGCCCAGATACCGGCTGTTTGCGGCTTTACGAAAAAACCCACCACTTCCGGTCTTGCAATAGCCAAATTCCTTTCAATACGCAGTACGCATTCTTCTATCTTTGGTGCGGTCAGTTTGTCCTCGAATTCGAGACTGACATTGACGACCACCTGATTAGGGCCCATCTGCTGGGTGATAATTCCGTTGACTTTTTGCACGTCGGGGTCGGCTGATACAATGTTGAAAATTGCTTTTCGCACCTCGGGAAGGGCAGCCTCGCCAAGCAGCAATCCCTTACATTCGCGTGCAAGAAAAATTGCAGTGACAGCAAGGATGACGGAAATTCCAAGCGAAGCGATACCATCAAAAATAAAATTGCCGGTAAGAATCGAAGCTGTAATGCCGCTTAAAGCAATTGCAATACCTAAAAGTGCTGCACTATCTTCGAAAAGAATGGAAAAAACAGTCGGGTCTTTGGAACGGTGAACAGCAGCAAGATAGCCAAGTTTACCTTTTGTCCGGCGGAAATGTCTCAAAGCCAAAAGCCACGAGGTTCCTTCGAAAAACACCGACAGACCAAGCACAATATAGTTGACGGTTACATTATGGATTTCCGCAGGGTTGAGAACGTGTAAAACGCCTTCAAAAAAGGATACGCCGGCGCCCAATGCAAATACCAGCAAGGCAACAATAAAACTCCAGAAATAAAGCTCCCGTCCGTGGCCGAATGGATGCACCCGATCAGGTGGGATAGATGCACGTCTCAAGCCATGGAGTAATAATAATTCATTGCCGGTGTCGACAATCGAATGCACACCTTCTGACAACATAGCCGACGAACCGGTGAAAGAAGCGGCAACAAATTTGGTAAGCGCAATGAGAAGATTGCCTGCGAGTGCCGCATAGATGACTGTTTTGGAACCGGAATGTGATGCCATTTAGCGAAAATCCGCAATTAAAGAACGACTTGGAAAACAGGTCGGCTTCTGTCCGTGTTTTTGCTGCCATAAGCCAATTGAACGGCGGGTTTTGAAGCCTGCAAAACCATCGGCTTTGCCGATATCATATCCTTGCGATTGCAATTTTGTTTGCAAGTTTAAAACGTCCGATTGATAAAGCTCGTCAATTTTTTGCCATGGCTCGATAAAGCCACGTTTTCCCTCAATTCGGTCAGAGACTGTAGCGATAAAAAGCGCATAAAGGTCGCTCATATTATAGGATTTCAACACATAGAAATTGTCGGTTACAAGAAAGGCTGGTCCCAGACGTCCCTCCGGCATCAGGAGATAGAGCGGACGACTTTTATCAAGCGCGGGGATATTTTTATCGGACTGCGGTAACACGCCGAGCCTTTGCCATTCGCTTAACATTTTCCCCTGATCGGGCCCTTCCAGAAAACAGTCGACAGTTTCGGGAACTTTAACTTCATAGCCCCAACCGGCATTCGCCCTGTAACCGTTAAGCTTCAGATAGTTAGCAATAGATGCGAGAGTATCGGGTGTTGATGTCCAGATATTACGATGGCCATCACCATCAAAATCGACAGCATATTTCAAATATGATGTTGGCATGAATTGCGGTTGGCCTAACGCACCCGCCCATGAACTTTTCATGGAAGCCGCATCCATGTAATGGTCCTGTACAATCGTCAAGGCAGCGATAAGCTCGGTTTTGAACATGTCTTTTCGTGTGCTCATAAACGCTTTGGTTGCGAGAACTTCAAAAGCATTATAGGGAATTTTGACACTACCATAATTGGTTTCCCGTCCCCATATGGCAAGTGAAACCGAAGCCGGAACGCCATATTGTTTTTCTATTTTTTTTAAAGCTCCACGATTTTCTGACAATTGTGCTTTGCCGTCACTAACAAGGCGAGCAAGTGTTTTTGCCGAAAAATAATTGGCCGGTGCGCTGAATTCTGCCTGATGTTGGCGCCTTTGCGCTTTTGGTTTTTCTCCCGGAATCACAAGGTCGGGTAATGCGAGATTGGGCACAACTGTGGAAAGGGCTTCAGAAAATGTTCCGGCCGAAATTCCTGATTTGAGAGCCTCTTTATAAAAGTCCTTGTTAAGCCAATTGGTAAATTGCCCGTTGATCGCATCGCGATCAATGGCGGAAGTATTTGCCACCAAAGCGGCAAAGAGAAGGATAAATGCTGTAAAAAAACGGAACGTTTTCAACATTCTTCAAAGACTCGTCCTTGCTCGTAACGCCGCAGCCAAAGTACCATCATCAAGATAATCAAGTTCACCGCCAACCGGAACGCCATGTGCCAAACGCGTAATTTTTACCGGATAGGGATGAAGCTGGTCAGTGAGATAATGGGCTGTTGTCTGGCCTTCAATCGTTGCATTGACCGCAAGTATCACTTCCTTGACATTGCCTTCGGCCACACGGTTCACAAGACCTGCAATGTTAAGATCATCCGGCCCAATGCCATCAAGAGGCGAAAGGTGCCCGCCCAGAACATGATATTTGACCTGCATGGTGCCCGCCCGTTCCAGCGCCCAAAGATCGGAGACATCTTCGACAACAATGATTGTGGATTGATCGCGCCTCGGGTCGGTGCAAACTGAACAGGGGTCGGACGTATCCACATTGCCGCAGACAGAACAGATACGTATCTTTTCGGCAGCATCCTGCATGGCAAGGCCTAGCGGCTTCAATAAAGCTTCTTTTTTCTTGATCAGGAAAAGTGCAGCCCGTCTTGCCGAACGTGGCCCGAGACCGGGAACACGTGCAAGAAGTTGGATGAGCTTTTCTATTTCTGGACCCGCGAGATGTTTCGACATGGATGAACTCTTTTAAAAATATATATGCAAACTTCTGGAAAATGCTAGTTGTTGAGTGAAACCGGTAAATCGGGCTCTTTTCTGATAGGAAGAGCGGGACGGAATGGCGTAAAACAAGGAACGTTTAATTAAAATGATTGCTTCAAGCAATTTTTCTTCACGCCATTTCTTGATTACGTTTCGACAGCATGATTATCCAGTTTAATTCTCCCTTTGTGAAAAACGCAAAAGCATTTTCATGCAAAATACACTCATTCACATATCAAGCCGCAAGACATGAAGTACAGGGTTGTAACGGAAGAATTGAAGTCTGGCAGCTATTTGACAGGCCGTTTACCGGTTGTGGTTAGTTCACCGAAAACAAAAGCCGTTGTTCTTTTAATCAAACAAAGCTTTTGTGATGGCTTTTATTTGCCTTCATCTCTCGGCGAGAATCGACGCAAATATATCAGAACGGCAGTTTGAAACCGGGAGGGATTGGTAGACCGGCGGTAATTTCTTTGGTTTTTTCAGCCATTGTGTTTTCAATTTTTGCTTTGGCTTCATTATGGGCAGCCATAATCAGGTCTTCGAGAATTTCAACTTCATCGGGTTTTACCAGTGAAGGATCAATCTTGATTGCAGAAATCGTTCCCTGACCGGTCAAAGTCACACTAACCAGACCACCGCCGGATGTTCCCGTTTCCTGAATATTTGCCATTTCATCCTGCATGGCCTGCATTTTTGCCTGCATTTCTTTGGCTTTTTTCATCATACCCATCATGTCACGCATGGGATTTACTCTCCTTGGTCATTTTCGTCGTCTTCACCAGTCATATCGTCATTATTGGTCAAATCAAGACCATCGTCGGATTTGTTGACACGCACATCGACAATTTTTGAACCGGGGAAATATCTCAAAATCTTGGCAATATCGGGGTCGGCTTCGGCATCGGATAGAAGTGCCTGATGGGCTTTCTCGTCCTCTTCACGCAAAGTTAATCCGCCGCCTTCATTGACGACCGTTACTGTCCAGCGTTCGCCTGTCCATTCGCGGAGCATTTTGGCTATGTCATGAGCAAAAAAGCGAGGCATACCTTCAGCAGGTTCAAACTCGATACGGCCTTGGCGGAACGAAACCGGACGCACAAATTCCTTGACCAGCAGTTTGAACTGCATGTCATTATGTTTGTCGGCAAGATCGACAACATCCTGCAAGGAATGAAGAATAACCTTGTTTACTTCCGGCTCGCTGTTCTTTTCGGCTGTTTCGTTATTTTTTGCGGTGTCTTGTAAAGCCTGTTCGTCCGGCTCAAAAGCGGCCGAAGACGTGCTCACCAATTGCATGGTTGGCGCTTTTTGCGGGGAAGAACTTTGCAAATTCTTCTGTTCTGCAACGGCGTTATTGCGAGAGCTATTATCACTCTCTGCACGGGCAGTTTCATGAGTTTCCGTCGAAAAAGCATTGTCACTGCCGGTCGAATTATCCGCCAATGCATGTTTTGGTGCGGATTTTTCTTCCATGATATTTTTTCCGGAATTGGCACTGCTTTTTTCGGAATTGCCGCTCACACTATGCGAATCATCTGTGCCTTGTGCCCCATCGGAACTTGGTGGAAGCTTGATGGCAGGCTTTCCCTCGCCAAGGGCTTTCAGCGCCTCGTCAAGCGTTGGCAAATCGGCAGCATGTGTGAGGCGGATCAGAAGCATTTCGGCAGCATCGATAGGACTTGCAGCCGAATCAACCTCTTGTGTGCCTTTAAGAAGCATCTGCCAAGTGCTCGAGAGAACGCGCACGGACAATTTTTTGGAAAAATCAAGCCCGCGTTCCCGCTCTTCCTCGACAAGCGAAATATCATCAGCAATTTCGGGCGTAAAACGCAATCTGGTCACCAGATGATTGAAATCGGCAAGCTCATTCAAAATGACAAGCGGGTCGGCTCCGCCATCATATTGATCGCGAAATTCCTTCAAAGCGCCGGCAACATCGCCTTTCATAATCATTTCAAAAAGGTCGATAATACGCGTGCGATCGGCAAGCCCCAGCATAGTGCGGACAGATTCGGCATCAACCTTGCCGCCACCATGGGCAATCGCCTGATCAAGAATTGAAAGCGCATCGCGAACAGAACCTTCTCCGGCACGGGCAATCATAGCAAGAGCACTGTCTTCGGCCTCGATTTTTTCAAGATCGGAGATTTTTCTCAAATGTGCCGCCAGAACATTCGAATCAACCCGCCGCAAATTATAACGTTGGCAACGCGACAAGACAGTCACCGGAACTTTGCGGATTTCTGTTGTGGCAAAAATAAATTTCACATGCGGCGGTGGTTCTTCCAATGTTTTTAACAGACCATTGAAGGCCTGTGTCGAAAGCATATGGACTTCGTCGATAATATAGACTTTGAAACGGGCGGCAACCGGACGATAGCGAACCTGTTCGATGATTTCTCTTATATCATCAATACCGGTATGGGATGCCGCATCCATTTCGATTACGTCGACGTGCCGGCCTTCCATAATGGCTTTACAATGTTCGCCGAGCTTGTCCATATGGATTGTCGGTTTATCGATTGTGTCGGTCTTGTAATTGAGTGCACGCGCAAGAATGCGGGCTGTCGTGGTTTTTCCAACGCCACGAACGCCTGTCAACATCCATGCTTGCGGTATCCGTCCACTATCGAATGCGTTTGTAAGTGTGCGCACCATCGGCTCCTGACCGATAAGGTCGGAAAAATTTTGCGGCCGATATTTTCGGGCGAGGACGCGATAACCTGTCTCTGCCTCAGTGCTTTCCATGTGTTCTTCCAGTTTCCGAAATGTGATTTTCCTGAATGTGAACTTTGACGACGTCTGCGTCAACCAATTGTGTTGAATATAGGATTTCAGGTGGGGATTTTCGACAGTTCAGGCAATTTTTCACAATGCCATTGCCCGAATTTTCCAATAAACAAGACGTGACCTGAATAAGATGTGATTGGTATAATGAGTGGGAGGCTGGCACTGTGACCCGTGCCGAAGCTCGTTAGGGCTGCTTCCTTCCGGACCTGACCCGGTTGGCGAGTGGCTCGTCCACCACCAACCTCCCGGCGTTCATATCGCTAATTTGAAACAAAAAAGCAAGTCGTGAAACGAAAAACATGGAGATAAATACGTTGCAACAGCCATTTAAACTTGATCCACGTTTGGAAAAAGACAGTTTTTTCATTGTCGAGCTTGCCTTATCCGATGTCCGGCTCATGAATGATTCCCGCTGGCCATGGCTCGTCGTCGTCCCCCGCATTGCCGGAGCAGAAGAAATACATCATCTTTCCGTTGATGATGAACAGGTCCTTGTTGCCGAAATGAACGAGGTTGCCGTAGCACTTGAAGCCATCACCGGATGCGATAAAGTTAACACAGCCGCTATCGGCAATATCGTGCGACAACTCCATGTGCATATTATTGCCCGTAACGAAGGCGATATAAATTGGCCGAAAACGGTCTGGGGATATGGAGAACCCGTTCCCTATAGCGATGAAGCCGCTCATAAGCTTATTCGTAAGCTGCAACTGAGGCTCGATTGAATTAAGGCTGGATTGAATATGACATCTTCTGCAATTGCATTTATCGGAAACCCTATCAACCGTCAGCTTGAAAAGCGTACGGATACAATCGTGGCCGAGCAAAGAAACCATCATGCGCGATTTATTGTGCTCAACGGTTTTTCAATCGTCTATCGGAATGTTAGCGGGATAGCCGATCTCTATCTTGATGAAAAATCATTAGAGCTTTTTAAACCGCAATGGGAAGAAGCCTGCCTGCTTGGTTGGGAAGATGAAAATCCGGTTATTGCTTTGCCGGTTGAAGAATTTGCCGGTCAACCCCCTTCACCATTCAATCAAGTGGGATTGAGGGAAGCTTATAGCCGCGCACTTTTCAGCCAGATCCAATCGGGCGTTCTCGCACAAGCCTATTCATTGCTCATGTGGCACAAAAATAACCGCTTTTGTTCGCGTTGCGGCAAGCCAAGCCGGATTGCGGCAGGTGGTGCAAAACGCATCTGCACGGCTTGCGGGACCGAGCATTTTCCACGAACAGATCCGGTTGCTATCATGCTTGTCCATTTTGGGGACAAGTGCCTGCTTGCCCGCACACCGAGTTTTGAAAAGGGGCGTTATTCCTGCCTTGCCGGTTTTGTCGAACAGGGCGAGACATTGGAAATGGCGGTGCGTCGGGAAACACGCGAGGAAATGGGAATACCGGTGGGCAAGGTGGTTTATATTGCGTCCCAACCGTGGCCGTTTCCGCATTCTTTGATGCTCGGTTGTCATGCCGAAGCGCTCGACGACAAGATTACTATCGGCTATGACGAGATGGAAGACGGGCGCTGGTTTACCCGTCAGGAAGTCGCACTTATGATGGCCGGTCGCCATGAACAAGGCCTGCATTTGCCACCTCGCGCAGCAATTGCCAATTTTTTGATAAGGGAATGGCTGGAAAAGAAGTTTAT
Organism: Bartonella sp. M0283; assembly: GCF_016100455.1. Classification (NCBI taxonomy): domain Bacteria; kingdom Pseudomonadati; phylum Pseudomonadota; class Alphaproteobacteria; order Hyphomicrobiales; family Bartonellaceae; genus Bartonella; species Bartonella sp. M0283. Next base: position 1,886,427 of record NZ_JACFSK010000001.1, on the reverse strand, counting down.
CGACTAGGATATGGTTTTTGGTGGCGGTAGTTTTCGTGGGGTTTAAAAAAGTACCGCTATCCAGATTAGCGGAATGGCCTCGAAATTCTCCGCTTGTGGTTTTCCGTGTTGAACAGCTTGTCTCATCCGTTCTGAACCCATTGCTTCGACCGAACGGAATATACAAAAATCACTTTTGTTGATCTCAAGCCTTGAGAGAGGCTATTTCTCTAACCTTCATCATTAGGCCGAAAAATTCTCACCCGATTGTCGTCTACCCTCAAATATTATCACTTGCCATAAGCAGGATAAAAGTCCGGCTGAAAATTCATGCTCGAAACGCACAAACAACACCCCACAAATTTCTGCCGATTTCTGTGATTTACGAGCACCGTCCCGCTGAGCCGGTGAACCTCACCCATAGATTTTCGTGTCGCGGACAGGACTTGCCGGATAGACACCGACTATTCTGACCTTGGTCGAGAAGAAGCCCAATTCTTCCAAAGCAAGGCGCACCATCGGCTGATCGGGGTGGCCTTCAATATCGGCAAAAAATTGTGTCGCATTGAATGTGCCGCCAACCTGATAGCTTTCAAGCTTGGTCATGTTGACGCCATTGGTTGCAAAACCTCCCATGGCTTTATAAAGCGCTGCCGGAACGTTGCGCACACGGAAAAGAAAACTGGTCATGACCTTTTCGCCGTTTTCGGGTTTTGGTGCGCGTTTCTCTTCCCGCGAAAGGATAACAAAACGCGTTACATTATTTTCCGAATCCTCGACATTTTCTTCAATGATATCCAATCCATACAATTTGGCAGCAAGTTTTGGTGCAAGGGCTGCCTGTGTGCGGTCACCTGCCTGTTTGATGAATTTGGCAGCACCCGCCGTATCGGATGAAACGACAGCCTGCCAATGATTGTCGCGGATAATCTTGCGGCATTGTCCCAGTGCATGGATGTGGCTATGAACCGATTTTATCTCTTCACGTTTGACACCCGGCAGCACCATCAATTCAAAATGAATTGGTAAAAAATATTCGCCAATGATGAAAAGTTTTGTTTGCGGCAGCAAATGGTGAATATCGGCAACACGTCCGGCAAGCGTATTTTCAATCGGAATCATGCCGAGGTCGGCTTCTCCGCTCTCGACCGCATGCAACGCATCTTCAAATGTCGTACACGGCAACGGCTCCATATCCGGAAATACGTTCCGGCAAGCCGTGTCGGAATTGGCGCCGTAATCACCTTGGAACGCTATTTTATTGGTTTTTGTCATTTTCCCGCTCTGATCATTTCTCGTGCATGTTCGAGATCTTCAATTGTATCGACCCCCAAAGGCACAGTTTCGATAATTTCGGCATCAATACGCATGCCTGCTTCAAGTGCGCGCAATTGTTCAAGGCTTTCCCGCTTTTCAAGATAGGAAGGTTGTAGCGAGACAAAACGCTGAAGTGCCTTGCGCTTATAGGCATAAAGGCCGATATGGTGGTAAAGCGGCCCTTTGCCATAGGGTGCGGTCGCGCGGGTAAAATAAAGGGCGCGCAATCTGGTTTTTCCGATCGGCGAACCGACGATTTTCACCACATTCGGATTGACTTTTTCCTCTTCAACCGAAATTTCAGCGCCCAAAGTGGCAATATCCGTTTCAGGGTTTTCAAGTGGTTCTAGTGCTGCAGCAATTTCATTCGGCGCAATTGTTGGCAAATCACCTTGCACATTGACGATGACATCAAAACGGTTATCCGGATCAAGAAACGTTAATGCTTCATAGATACGGTCGGAACCCGATTGATGGTCCGGGCGGGTCATGACAGCTTCCATTCCATGTGCTTTGACAGCATTGGCAACGTCTTCATGGTCGGTTGCAACAACCACTCTGCCGAGATTTGCCTTATTGGCGCGTTCGGCAACATGAACAATCATCGGTTTTCCGGCAATATCAGCCAGAGGCTTTCCGGGAAGTCGTGTTGAAGACATGCGGGCAGGAATAAGTATAAGAGTAGAAAAAGCCATCATCATCGTCCTGAAGATTATTATCCCAGTTTATTCTATCCGATTTATAGATATTGCGTTGATGACGCAAAAGACTTAAATTTTCAACATCTATAAAATTTAAGCGACCGAATTTTTTATGAAGGTATCCACTGTCAACGACCTTATTGCCGCCTGTCTTCTCTGGGCTGTTTTTCTTTTTCTAATCGTTTATAGCAGTGACCTTGTTTATGACCACCAGCAACCGGCAAAAATTGTTTATTCAATCAACGGTGAAGAAGCACCGGTTACCGAAAAGGTAGAACCGAAACAACAAATATCACTGGTGACAAGGCTTCAGCAGGCCGATATAGAAAATGGCCGCAAAGTATTCGGCCAATGCGGTTTATGTCATACACCGGCAAAAAATGGCCCTGCGCGTGTCGGCCCACCTTTATATGGAATAGTGGGAAGGCCATTTGCTTCCGCTTCCGAATACACCTATTCGCGCGCTATGCGGGCAGGAAATGGCAAGAGATGGGACTTTGCAACACTTGACGCCTATCTTGCTTCTCCGCGCAAATATATTCCCGGAACGGCCATGGCTTTCAACGGTGTGAAAGATGAAAAGGATAGAGCCGATCTTATTCTTTATTTGCGTAGTCTTTCCGATGAACCGGTTGAATTGCCACATTTAACCCCTTAAGAATAACAATCAATAAAATCTGTTTTTTATTGGCTATCTTGAAATCGATTGGGGATTTGATGAAACTCGGATTGGCTTTTTGTCTCTTTTTCGCCCTTAGTCGTATGACTATCGCTGATCCCGAGTGGCGCACGAGCCTGTCTCTTGGAGTTGAACCCAAATATGGCGACAATTTTACCCATTATGATTATGTCAATGTGAATGCGCCCAAAGGCGGCACTTTTAACGATAGTCGCACCGGCACATTCAACAGTTTCAACCCTTATATTGTTACAGGTACACCTGCTGCGGGTTTTTCTTCCCGCGGCGGCGGGGAACAATATGATACACTGATGGCACCTTCGACCGAAGAAACGTCGGTCAACTATCCCCTTATTGCCGAGGCTGCACAATATCCGGACGATTTTTCGTGGGTAAAATTCCGCTTGAACAAAAAAGCCCGATGGCATGACGGTCGCCCCATTACCGCCGGGGATGTGGTGTGGAGCTTCAATGTTTTGAAAAGCAATTCGCCATTTTTCAACAATTATTATCATTCGGTCAAAAAAGCCGAAAAAACCGGTGACAATGAAGTCACCTTTGTGTTTGAAGAAAAAGGCAATCGCGAACTCCCTTATGTGATGGGGCAAATGCCGGTTTTACCACAACATTGGTGGGAAGGAACCGATGAAACGGGTAAAAAACGGGATATTACTGCGCCAACTCTCGAAATACCTTTGGGATCAGGGCCTTACGAAGTTGAAAGTTTTATAGCCGGAAAATCGATCACGTGGAAAAGGGTTAAAAACTATTGGGCAGCCGATCTACCGGTCAATCGTGGGCGGTTCAATTTCGATAAAGAGCATTATAGCTATTTTCTTGATCCGAACGCTGCATGGGAAGCCTTCAAAAAAGGTAATCTCGTCGACTGGAATTTGGAAAACCGTATCCAGCGCTGGAACCAGAGCTATGATTTTCCTGCGGTCAAAAACGGGCAAGTTATCAGGCGCAGTTTCGCCTTTCACGGCTCGGGACGTATGCAAGGATTCTTTATCAATACCCGCCGCCCGCAATTTGCCGACCGGCGCGTGCGTCAGGCACTCAACCTCGCTTTTGACTTCGAGTCTCTCAATAAATCGTTGTTTTTTAATGATTATCATCGGATCTCAAGCTATTTTGACGGGCTTGATCTCGCCGCAAAAGGTTTGCCTCAGGGAAAGGAACTTGAAATTCTTGAAACGGTTAAAGATGAAGTACCGGCCGAAGTCTTTACCACACCCTTTTCCAACCCCGTTTATGACAAGCCCGATTCATCAAGGCGCTATCTGACAGAAGCCATGCGTTTGTTGAATGAAGCTGGTTGGCATCTGGAAGAGAACCGGCTTGTCAATAAACAGGGTGAAGCTTTCACATTGGAAGTGATGTTGAGTGACATGGCTTTCGAGCGTGCAACAGCACCTTTTATAGCCAATCTTCAACGTTTGGGAATCGATGCATCCATGCGCGTGGTTGACGCTTCGCAATATCAAAATCGCGAAGCGAATTTCGATTTTGATCTTGTCATCAAGGTCATCGGCCAGAGCGATTCACCGGGCAATGAACAATTGGAATATTGGGGCTCGAAAGCTGCTAGCCGGCCGGGAAGCTATAATGTCGCAGGCATTAAAAATCCGGCTGTCGACAAACTTATCGAACGTGTCATCTATGCGAAAGATCGTGAGGAACTCGTTGCCGCAACGCGTGCTCTCGACCGGGTTTTGTTGTGGAATTATTATGTTATTCCCCAATGGTATGCCGAACATCTCAATATTGCTTATTGGGACAAATTCGGCATTCCCGAACCGCAACCGGAAGCAAGCGGCGTTGATATTCCCTCATGGTGGGTGAAAAAAGACAAAAACTAGAACTGCGGTGTACTAGAATTGCCAAGAACCGGAATTGCTGAAAAATCAGCCGTTTGTCATTTGTTTACCATAAATGTTCCAGAATAGGGGTTCAATTGAACGCACCGGTTTGATTCGCATGTTGCGGGCGTAACAAAACTCATACCGGAAAAAGGATGAAAGAGAGATATGGCGGCCTATATAGCGCGGCGTTTGCTGCTGATTATACCGACATTGATCGGCATTTTGACGGTGACATTTGTCATTGTGCAATTTACTCCCGGTGGCCCTATCGAGAATATTATTGCACAATTGCAAGGGACCGGTGGCGATGCCATGGGGCGGGTTGCCGGCGGTGGTGGCGACCTTGGGCTTTCATCGGAGGTAACGTTACAAGGAAGCGACGCCAGTGCCAAATATCGTGGCGCACGCGGCCTTGATCCGGAATTTATAGCAAAACTCGAAAAACAGTTCGGTTTTGATAAACCGCCGCTTGAACGTTATTTCACGATGTTGTGGAATTATATCCGTTTCGATTTCGGGGATTCCTATACGCAAGGCCGTTCTGTCGTGGATCTTATCAAAGGTGCCTTGCCGGTTTCGATTTCTTTAGGGCTGTGGCAATTGTTGATTTCTTACGCAATTTCCATTCCTCTCGGTATCCGCAAGGCCGTCAAGGACGGCTCCACATTCGATATATGGACAAGTGCCGTTATCATTATCGGCTATGCAATACCGAGTTTCCTGTTCGGTATTCTGTTAATGGTGCTTTTTGCCGGAGGGTCATTTTTCGACTGGTTTCCATTAAGCCATTTGACATCGGAAAATTTTGATGAATTGTCGCTTGGCGGCAAAATTCTGGATTATTTCCACCATCTTGCTTTGCCACTCACAGCCATGGTTATTTCCGCTTTCGCTACCACAACATTGCTGACCAAAAATTGTTTTCTGGAAGAAATCAGAAAGCAATATGTGGTCACGGCACGGGCAAAAGGTTTAAGCGAACACGCTGTTCTTTACGGGCATGTCTTCCGCAACGCGATGCTTGTTGTTATTGCAAGTTTTCCGGCAGCTTTCATCGCTTCATTTTTCACCGGTTCACTGCTTATCGAAATGCTGTATTCGTTAAACGGAATGGGGCTTTTAAGCTATACATCCATTGTCAATCGTGATTATCCGGTTGTGTTCGGCTCGCTCTATATTTTCTCGTTGATCGGTCTTGTTGTGAGCCTTATTTCCGATCTCACCTATATGCTTGTCGATCCGCGTATCGATTTCGAGAAGAGGGACGTTTGATGAGCGAGCAAACTTCCGTACAGACAATCGACGTGGCAAAGCCAGTAAAACCCCGCCGCAACAAAAGACCGTTTTTGTCGCCGCTTAATGAACGGCGGTGGAGAAACTTCAAGAAAAACCGTCGCGGCTGGTGGTCGTTGTGGATTTTCCTTATTCTTTGCCTGTTTTCTTTTGGTGCCAATTTTATTGCAAATGACCGGCCGATTATCGCATCCTATAAAGGCGAACTGCTTTTTCCGGTGCTTTTCGACTATCCCGATTCCAAGTTTGGCGGTGTCCTAGCAACAGTCGATTTCCGGGAAGAATATATCAAAAAAGAAATCAACGAACATGGCTGGGCCATATGGCCGCCGGTGCATTATTCCTATGATACAACAGTTGGCAACAAGCCTGTTGCGCTGGCACCGCCATTCTGGCTCCAGAGTAAAGACGAGCGCTGCAAGAATTACGCTCTCGGCGCAAAGGATCCAGAATGCACAATCGGAAACTGGAATTGGCTTGGTACAGATGACCAGACACGTGATGTTTTTGCGCGTGTGCTTTACGGCTTTCGTGTTTCCATATTGTTTACGGTTATCTTGACGGCGGTTTCTTCGATTATCGGCATTGCTGCCGGTGCGGTGCAGGGATATTTCGGCGGTTGGGTCGATCTTATTTTCCAGCGTTTCATCGAAATCTGGTCTTCGGTTCCCGCACTTTATCTCATCATCATTATGGCGGCGGTTCTTGCCCAAGGCTTCTGGGTTCTGTTGGGAATTATGTTGCTGTTCCAGTGGGTGGCGCTGGTGGGCGTGGTGCGTGCAGAATTTTTGCGGGCCAGAAATTTTGAATATGTCAATGCGGCAAGGGCGCTGGGCGTGCCGAATATCACGATCATGATACGCCATCTTCTTCCCAATGCCATGGTTGCAGCACTTACCTATTTGCCGTTTTTATTGACAGCCGGTATCTCGACTTTGACTGCGCTTGACTATCTCGGTTTCGGCTTGCCTCCGGGGTCTGCCTCGCTTGGAGAACTCATGCGGCAGGCGGCGACCAATCTCAATGCTCCGTGGATTGGCATTACCGGCTTTGTTGCTATTGCAGTCATGTTGTCGCTTCTGGCTTTTATAGGTGAAGCCGCCCGTGATGCTTTCGATCCGAGGAAGACATTCCAATGACAGCTTTGCTCAGTGTTCGCGATCTTTCAGTGATGTTTCGTCAGGATGGCAAGGAAACACTTGCCGTCGATCACGTCTCGTTTGACATTGATTCAGGTGAAACACTCGCGCTTGTCGGCGAGTCGGGTTCGGGAAAGTCTGTGACCGCGCTTTCTATTCTGAAGCTTTTATCCTATCCGATGGCGAGCCACCCCTCAGGTGAAATCCTTTTTGACAATAAGGATTTAATGAAGCTTGATGAAAAATCTTTGCAGAAAGTTCGTGGCAAAGACATTGCAATGATTTTTCAGGAACCAATGACCTCGCTCAATCCCCTTCACACAGTCGAGCGGCAGGTGAGCGAGGTGATGAAAGTTCATGAGGGCATGTCGGATAAAGACGCTCGCCAACGCACGATCGAGCTTCTAACACAGGTAGGAATCCGCGAGCCTGAAAAACGCTTGTCGTCATTTCCCCATCAATTATCGGGCGGTCAGCGGCAACGCGTTATGATTGCAATGGCTCTTGCCAATAATCCGAAACTTCTTATTGCCGACGAGCCGACAACCGCACTTGATGTGACAGTGCAGGCGCAAATTCTCGAACTTCTTGAAAAGCTCAAGCAAGAGCGTTCGATGTCTATGCTCTTTATTACCCACAATCTCGGTATTGTGAGGAAATTTGCCGACCGTGTTTGTGTCATGACTGGGGGCAAAATTGTCGAGACAGGAAAAACCGCCGATATATTTAATCACCCGCAACATGACTATACCAAAAAACTGCTTGCCGCAGAGCCGAAAGGAAATCCGCCGAAAGCCGATAAAAACGCTCCTGTTGTGATGGAAGGGGAAAAGGTCAGGGTCTGGTTTCCGGTTAAAAAAGGTTTTTTCCGCCGCACGGTCGATTACATCAAGGCGGTTAATGATATTGACGTGACCATACGTGAAGGACAGACATTGGGCGTTGTTGGCGAATCCGGTTCGGGAAAAACTACACTCGGTCTCGCGCTCACGCGTATGATTTCTTCACAAGGCCATATCCGTTTTAACGGGAAAGATATTGAACATTTTTCCTTTAAACAGATGCGACCTTTGCGCCGTCATATCCAGATCGTTTTTCAGGATCCGTTCGGCTCGCTGTCGCCAAGAATGTCAGTCGGTGAAATTATCGCCGAAGGGCTGCTTATTCACGAGAAAAACCTGAATTACGAAGAACGCGATGAACGTGTTGTCCGTGCGTTAGAAGAAGTCGATCTTGATCCTGAAACGCGCAATCGCTACCCGCACGAGTTTTCCGGTGGTCAACGCCAACGCATCGCGATAGCCCGTGCCATGGTTCTCAATCCACGTTTTGTCATGCTCGATGAACCGACATCGGCTCTTGATATGAGCGTTCAGGCACAGGTTGTCGATTTGTTGCGCACGCTTCAGCAAAAACACAATCTCGCCTATCTCTTTATCAGCCATGATCTGAAAGTTGTCAAAGCCTTGGCCAATGATCTTATTGTCATGAGAAATGGTCAAATGGTTGAACATGGACCGGCAGAAGAAGTGTTTTCATCACCCAAAACCGAATATACCAGAGCTTTGATGAATGCCGCTTTCGATTTAAGCGTTGATAAGCATAACATTGGCGATGCTTGATATTTATCAAGCTTGAACGCGGGCAAGCAAAGCGAAAATTCTATGTCTGCTTAACAAAAACGATCGGCCGGTTTTTTTAGTGGCCAAGTTTTTTGGTTAACCAGTTTTAGATCGTCCAGTTTTTCGAGTGACAAAGTTATCTAATTGGTCGAACCTCTGCTTTCTCATATTTTGAAATTTTCTTGTGTTTTGTTTGAGTGAAATAAAAATCAGGGCAATAAAACATCCGCAGAAACGCCGAGGCAATAGTGCGTCACTTGGCTGGAATAGCTTCAAGAAATAACAATTATCAAAATTATCTTTTTGTTCAACAATGCACATAAGGGAGGATTTACGGCTTTCAAAACCGGCAATCGTCGGAGGTGTTTTGCCGAAGTTATGAAAGAGCATCCGAGCCTGTGAGCGAAATAAAGCCTGAAGCCTTGAAAAGTTTTTTATCCGCTCAATGTCTTTTAGCTGTGAGACTTTCAGGAGAAAGACATTATGACAAAAACACATAAAGATGGGCATAAGTCGTCTGATCATAAGAACAGGCCAGAAAATAGACATGAGCGCCGTCACGACACCATGCCGGATGGCAATGCCTATAAAACCAATGAAACGCTTCTCGATGCGGGTAATCTTGAAGATTATAACGGTCCATTATCAGATTCCGACAGCCCATTATTGGAAAAGAACATTGCTTCCGATAATTTGTCGACCGACAAACAGAAATAGTCCTTTTAGAATAACTGGTCCCGACATTCAAAATAGCCCGACTTTACTAGAAAGACAGGGCTAGAATGACAGAGTTGGAAAGACGCGGCTAAAAATAGTGCTTCAAGAGGCGTTGTTTTAAAAGAACAAGGCATTGTTTTAAACAAGACAAACAGCGTTTTTATTTTTGTGTCGAGGCTCTTTTTTTATAGCGGATTGTCTCGAAACGGGCTGATAACCCGTCGTAAAGGAGCAGCCTTCCGATAAGCGGTTCACCGCAACCGGTGATGATTTTTATGGCTTCCATGGCTTGTAATGAACCGATAACACCGGGAAGAGCACCGATGACGCCGGCTTCTGCACATGTTGGTATAACACCTTTGGGCGGCGGGGTCGGAAAGAGATCGCGATAGGAGGGGTGTTCACCGCCAAGATAAGGCATGAGGACCGTTAAAGAGCCGTCAAAACGCCCGATTGCACCGCTGACAAGCGGTTTTTTCAAATTTTCGCAGCTATCGGCGAGAAGATAACGGGTGGTGAAATTATCCGAACCATCAATGACAAGATCGTATTTGCCGATAATTTCGGCAGCATTTTCTTCTGTTAGTCTTAAAGGGTAAAGGTCGAGTTTCACGTACGGGTTGATCGCTTCGAGCGTTTCGGCAGCACTTTTAGTCTTTTTTTCGCCGATTGCCGAAGTTTTGTGGATAACCTGCCGTTGCAGGTTTGAAAGCGAAACTACATCATCGTCAATAATGCCGAGAGTGCCGACACCGGCGGCCGCAAGATAGGTTAAGACCGGCGCTCCAAGCCCACCTGCACCGACAACCAGCACTTTTGCAGCTTTAAGTTTCTGTTGACCGGCACCACCGATTTCCGGCAAAAGAATGTGGCGTGCATAGCGCTCTATTTCTTCCTTGTTTAATTTTTCGTCTGGTGCTTGCGTCATGCCTTAACCCTTGTCATATTTCATTCCTATCTAGTGACTCATGGTACAATTGACCAGCCCGCTTTGATTACCCGCTTTGATTATATGAGGCAAATCTTATGAAAATAGCTATCCAGATGGATCATATCTCGACCATCCATATCAAGGGAGATACAACATTTGCTCTGGCATTGGAGGCGCAAAGGCGGGGACACGAACTGTTCCATTATACACCCGACCGGCTTTCTATGCTCAATGGCGAAGTGACCGCCCGTATCGAAGCGTTGAAAGTGCGTGACGAGGAAAACAATTATTACGAATTGGGTGAGGCTAAGCGCACACCACTTCAACAGATGGATGTTGTGCTGCTTAGGCAGGATCCACCATTCGACATGAATTATATCACGACCACGCATATTCTTGAACGGATAATGGATAAGACTTTGGTCGTCAATGATCCGAATTGGGTACGCAATAGTCCTGAAAAACTCTTTGTTACCGAATTTCCCGATTTGATGCCGGAGACGCTCATTACGCGTGACGCCAACGAGGTCAATCATTTTCGCTCCGAATTTGGCGATATTATTATCAAACCACTTTATGGAAATGGCGGGGCAGGGGTTTTTCTTTTGAAAAAGGACGACAAAAATCTCGGTTCGCTCCTTGAAATGTTCAACGAGCTTTATCCGGAAGCTTTTGTCGTGCAACGTTATCTGAAAGATGTGAGTGCCGGCGACAAGCGCATCATATTGATTGACGGAGAGGCCGTGGGAGCCATCAATCGCGTTGCAGCCTCGACCGATGCCCGTTCCAATATGCATATTGGCGGACGGGCAGAGAAAACGGAATTAACCCGCCGCGACCTTGAAATTTGCGAACGGATTGGCCCGTCTTTGAAAAAACGCGGTCTTATTCTTGTGGGGATCGACGTTATCGGAAACTATATGACCGAAATCAACGTTACTTCGCCAACAGGGGTGCGCGAATTGAAACGTTTTGGTGGTGCCGATGCTGCAAAAATCTTCTGGGATCATGTGGAAAACAAATTAAAAGGTTGAAAAAGCCAATATTAAGATAGTCAAAAATAGCTTTAGACTGTATGAGGTATTCGTCAGAAACTGTAACAAGCATTATGAGAGAAATAACAATCCATTGTTAGTCTTGTTAAAAAAAGCTGCCGGTTGTCCAGGAGTGCGTGGATGAGCAGATTGCTTTCAACAGTTGCGGGCCTGGTACTGGTTACAGCCTGTTCTTGCAGCACCGCTAATGCGCGCGATTATATTCAAGTGTCCGGCTCATCGACAGTTTTACCCTATGCCAAGATAGTTGCGGAAACATTCGGTGAAATTTTTACCAATTATCGTACACCTGTTATCGAATCGGGTGGTTCAGGTGCAGGTATAAAAGAATTTTGCCGCGGTATCAGTGACAATACCATTGATATTGCCAATGCTTCCCGACCGATGAAAAATACGGAATTGAAAGCCTGTTTTGATGCTGGTGTCACCGAAGTCGAAGAAGTCCGCATCGGCTATGACGGGATTGTTTTTGCAAGCGATATTCATGGTCCTAACGTCGATTTGACACCAGTCGATGTTTATAAGGCATTGGCAGCAAAAATCGTTGTTGAGGGGAAGCTTGTTGCCAACACTTATAAAAAATGGAACGAGATTGACCCGAAATTACCCGATTGGGAGATCAACGCATATATCCCCGGCGAAAAACATGGCACAAGAGAAGTCTTCGAGGAGAAATTGATGGCTGAAGGCTGCAAACAAAGTGGTGCAGCCGAAAGCATGAAAACTCTTTCGATGGATGACAAGGCAGTCACCGCCGCTTGTATAAGTATTCGCAAGGATGGCAGGGCTATTGATATTGATGGTGACTATTCGGAAACCCTTGCACGTGTCATGTCGAATAAAACAGGGATAGGCGTTTTCGGACTGGCATTTTATGAAAATAATGCCGACAAGCTACAACTTGCTACCGTTAATGGTGTTACTCCCAATGTTGACACGATTTCGAGCGGAAAGTATCTCGTTTCCCGTCCGCTGTTTTTTTATGTCAAGAAAGCCCATTTGGGGGTTATTCCGGGCATGAGAGACTATATCGAATTTTTCTTGTCTGACCAGATGATCGGACCGGATGGTCCACTTGCTGATTATGGCCTCATTCCCGCTCCTGATAGCGAACGGGAAGCGCAAAGGGCCGCTTTCGAGAGTGGAACTGTCATGTCAATTGACAAATGAAGTGAGCAAACGCGGGAAATTCCCGCGTTATTTTTGAAATAAAACCGGAAAATGGAATGTCCATATCACTATTAGTCTTGGTTATTTTTGCTCTTGGCATAGCCGGGTTTATCATTTCGGGAAAGCGTGCCGCTTCAATCGAAAAACAAGGTAAAAAATTGCATTCGCGGCCATATTATTTTGGCTGGTGGACATTTTTGCTGACGGTCGTTCCCGCTTTTCTCGTTCTTATATTGTGGGAATTGGGAAGTGCTGTCTATCTTGAAGAACGCGCTTCGACCGGATTGACTGAAATTGTAAAAAGCGGAGAGACGTTAAATCACAGTTTGGCATTAAGCACGGTTGACAGTCTTACCCGCGCTTTTTCGACCGCCAAAACCGACATTGCAGATCTTGATCTTAATCGTCCGGCATCTCCGCTCACTTATAAAACAATAAGCGATGATATGGCAAAAAAAGGCATTATGCTGCCGAGTGAGGGAGCAGATAGCCTTATTCCGGTTGCGATAGACTGGTATAAGGGGGCAACGAAGTCCCATTTCTATTGTTTGATTGTCACATTGGTTATTGCAATCGTCGGCCTGTTTTCTGGTATTTTGGGTGTGGGCGAGAAAAAACGCGCCCGCAACAAAGTCGAGAAGATGGTGTTTGTCGGCCTCGTTATTGCCTCTATCGTGGCCATTCTTGCAACCATCGGCATTTTCTTTTCAATGCTGTTCCAAACAATCAGTTTTTTTAAAGTTGTGCCGTTGTCGAATTTCTTTTTCGGTACTGTTTGGGACCCGCGTTTCAGCGCAAGCGGTTCAGCCGGTGCTGTCGGGCAATTCGGTTTGCTGCCGCTTTTGGCCGGCACGCTTTATATTGCCTTGGTTTCAATGATTTTTGCGGTTCCGGTCGGGCTTTTTGCGGCAATATACATGTCGGAATATGCTTCCCGCCGTGTACGTGCAATTATCAAACCGCTATTGGAGGTTCTGGCCGGTATTCCGACAATTGTTTACGGGTTTTTCGCTCTGGTTACTGTCGGGCCGTTCTTGCGGGACCTTTCAATTGCCATTGCTGGCGGACAAGGTTTCATTATGTCGCAAAGCATTTTGACCGCAGGCCTTGTCATGGGAATTATGTTGATACCTTTTGTATCCTCGCTTTCCGATGATATTATATCGGCGGTACCACAGGCTTTGCGTGATGGTTCATACGGGCTTGGAGCTACGCAGTCGGAAACCATTAAAAAGGTTGTCCTTCCGGCAGCTTTACCTGGAATTGTGGGTGCAGTGTTGCTCACCGCATCACGGGCTATCGGCGAGACGATGATTGTGGTTCTTGCAGCCGGTGTTGCTGCAAATCTGACCCTTAATCCGTTCGAGGCCATGACAACGATGACAGTAAAAATCGTCAATCAGCTCACCGGCGACCTCGAATTCAATTCGCCGCAGACATTGGTTGCATTCGCCCTCGGTATGACACTCTTTGTACTGACACTGTTGATGAATGTTTTTGCGCTTTATATTGTGCGTAAATATAGGGAACAATATGAATGAGTAACGTTGTTCAAACGCCAAGACGCGACATCGGTTTAAAGCGCCGTTATCGGGCGGAACGGCGTTTCCGCGCCTATGGGCTTTTAGCAATCGGGGTCGGGCTTTTATTTCTCGTTATTCTTTTGTGGTCAATTATCGCTCAAGGTTTGAGTGCCTTTCAACAGACAACGATGACCTTGCCTGTCTATTTCGATGAACAGATTATTGACCCGAAAGGCGAGCGGCTCACAAATCCCAAAGTTCTCATTACTGCAAATTATCCGCTGCTTGTGCGCAATACTCTCGCAGACAAGCTTGGCGTTGATAAGAATAACCATGGTGCAATGCGTGAACTCAACCGCATGATTTCAGGTGGTGTGCGTGTTGAAATACGTAAGCTTCTTATTGAGCATCCCGATTATATCGGTAAAACCCGCACTATTGATGTATTAGCCGCTGCCGATATCGATTCTGCTTTCAAAGGGCAGATCGACCTTTCTGTTCCCGAACAGAATCGTAAGGTCACCAATCGCCAGATCGGGTGGATGGAAAAACTCGCTTCCGACGGCACATTGCATAAAGCTTTCAATAAAGGGCTTTTCACATTCGGGGCTTCAAGCCGGCCGGAAACGTCAGGACTTGGCGTTGCCATTATCGGTTCGGCTTATATGATGGCAATCGTGTTGATATTGTCTTTGCCGATTGGAGTTGCAACAGCCATTTATCTTGAAGAATTTGCCCGCCGCAGCAGGTTCAATGATATAATAGAGGTGAACATCAATAATCTTGCAGCTGTGCCGTCTATTGTTTTCGGCTTGTTGGGGCTTTCCATTTTTATTAATTTTCTGCATCTGCCGCGCGCCTCGTCAATTGTCGGGGGGCTCGTATTAACGCTCATGACGCTGCCAACCATTATTATTGCAACGCGTGCCGCTTTGCGGGCGGTTCCACCTTCAATACGGGATGCAGCGTTGGGACTTGGTGCATCAAAAACGCAAACGATTTTTGGTCATGTTTTGCCGCTTGCCTTGCCTGGAATTCTTACCGGTACAATTCTGGGTCTTGCAAGGGCTTTGGGGGAAACAGCGCCACTTTTATTGATCGGTATGGTCGCCTTTGTTGCAAATTATCCGGCAACCCCGATGGAACCCGCAACAGCCCTTCCGGTCCAAATTTACATGTGGGCAAATGAACCGGAACGTGCCTTTAATGAACGCACATTCGGAGCAATCATCATTTTGATGGCGTTTCTCGCTATCATGAATATAGCCGCAGTATTGCTGCGCCGTAAATTTGAACGGCGCTGGTAGAATAAAAGTTGAACATATTGATTTAGCGAGCCCGTTCTGGCTCAAGACGAAATAGGATTAGGTCGATAATGAAAATCAAGATGCGTGGTCAGGATGTCAAAGTGTTTTATGGCGCCAAAGAAGCTTTGCATGGTGTCAGCCTTGATATTCCCGAACATCAGGTTATGGCACTGATTGGCCCGTCCGGTTGCGGGAAGTCAACGTTTCTGCGCTGTCTCAATCGTATGAATGATACAATTGACGGGGCAAAAGTCACCGGCCTTATCACTCTTGACGGGCAGGATATTTATGATCCCGACATCGACGTTGTGGAATTGCGTGCACGTGTTGGCATGGTCTTTCAAAAGCCCAATCCTTTTCCGAAGTCCATATACGAGAATGTCGCTTATGGGCCGCGTATTCATGGACTTGCCAAATCACGCAAGGAACTTGATACGGTTGTTGAGCAAAGCCTTGTCAAGGCCGGTTTGTTCGATGAGGTAAAAGACCGGTTGAACGATGCCGGAACCGGTCTTTCCGGTGGACAACAACAACGCTTGTGCATTGCACGCGCTATTGCGGTCAGCCCGGAAGTGATCTTGATGGATGAACCATGTTCCGCACTCGACCCGATTGCAACGGCGCGCATTGAAGAATTGATTGATGATTTGCGCGAGAATTTTACGATTGTTATCGTTACCCATTCAATGCAGCAGGCTGCACGCGTTTCGCAATATACGGCGATGTTCCATCTGGGAGATCTGGTTGAAGTAGGCGAAACCGAGATGATGTTCACATCGCCAAAAGAGCAACGTACACAAGATTATATTACCGGTCGTTTCGGTTAAATTCAGGGAGCACGCTTATGCCAATCAATCATACCGTCCGTTCATTCGATGAGGAGTTGGGCTACCTTGAAGCAAAAATTGCCAAAATGGGAACTTTTGCCAGCGAGATGATCGAAGAAGCAGTCAATGCTGTCGTGAATAATGATCTGAAGCTCGCTAAAAAAGTCATTTCCGATGATATGTTTCTTGATGAAACCGAACGCGAAATTGACGAAAAGTCGGTGGCAATTATTGCCAAACGTCAGCCAATGGCGGTGGATTTGCGCGAAATTATCGGTGCAATGCGCATTGCAGCTGATTTGGAACGCGTTGGCGATATGGGCAAAAACATTGCAAAAAGGGCGGCCGCGATTGTCGAAAGCCGGCAACCGGCGAGCCTATATCATGGCCTGCAATCATTCGCGACATTGACACTTAATCAGCTCAAGGAAGTTTTGGACGCTTATGCAAGCCGCTCGCTTGAACGGATTGATGCCGTGCGTAACAGGGATGAAGAAATTGACGCTATGTATACGTCGCTGTTTCGCGAGCTCCTCACTTATATGATGGAAGATCCGCGCAATATTACCGCTTGCACGCATTTGTTATTTTGCGCCAAAAATATCGAGCGCATTGGCGATCACGCAACCAATATTGCCGAGGCATTGCACTATATCATGACCGGTACATATTTGAGCACAGATCGTCCGCGCGATGATACGACCTATAAGGTTGGTGCAGACGAAAAAACTGAAAAATAGCTGAAGCTGTGCCCAAAAATATCGATTATTGAAATAGCTTCCGGAAATAGATCATATCGGGCGGATAGCTGCGATCTGTCGTGGCTCCTCCGTGTCCTTCGGTTTATTGCCTAAAATTTACTTCTCTCAATAGGAATTTACCTGTCTGAATATATGCCCAATTTTCTCATTGAGATTTTTGTAATCAACCCGCATAGGTTTCAATGACTGTTTTCATTTTCATGAGCACGCAACTTACTCATAACAACAGTCTAGCGAAATGCGTTCTTTTGTTTTGCAAACCGAACCGCAAATAGCGTTTGGAATTATCCGGAGCAGGTTTTCTCCGCAATATTCACCAATAAAATTTTATTATGTTCGGCTATGGGCTTTTAAGCTCATTAATAACAGTCTTATTTTGAACGAAAGATGATCTAAAACAGTCTTCCCGGTCGTTTTTTGCCTTGTTCAGCTCGATTTTGTCGATGAAATTCATTTATCGGCTACACTTTGTGGATTTAGCGTTAATAATAAGTGAACAGGCAGTCTTGTCGAGCCGTAGCAAGGCGACTGAAAAGTCGGGAGCGGATATTTTTAAAATAGTTTATGAATTTAAAAATATATAAATAAAACAATGCTTTATAGTAATTATTCAGCTTTCCTTTTATCATTCAACGACAATTTTCAAAATAATGCTCCAAGGACCCAAAAAGAGTGCCTTAAAACGCAATTAATAGTTTTTAAAAGGTTTAAAGTCATAGTGATGTTAAAGCTTTTTGCCTCTTAAAACGCGCATTGACAAAAGTGACGCGAAAAATCTGCCTTCATTTGGCCTTTTTTTGCTTTTGTTTTTAAGCGGTCGAAAAGAAAACGAAACACAGGAATGGTATTGGAAAGATGAAAAAACTCCGTTGGGCAAGTACCGCTGCTATTATGCTCGCACCGCTCGTCGTTACTGGATGTGCATCAAACCATTTATTCGGTCACAAAAATACCAATCAACCAGCCTCGTTTCCCCTGACAGAACGTACCTGCCTGATGCGGGCAATGTATTTTGAATCAAACCGCTCAAGCCGCGACGGTATGATTGCTGTAGGGACTGTGGTCATGAACCGTGTAAATTCGACAGCCTATCCGAAGACAATTTGCGGCGTTGTCGGGCAACCCAACCAATTTGCTCCCGGTGTTTTGACAAAACCGATGAGTGAACCTGCTGCAATGGCAAGAGCAGGTGAAGCCGCTGACGCAGTTTTGCGCGGCGAGCGTGCCAAAAAAAGTAAAAACGCGATGTTTTTTCACACCGCCGGTTTGACGTTCCCGTATAAAAATATGCATTATGTGCAAGTCGCTGGTGGTAACGCATTTTATGAAAAGCGCGGTCGCAACGGCGAACTGCAAGTTCCAACCAATGATGCGCCTTATGATGTAGCATTTGCCTTCGCACAGGAAAAGAATGGCAATGCACCGCAATTCACAACTCCGGGGCGGGGTGCGCAACCGGCAGCGCCAAAAGCGGTTTCGGAACCTGCACCTGCACTTCCGGTCAAGACAGCTCCAACGAGCGAGCCTGTCATGATTGCCCAGGCTCAACCTGTGCCAGTTGAAGCTAAGCCTTTTTCATCACAGAAGAGCGTAGCTACGCATCAAACCAATACTGTTGTAGCAGATGCAAAGCCGGCAGCTTCCCATGCAAAACCGGTTGAAAAGGCTCAAGAGCCTTACCTACCTTTCCAGACAGCGCCTACTCCTGCGCCAAAACAGGTTATGGTTGCCGATGCGCATTATAATTATGCCCCTAAGCCGGCGGCCCGTTCAGTTGACCATACGCAAACAGGTTCAACAACTGTTGGTTATCCGACCCCTTCAAAAGAGAAAATTGACGAAATTGGCGCTCTTTTGCAAAAACAGGATAAGAACAAACGGTTTTGATAGGCTGTCTGCAATAGCCTGATTGCAGAGGTATTTTTACACTCAACCTTATGTATCAAGCCCGCATTAAATTGCGGGCTTTTTATTGGGGCAATTGTTCCCAGCAGTTTTTCCCGGCTTGTTTTCGAACTCTGTTATAGTTTTCAAACTTTCAGCATATGTTCAAAACATTTTCACCTGCCGGTGAAGTTTAAATTACGCAGTTTTTTTAAAGGAAAGATAAAAAGTAATATTCGTCTTTGCATTGTTTTTATAGAATTAATTAAATTAATAAAATAATAAATTAGTAAAACAATAAAAATATATGATGAATTTAATTTTTAATTAATTACGTGATTTATAACTATTAATTTTTATTTTTTATATTAAAAAATAATATTGGATAATGTTTTAAGAAACCCGCCACATGAATGCGGCGGGTCCGGTTTTATATGGTTCCAACACTGGCGATATTTAAAACGCTTGGGAACCGGAAATTTTTATAGCCTTATCACGGCTAATCCTTCAAAGCATAGGCAATGACATAGTCACCCCGTTTCGGATTTTGACGGGCACCACCTGCGGTAATGACAATATATTGTTTGCCGGTTTTTGGCGAAATATAAGTCATCGGGCCGCCTTGGCTGCCGACGGGTAAACGCGACTTCCAGATTTCTTTGCCTGTGCGGCTATCGAACGCACGCAAATAGAAATCCTGCGTTCCGGCAAAGAACACAAGGCCGGATTGTGTTGCTAAAGAGGGACCAAGTGTCGGCATTCCGATCGGAACAGGGACACCGAGTGCGATATTGAGTGGCCCCGTGTCCCTGACAGTGCCAACCGGAACCTGCCAAACAATTTTACGGGTTTTGAGATCAATTGCCGACATTGTGCCAAAAGGTGGCTTCTGACAGGGGACGCCAAGCGGCGAAAGGAAGCGCATGCGCATAGCACCGAAAGGTGTTCCGGCCATGGGGACAATGCCCATTTCAATGCCGGACGCGCTTTCAGGAATATCTTTGCGCTCGACAAGATAATTGGCAAGGCCAAGGCGCATATCATTGACGAAAACATAGTTCAATGTCGGATCAATCGAGACAGATCCCCAATTCATACCGCCGAGTGAACCCGGCATTTGTAATGAATAATCAAGCCCCGGCGGGGTGAAGACACCCTGATGACGCATTTTGGCAAATTCGATCCGGCATAGAAGCTTGTCGAATGGTGTCGTACCCCACATATCGGCTTCTGTTAAAGTTGCATTGCCGAATGACGGCATCCCGACAGAAAAGCGCTGTGTTGGCGAATAACGTTCACCGGCAACATTCCCCTGCGGTACCGGTTTTTCTTCGACATCCGCAATCGGTTCGCCGGTTTCACGGTTAAGCAGGAAGACCTCTCCCTGTTTGGTGACCTGAACAAGTGCCGGCACGATATTGCCGTCATTATCGGGTGCGTCAAGCAGGACAGGTTGTGCAGGCGTATCAAAATCCCAAATGTCATGATGGACAAATTGGTAATGCCAGCGCACTTCGCCGGTCTTCACATCGACAGCCACAACGGAAGACGAGTATTTATCGTCTTCGGGCGTGCGATAGCCGGCCCAGAAATCGGGGGTTGAATTCCCTGTCGGTAAATAGACAAGTCCGAGTTTTTCGTCATATGACATTGCCGCCCAGACATTCGGTGTTCCACGTGTATAGGTTTGCCCTTCCGGCGGAAGTCCGTGAATATCGGGGTTACCGGGATCCCAAGCCCAGACGAGATGGCCATCTTTCACATCATAGGCTCTGACAACCCCCGGCGGTTCATCGGTCGAGAAATTATCGGCCACGCGCCCGCCGACAATGACAACATCGCCGGCAACAAGTGGTGTCGATGTTTGCTGGTAATAACCGGGTTTGACCTCACCCATGCCGGCTTTAAGGTCGACAGTGCCTTTATCTCCGAATTCTTCGCAAGGCTTTCCGGTTGCCGCATCAAGTGCGATGAGCCTTGCATCTCCGGTTGGCAAAAACAGCCGCGCTTCGCAAGTCTTATCAGCTTTTATGCCTTTGATTGGTTGTGTTTCATGATAGCCCAAACCGCGGCAACGTTGCCAGTTCGGTCCTGTTCCGTGAGGGTCGAACATCCAGTTCTGTTTACCGCTATCAACGTCGAATGAAAGCACCTTGCCATAGGCTGTACAAACATAAAGATTGGTGCCGATCTGTAGCGGGGTATTCTGGTCTTCTGCCCCCGAGCCGTTACTTTGGGGAATGTCACCGGTATGGGCAATCCAGGCAACATCAAGTTTTTTGATATTGGCAGGCGTTATCTGGTCAAGGGCTGCAAAGCGGCTACCATGATCGTCATTGCCCCAACTTTTCCAGTCTTTTTGTTCATTAGCCGGTTGGACCGGTATCGCGGCTTTTACTTTTTCTGCCGTGTGGATGACATTTTTCGGTATAAACGAACTCACAATTGTTGCCGCCATGCCGATAAACACTAAACCGGCCAAAACAAGAGATGCGGAGCCGGCGATTTTCCCCTGTTTTTTTGCCATTGGTCTATAGGCAAGCAACACCAGGAAAAAGGCCACAGACAAAGCAAAGAGATTGGAAAATTGCTGCCAGTAATCCAACCCCGCTTCATGATAAGACCATAATGCGCTCATCACATAGATAAAAGCGAAGATCCATACACTCAGACGATTGAGCCGGATCATGAACAAACCCGACAGAAGCAACAGGATACCGAGCGCCAGATAATACCATGTCCGGCTGCCAAGATAAATGAGATAGCCGCCAAGAAGAGTGAAATAGAGTCCCGCCGCCAATACCAGCAAGCTTAACAGAATAACCAGACAAACGGTCACTCTTGAAGGGCCATTTTTGAACTTTATCATTTGAACTTCCCATTTATTGGAAACAAATTCGGGGTTTTTCAGAGTGTTGTTTTTGAAAAGCTTTTGCATAAAGTCAAAACAGCGTCAATTCGGCAGCCGTTCATATGAGTGTGATGAATGATAGTATTTATAATATAAAAATAGAATAATTATTCATATTATATTTTTTAATTGATGATTATTTTAATTTTAGATAATTAAAAAATATTTTTATATAACGTAAATATATCAAATAAATATAGAATAATAATAATTGAAAATTATAACATAAAAGTCTCTGCTTTTTGAATCCATTCAACAGATTATATTTATTTAAACAGTTTATTAAATTGATAATATAACTGGTAAGACAAAAACACTGGAAAAGACACAAGGCAAACAATCAAAGAGCTGGAGCGGGTAGCGGGAATCGAACCCGCGCGTTCAGCTTGGGAAGCTGACAGGCTACCATTACATCATACCCGCAAAATGCGTGACACACGGATGCAATCTTTAATGC
The DNA here is from genome assembly GCF_016100455.1 of Bartonella sp. M0283. Taxonomy (NCBI): domain Bacteria; kingdom Pseudomonadati; phylum Pseudomonadota; class Alphaproteobacteria; order Hyphomicrobiales; family Bartonellaceae; genus Bartonella; species Bartonella sp. M0283. The sequence continues at coordinate 1,864,289 of NZ_JACFSK010000001.1, read as the reverse complement.
TTTTTGTCAAGCACCCTCTCATCAAAGTGGTTTAAAATGTTTTGACAGTTTCAAGCCCTGAGCCTGATAATTCGAGCCGAGATCGCGCCCGTAGAGAGATTTCGGGTGCCTCAACATATGTTCATAAACGAGATGTCCGACAATTTGTCCATGTTCGAGGATGAAGGGAACTTCATGGCTGCGCACTTCGAGAACGGCGCGTGAGCCTTTACCACCCGCTTCATTATTGCCGAAACCAGGGTCGAAGAAACCGGCATAGTGAACACGGAATTCACCGATCAACGGGTCAAACGGTGTCATTTCGGCAGCAAAAAGCGGTGGGACGTGAACCGCTTCACGTGAGACGAGAATATAAAATTCGTCCGGATCAAGGATAAGGGAATGGGAACCCCGATCATAAATCGGTTCCCAAAAATCGAGCACTTCGGCCACGCCACGCTTGTCCACGTCGATAACGCCGGTATGATGTTTGCCACGATAACCGACAAGTCCCGAAGAATTGCCGGTGAGATCAATAGAAAGCCCGACACCGCTTGCAGTAATATTGGGGTGGTCGTCGGAAACCAGCATTTCTTTTTTGTGAAGAGCGAGAAGCTCGCTTTCATTCAACCCGCTCTTTCCTTTACGGAAACGGATTTGCGACAGTCTTGAGCCGGTGCGGACAATAACGGGAAATGTGCGCGGGCTTATTTCGAGGTAAAGTTTTCCGTGATAACCACTGGTGACCTTATCAAATTCTTGTGCGTAATCGGTTATAATACGGGTAAAAATATCGAGCCTTCCGGTTGAACTCTTCGGATTGGCAGAGGCACTCAATTCATCAGAAAGTGCGAGCGTCTCGATAAGCGGGACAATATAGACGCAACCCGTTTCAAGCACTGCACCATTTTCGAGATCGAATTCATGTAGCTTGAATTGTTCAAGTTTATCAATCACTTGCTTTTCCGGACCGGGGAGAAAAGAAGCACGGACACGATAGGCCTTTTTGCCCAACCGCAAATCGAGACTGGCCGGTTGTATCTGATCTTTGTCTAACGGCCGATCCGATTTCAAAATATTGTTTTCAAATAAACCCTGAATATCGCTATCTGCCAGAATGCCGCTTGAGCGTGCCATGATGACTACCTTTTCCTGTTTTCCATTCTCTCTTTAACCTGTTCACGGATTGACGCAAGCGGTTGAAGGGCATATGGAAGGTTTATCCCGTGGTGATTTGGGCCGGCCGGCTTGCAGCCACGCTTGGGGTTATGGAATATAAACGCGTTCGGATGACAACGTAAAGTCTTCGGTGCCAATTCCATTCACCCCCTTGAAATGCTAAAAGGCCGTAAGATCAAGCGGACTTTTGGCATCTTGTTTTTCAATCTTTACCATGACGGCAAAGGTTTTTTTGATGAAAGCAGGTGACTTATGACACTTAATCCGCATCGTAAATACCGTACCGCTACAGAAATGGTTCATGCGGGGACTCAACGCTCTCCTTATGGAGAAGTCTGTGAAGCAATTTATTTAACCCAGGGCTTTACCTATCCGAGTGCCGAAGCAGCCGAAAGGCGTTTCGACGGAGAGGATCCGGGCTTTGTCTATTCACGTTATGCCAATCCGACCAACGATATGTTTGAAAAACGTATGTGTGCGTTGGAAGGGGCTGAAAGTGCACGCGCACTCGCTTCGGGAATGGCTGCTGTCTCGACAGCTATTTTATGTTTTGTAAAAGCCGGCGACCATTTTGTTGCAGCCCGTTCTATGTTCGGTTCCTGCCGTTATATCATTGAAAAAGTTTTGCCCCGTTATGGTGTCGAGGTTTCAATCATTGACGGGCGTAAAATTGAAAATTGGGAAAAGGCAATTCGTCCCAATACACGCGGAATATTTTTTGAAACACCGGCCAATCCGACTTTGGAAATAGTCGACATTAAAGCAGTTTCGGAACTTGCTCATAAAGTTGGTGCAACCGTGATTGTCGATAATGTATTCGCCACACCACTTTATCAGAAGCCGCTCGAACTTGGTGCTGATGTCGTTGTCTATTCGACCACCAAACATATTGACGGGCATGGGCGTTGTCTCGGTGGAATGGTTTTATCGAGTGAAGAATGGATGACAGAAAATTTTCAGGACTTCTTCCGTCATACGGGGCCGGGTATGAGTCCCTATGTCGCTTGGCTCATGCTGAAAAGTCTTGAAACGCTTCCTCTCCGTGTCGAGGAAATGACGCGCTCGGCAGCAAAACTTGCCGATTTCATCAGCGGGCATAAGGCAGTTGCAAAATGCGTTTATCCCGGACGCGATGACCACCCGCAAAGAGATATTATAAAAAAACAGATGACTGGCGGTTCGACAATGATCGCCTTTGAATTGAAGGGTGGCAAAAAAGCTGCTTTTTCCTTCTGCAATCATCTGACAATTCCGCTTATTTCCAATAATCTTGGAGATACACGCTCCATCATGACGCATCCGGCAACCACAACCCACCAGAGCATTGGTCCAGAAGCCCGTGCCGAACTTGGCATTAGTGACGGATTGTTGCGTTTTTCGGTTGGTCTCGAAGATGTCGATGATTTGTTGGAAGATGTCAAACAGGCATTAAACGCGACACTCTGATCAATCCATTATCGGGATTATTTAAAAAATATGAGCGCGAGCTTTTTAAAAAGCTTGCGCTTTTTTAAAACAGTCTCAATCAGGATTATCTCTTCAAGGGGGATAATGCCGGAACACAAATGTGCTTTTGCTATACGCCGATTTATGAATCGGTTATAACGGCTTCATGACAATACATCATCTCAGTGAAACCGTAATTAACCAGATTGCAGCGGGCGAAGTGATCGAACGTCCGGCAAGTGTGGTCAAAGAACTCGTCGAAAATGCTATTGATGCCGGGGCGACACGGATAGAAATTGTGACGGCCGGCGGCGGAAAAAGCCTGATCCGCGTGTCCGATAACGGGTGCGGTATTGCTGAGGACGAACTTGAACTGGCAATTTCGCGCCATTGTACCTCCAAACTTGACAATGATGTTCACGACATCCATTCGCTCGGATTTCGTGGTGAAGCTTTGCCGTCAATCGGGTCGGTATCAAAGTTGAAACTGGTGTCACGTAGAGCTTCTTCGGAACATGCGGCTGAAATTGTTGTCAATGCCGGACATGTTGACGGGCCGCGTCCTGCAGCAGGTAACGCCGGAACAATTGTTGAAGTGCGTGATCTTTTTTACGTTACACCGGCACGTCTCAAATTCATGAAGACAGACCGTGCCGAAACCAATGCGATAACCGATATTGTCAAACGGATCGCTATTGCATTTCCGAACGTCCGTTTTTCGCTTTCCGGTACAGATCGATCGATGCTCGATTTTCCCGCGACCGGTACAGGTGAAGAAGCACAATTACAGCGTATCACCCAAATTATGGGAAAAGATTTTGCCCCCAATGTTATTACTCTTGACGCGGTAAGAGAGGGCGTGGAGCTTAAAGGCTTTGCGGGCATACCATCTTTCAATCGGGGTAACAGTCTCCATCAGTTTGCTTATGTGAACGGCCGACCGGTGCGTGATAAATTGATATTGGGCGCCATTCGCGGGGCTTATGCCGACGCAATGGCGCGCGACCGCTATTCGATTTGTGTGCTTTTCATCAATCTTCCTTCATCCGATGTCGATGTCAATGTCCATCCGGCAAAGGCGGATGTGCGTTTTCGCGATCAGGGTTTAGTGCGCGGACTTATTGTTGGTGGCATCCGCGAAGCTTTAAGCCATGCCGGCATTCACCCCGCAACGACGGGGGCGGATGCAATGCTCAAAAGCTTCCGTCCTGATGGTATTCAACCTTCTTCATCTGTTCCACCGCGCCCGACTTTTTATAATAATAGAACTTTTCCCTATAATTCTTTTTCAAGAACGCCTGTGCCACCGGCCGCGCAAATGGTCAACCAGCCACTTTATACAACACCTTCATCAGGCTTTAATGAAGACTATGGAAATGTGTTGGGCGATCTTGATCAACCGACAACCGATAGCCGTCCGGCAATGGAAATTCCAAGCGTTGAGGAACAGCGTTTTCCCCTTGGTGCTGCACGCGCCCAAATTCATAAAAACTATATTATTGCCCAAACTGAAGACAGCCTCATTATCGTCGATCAACATGCAGCACATGAGAGGCTGGTTTACGAGGCTTTGAAAAAGGCACTTTATTCCAAGCCTTTGCCATCCCAAATCTTGCTCATTCCTGAAATTGTGGAATTGCCGGAAGAAGATGCAACGCGCCTTTTGACACATGCTGAGACACTCCAAAAGTTCGGCTTGAAAATCGAACCCTTCGGCCCCGGTGCTGTTGCGGTTCGCGAAACACCAGCGATGCTTGGCGAGGTGGATGTCAAAGGCCTTATTGCCGATTTGGCCGATGAAGCTGCCGATTATGATACAACAAACGGGCTTAAAGCCATGCTCGATTATGTTGCGGCAACCATGGCATGCCACGGTTCGGTGCGTTCCGGCCGCTTGTTGCGTGCGGAAGAGATGAATGCGCTTTTACGCCAGATGGAAGCAACCCCGGGTTCAGGAACCTGTAATCATGGACGTCCGACCTATGTCGAGTTGAAGCTTACCGATATTGAAAGATTGTTCGGCCGCCGTTGATTGTTTTGATTTTGAAAGGCTAAGGGTGTTTGTTCGTCATCGAGATTTAAGAACAGATGATTTTAGGTTGAAAAGCCGGTCTGCGGCTTTGTCTGCCAATTTTATGCGCCCGAACACGCTTTATTATGCGCCCGAAATTATGCAACCGGAATTATGTGTCCGAATTAAACCGGGAACGCTTCGGATGATCGGGGGCTCGCGTTTATTTCTAAAAAACAGCTTCTCCCGTCCGTTTATTGTAGAGTCATTTGTTGAAATTGGTTGATCTGGTTTTTTCTTGATAACAAAAACCGTCAGGCTTCCGGTTGGATAATTTGTGTTGGAGAGGTGCGAAAAGCTTGAACAACAAAAATTCTGAAGGGAAGAGAAAATCGCCTCTATAGGATAATGGATAGAGGAGATAGAAAGTCACTCCCTCGAAATGCATGATATGTTTGAATCGAGATCAATAGTTTCGTGAGCGAGGGATTTAAGGCTTTTATAGTTTTACCCAACGCTTTATAATGATTGCCAATGAGCAATCTGAAAGGTTTAGAATAATGATGTTTCCCGGTGGTGAACGCGAGGCGCAACTCCATTATCTGAGTGGCGATTATGAGGTTTTAACACACGGAACCTATGTTTTATGTGCAATTACAGGCGAGAAAATTCCGCTGGACGAGCTAAGATATTGGAGTGCATCACGTCAGGAAGCTTATGCAAGTTGCGAAATTTCCTATCGCCGTGAACTCGAATGCGATCCCCGTTCGCGTAAGCTTTTGGGCACAACACTTAAAAAATAATCGTTATTTTCCGTTTATGCATTGAGCTTAATAAAAGCGCCCATATGAGGCGCTTTTTATATTTTTATTCCTCATAAGAGCGTTTTTTGAACGCTTCGAGTGTTTCATTTATCCGTTGCTTACAAAAATCCGGATCATCAAAAGAAACCTCGACATCGAACACAACAAGATTTTCAAGTTTCTTGTCCTGTCCATCGGTTTTTAAACGGGCAAAATCCTTTGCGGTGGTAGCTAGGGAAAGCTGTTTGGTCTTTGCCGAGCCGATAATGTCATCAAGGTCGAAATCTGTATAAAAATGATGGTCGGCATAAATCCGAGTTTGTTCAACTTTGCCTTCCAATTCACCGATCGAACGGAAAAATTTTTGCGGATTTCCTATGCCTGCAAAGGCCAAAAATTTTCTGCCAGAAACAGCATCGGTGGCAGAAGGCACAAGATGGGCAAAGTTTAACGGTTTTGCGGCACGGGCGGCCATATGGATAACTTCGTTACCTTTGTCACCATTGCCAATCATCAGCACACCATCGGTATAGGCAAGTTGGGTTACAAGCGGTGCACGGAGTGGTCCCGCCGGAAATACTGCATTGTTCCCCAAGCCCCTAAGGCCATCCACCACCATCAAAGCATAGTCTGCGAATAGGCGGCGACTTTGAAAACCATCGTCCATCAGGATGAGATTGCATCCTTGTTTTTGTAAGAGTTTTGCGGCTCCCAACCTGTCGGTTGCTACAGCAACCGGTGCATGTCGGGCAAGAAGCAATGGTTCGTCACCGACTTCGCGAGCTTTGTCAAATTCGGGGTCGATGAGATGCGGGCTATGTATTTCACCACCATAACCACGCGAAACAATGCCCGGATTAAGACCAAGTTTTTTGGCGGCTTCCGCAAGGCTGATAACAACCGGAGTTTTTCCCGTTCCACCAAGCGTAAAATTGCCAACACACAAAACCGGAAGATCGATCACCGGAATATTTTCCCGTTCCATTCTGCGGCGGGCAAAAAAACCGTAAATCCATGAAACCGGCAGCAAAAGCCAACGCATCAATTTTTGGTCGTTCCACCAGAAATTCGGTGCCTCACCAACCATGATTGGTATCCCGATGATGAAGTTTTGCCTGCATAATCAATGGGTCAATAAACGGGCGGAGCACTTTTAACGTGCGTTCCAGTGCCCCGCTCATATTGGTGGCCGTATCATAGGCGGCTTCAATCATTTCATAGCGTAACGGTTCATGGGTTAAAAGTGTGTTGAGCTGGACAGCCAATTGTGTGGCATCTTCAACAACTCTTGCCGCATTATTGGCAAAAAATACATCGAACGTATCTTTGAAATTTTCCACATGCGGGCCTGTCAGTATGGCGGACCCCAAAAGTGCAGGTTCAAGCGGATTGTGCCCGCCGGTTTCCGTTAAAGATTTGCCTATAAAGGATACTTTTGCAAGTTGTAAAAACACGCCCATCTCGCCAATCGTGTCGACAAGAACGATATCTGTGTCATCTGTTGGCATTTGTTTTTCACTATGCCGGACAACATTGAGAGACTTTTTAGCAAGCTCTTCCATAATCGCGTCAGCCCGTTCAGGATGACGGGGTACAATGATTGTCAAAAGATTGGGCAACCGCGTTTTTAAAGCAAGATGAACTTCGGCAGCGATATTCTCTTCGCCTTCATGGGTGGAGATGGCCGCCCAAACCAGCCGGTTATGCAAACTTTCCCGATATTGCATTAACAGATTTTTGTCGGCTGCCGGTGCAATGTCGGCTTTCAGATTTCCCGAAACAGCAACTGTTTTGACACCGAGCGCATGATATTGTTCGGCATCACTTTCGCTTTGTCCGATGGCGGCATCTATCTGCCTGAAAATGTGCGAAGCAAGAGCCGACCGCTTTTGCCACGAATGGAATGACCGAGCGGACATATGTGCATTGACCATGACTTGCGGAATGTGGCGGCGAGCAAGTCCGCTAATGCGCAATGGCCAGATTTCGGATTCGCAAACGAGTGCCAGATCGGGTTTCCAGTGATCAAGAAATCTTCTTATCGCCGGTTTGATGTCGAGTGGTGCAAATTGATGGATAACCCGACTGCCAAACCGGTTTTCAATGAGGCTTGCAGATGTAACTGTGCCGGTTGTCAAAAGCACATTGATATGAAGCTGTAAAATGCGTTCAATGAGGGGAACCAGTGCCAGTGTTTCGCCAACACTTGCTGCATGAAGCCAGATAAGCGGCCCTTCGGGACGCTTTTTATTGGTGCGCCCCATACGCTCGCGTTTGCGATGCGGGTCTTCCTTGCCGCGTGCCGCCCTTAAAGATAGATAGAAGGGAACGAAAGGCCGGATCAAGCCGCCCGCAAGGCGATAAAGATATAAAGCTGATCGCGCCTTGAATTCTTTCATGATGTCCCCCGTTATTTCCCTTCCCTAAGACGTTTTTCAGCCTCTTCCGTCAGACGGTTCATAATATCGGAAAGTTCAATGCGCTTTTGTTCCATAAGATCATCATCGGCATCCTCAGGAACATAGAACGCATCTCCCATCAAAAATATGGAATGTCCAAAAGGGAGCGGAATCACGGTTTTGTCCCATGTTTTTTCTAAAATTTTTACATGAGAAAAGGAATAAATATAAGGGACAATGGGGCGGCCGGATATTTTGGCAAGTAAAATGATACCCTTACCGGCTTCGCGCGCTTTTCCATGAGCAATATCGGCAATCATTGCGGCCGTTTTACCCCCTTGCAAGGCACGTTTTAACGTAAGAAGTGCCCGTGCACCGCCTTTGTCGGTATTCTGGTGCTTGGATCGTCCGCCCGAACCGCGTACTGTTTCAAGCCCCAGTTTTTCACCAACCCGTGCATTAATCTCGGCATCAGCAGAGCGCGAAAACATGGCAATGATATGTTCTTTTTTCGGGCGCAAAAACGGCCCCATAATATGACGCCCATGCCAGAAGGTAATAATGAACGGGTTATAGGCGTCATGGGCCTTTTGCGGGTCATCCGAACCTTTAAGCCGTGGATTGGTCCAATAAACGAGACGCAAATAATTGGCCATAAGCGACACAACAATCGCTTTGGTTACGCGGGCATTCATCAGTGGATAGCGGATTTTACGCCACAAGCGGTTCAATATATCAGATTTTTTTTGTTTTTTCTTTTCAGTCATTCAACTGTCGAACCAATCACTTTTCACGAGGCTGGCCGCAATCCTCTTACTTGAAAATAACATAAGCCCGCGAAGGCATTTGAAAAGCCAGTCCGAGACAACGAAATGTCATTGTCATAATCTTCAGCCAAGATCAAGACATGGCAATCAAATGCTTTGCGAAGAATGCGAAAATGCTTCAAAAAGTGTTAAAACTATATTGGTTCGTTTCAAAATAGGCAAATATCTATTTGCTAGCGGAATGTTCGGGGTCAAGCAGGCGATGAAGATGAACAATATAATAACGTTGCAAAGCATTATCGACACTTGACTGGGCTTTCGCTCGCCAGGCAGCTTCGGCAGATTTGTAATCGGGGAAGATTCCAACGATATCAAGATTATCAAGATCACGAAATTCGTTGCTATCGAGATTCTTCAATTCTCCACCAAAGACAAGATGCAACAATTGTTTTGGTTCATCTGTCGCGCTCATATAGACCTCCTATTATTCTCTACCCATTCTCGAGTTGTTAAACGATTATCCCAATCGAATTTTACGGACAATATCTATCACGTTATTAAGCTCGCTGTTCATGCCTGCAATCAAAAAATCGTGTTCGAAAGGTGCTTGTCCATAAACCGGCTCTTTGTCGTCCATATTCTTTATCGCACCGCCACATTCCTGCAAAATAAGATCGGCAGCGGCAATATCCCAATCATGGCTATCAGGTTTGACCAGAACGATATCAATCTTTCCTTCTGCGGCAAGTGCAATACGATAGGCAAGTGAAGGCAGGTAATGGGCAAAACTGACCTGTGATTTGAAGGTTTCCGGAAGCTTGGCTTCAAGTTTTCCGGTTGCAGAAACAACGAGTTTCCCCTCATGCCTTTCAAGAAGCGGAAGCTTATTGCCATTAAGGCTAGCTCCTTTACCTCTTTCAGCCTTATAGACCGAACGGGTTGCAGGACAATTGAGAACGCCAACTTGCGAAATTCCGTTTTCTATGATGGCGACAGATACACACCAATGTTTCGAACCGGAAAGAAAACCACGTGTTCCGTCAATCGGATCAACCACAAAATATCGTTTATAGTCGCTGTGTGGGCGTTCATCTCGGGTTTCTTCCGATATCCAGCCATAATCGGGGCGGGCTTTCAATAAAAGTTCTTTCAGAACTTTATCGGCAGCAAAATCGCCTTCACTCACCGGTGAATTTCCCGGTTTGATCCAGACTTTCGGGTCGTGCCCGAAATAGCTTAAAGCCGTCTTTCCTGCTTGATGAGCAGCATTGACGATAAGCTCCAGATCTGCCGAATTGGTTGTGCTATTTGCCTGCAAGGGTCATTCCTTCAATCAACAAACTAGGGGCAGCTGTTCCATAACGACGGTCAATATCACTTGCCGGTGTAAGATGCGCCAACATATCAAGTAGATTGGAGCCTAGCGTTACTTCACTTACCGGATAAGCAAGCTCGCCATTTTCAATCCAGAAACCGGAAGCGCCACGGCTATATTGACCTGTCACAAGATCGACACCATGGCCAACCAATTCGGTGACGTAAAATCCGGTTTTGATTTCTTGCATGATTTCTTCCGGCGTTTTATCGCCCGGTTCAATCGCAAAATTGGTACTTGCCGGTTGCACGGAAGAAGCAGAGCGTACGCCGTGACCATTGGTTTCAAGATGAAGTTCGCGGGCAACTGTTGAAGATAAAAACCAGTGCTTGAGGACGCCATTTTCAATAACGTTGAGTGGCATTCCCTCGACACCCTCGCCATCAAAAGGACGGGAAGCATTGCCTCGTTTTTTCAACGGTTGATCAGTGACGGTAACTGTCGGCTTCATAATTTGTTCGCCCATGCGGTTTTGCAACAGGCTGGTTTTACGTGCAACAGCGGCACCATTCACCATTGAGGCAATGTGGCTTGCAATACCGCGTGCCATGCGCGGTTCAAAAATAACATTGACTGTTCCGGTTTTTGGCTTTCGCGCATTTAATCGACGAACCGCACGCTCACCGGCATTTTTCCCGGTTGTTGTTGTCTTATCAAGAGCATCGTGGTGAAGAGCTGTTGTGTAATCATAGTCCCGTTCCATTGCCGTACCTTCGCCGGCAAGGGCGCTACATGAATAGGAAAAGCGACTTGAGCGATAACTGCCACAAAAACCGTCGCTGGTGACAAGGACCAGACCGCCGCTTCCATAAGCAGAAGTTGCACCGCCCGAATTGGTAACACCTTTGACTGACAATGCCGCATTTTCAATCTCGAAGGCCTCTTCTGTCAGGCGTTTGCTATCGGGAACAAAAGGGTCATAAAGATCAAGATCTTTCGGTTTTTTAACAAGGAGAGAGCGATCAGCCAAACCTTCGAAAGGGTTTTCGGGCGAAACTTTGGCCATAGCGACGGCGCGTTCGGCAAGACTTGCCGGATCAGCCGAAAGATTGGCCGAAATGCTTGCTACTCTTTTGCCGACAAATACCCGCAACGAGAAATCATCATTTTCCGATGCTTCGGTTGATTCCACTTTACCAAGCCGTACCGATACGCTTACCGAGCGTGAGCCGATGATGACTGCATCAGCACTATCGGCGCCGGCTTTGCGTGCTGCCTCGACCAATGCCGAAGCTTTATCAATTTGGCTATTTAGGACCATAGAAGATTCCTCTCGATCATTTTGCATAAGATTTTATAAAAACTTAAGCTATAAAACTCAATTCTTTTCATTGAATATAGGTAAAATCTCGGAGATCAGGCACGAAGATGAAGACCCTCACAATTTTTTAACATTTATGCAGAATGAACAGCAATTTTTGGAAATATAACGGCGACTATGTTCAAAATTATAAACCGGACATCAATTGATTTCAGTAAACTTAGTCCGTAACTGTTCGTGAAATTTATATATTCTTATGTTTTAACGCGAACATTTGCAGTTTGAGCAAAAAAATAAATCGGATGAATGCATTTTATAAAAATGCCGACTCTTTTAGTCGAGTCGGCATTATAGAAGGCTTGATAGAGGGGCCCTTCAATAAATAGACAGAAGCTGCCCGCTTTTTCGATTTCCAGGAATTAAACCCGGTTGTTCAACCTTTTGACGGACCGATAACCAATAAAGCCGGTTCCGTACGAAGTAACTTCTCTGCGATCGCCTTGACCTGATCGCGCGTTACAGCCTCGATAAGTGCGCGTCTTTGATCAATATAATCAATAGGTAATTTTTCATCCTGCAAGCCGACGAGTGTTGCCGCAATTTCCGAGGATGACCCCATATTTTGGACAGCATAAGAACCGATCACGTAACTTTTTGCATCTTCGAGTTCTTGTTCGCTCACACCTTCATCGGCCATCCTTTTCACTTCATTACGAATGGTTGCAAGGGTTTTTTGAGCTTCGCTCGAACGGGTGCCGGTAGAAATAGCCAAACTTGCCGAATGGTCATAAAGCATCAAAGACGAACCGACAGTGTAAGCAAGGCCGCGTTTTTCACGCACCTCCGAGAACAGGTGCGAGGTAAGACCGGGTCCACCCAGAACATAATTCATCAAATAGGCAGCAAAAAAATCCGGGTCATTACGTTTGATGCCCGGATAGACAAGCATCAAGGATGTTTGTGGCAAATTATAATTGACATTCGCCATACCACCCAGATTAAGTTTTGCTTCTTCTACTTTTTGAAGCTCGGCTTTCTCTGGCAAGTCGCCAAATATTTGATCAATGATTGTTGCGGCATCATCCGGTGAAACAGGACCCACAATGCCGATATGGATATTGTCGCGGGCAAACATATTGTGATGTGCCTTGACGAGATCATCATGATTTATACTCATCAGCGTTTCGGGTGTTCCTTCCCCTCGACGGGCATAAGGATGTTTGCCGTAGATCAATGTCAAAAGACGATTTTGGGCGATGGTTTTCGGGTCTTTTTCAGATGCTTTGAGTTCAGCCACCAATTGTTCACGAATGCGATCAATGGCGTCATCATCAAAGCGGGGCTTCTGAACAGCAAGTGCAAGCAGGTTGAAAGCCTCTTTGCGATTATCGGCGAGCACTCTCATGCTGCCGCGCATCCGGTCACGATTGACCGAAAATGCCATTTCTGCACCGAGATCATCAAGCCGCCCCTGGAAGGATTGGGAGTCAAAATCACCGGCACCTTCATCAAAAAGCCCGGTCATCAAATTTGCCAAACCTTCTTTGCCTTCCGGATCCTGTGTTGTTCCACCACCAATGGAAAATTGGATTGCTACAACCGGCACAGTTCTGTCTTCAACAAGCCAACCATGGATTCCTTTTTTTGATGTTACATTTTCTATATTCAAGGCACTTGCGGTTGTTACTCCCAAACCGAGACTCAAAAAAAGCGAGAATGCGAGGATTGAAGCACAATGAAAAATATTCGATTTCTTGTTCATAGCAATCCTCATTGGTTTTTCTTCTTTTGATCTGCATTTGCGGATGTTTTTTCGCTAGCCGGAGGTAACAAATAGCTGGTAACGCTTTTGTCGGGATCAAGATAGCGATTGGCGACCGCTTTTATATCATCTGTTGTCACTTCTTTCAGTCTATCAGGCCATTCAGTTACATCTTCTATAGTCATCCCGACCGAAAGGGAGCTACCGTAAATTTGCGCGAGACCGGAAGGGCTGTCCAGTGAAAAAATCATATTCTTGATAAAGCGGTTGCGTGCCTGATCAAGTTCGGACTTTGTCACGCCATTTTTCCGTATTTCGGTAAGTTCATGAGCAATTTGTTCTTGAACATCTTCAAGACTTGCGTCTCCCCGCGGCATTCCATAGAGGTAAAATACACCGTCGTCGACTGCATTGCCGCTATAATTTGCTCCCACTGATGCTGCCGAACCGTTTTTTACAACCAATGTCTGATAGAGCCGTCCACGTGGTGCGCCACCGAGAATCTCTCCAAGTAAATCGAGTGCTTGAGCCTCTTTTTTGTCTTTTGCATTGTGATAGGAAGGAACCACCCACATTTTTTGGAAACTTGGCTCGCTCACCCGCGGGTCGTGCATTGTCACCGTGCGTAGCGTTTGCTTTTCAGGCTCCTGAGGGCGAATACGCGGACCAATCTGCGAACGGACAGGTAGTTTTCCGTAGATCTCTGTCGCGAGTTCACGCACTTTTTCGGCCGTAACATCGCCGGAAATAATGAGGGTTGCATTGTTCGGGGTATAATATTTGTTATAGAAAGCGATCGCGTCATCGCGTGTCAGCTTTTCCATTTCCTGTTTCCAGCCGATAACCGGATTATGGTAGGGACTGTTCATAAATAATGTTGCCCGCGTTTCCTCGGCTAGCATTGCATCCGGATTATTATCGGTACGCATACGTCTTTCTTCAATGATCACGTTTCTTTCCGGCGCTATCACTTCGTCTGTCAAAACCAGATTTTCCATCCGGTCTGCTTCGAATTCCATAATTGTTTCGAGATAATCGGAAGCAACGCTTTGATAGTAACCGGTGTAATCATAATAGGTGAAAGCATTTTCTTCGCCACCTATTTTGGCGATGAATTTCGAAAATTCGCCATCTTTATGATTTGCTGTGCCTTTGAACATCAAATGTTCAAGAAAATGGGCAATGCCGGTGTGCCCCTTCGGTTCGTCGGCAGAACCGACATGATACCAGATCATTTGCGTGACAACCGGTGCCCGATGATTTTCAATCACGACAACTTGAAGGCCATTTTTCAAGGTGAAGCTTTGCGTCGGACCCGATTTTGTGATTTCCGGAAGATCCGGACTGGCTGAAACAGTCATTTTTTGTTGTATAACAGTTGATTGACTATGTTGTTGCGCATAAAGGGGAAGAAGCGCGGTAGAAGACAGGATAGCGCCAAGCGCCGCTTTTAACATTGTTTTTCTCATGAATTCAGGCACAGGCAAATCCTCTCGCGAATGTATAATCACAATTGTAACATATATATATAAATAATTGTGCCACCATAATGGCGCTCGTCGTCAAGCTTAAAAATGTCGGGTAAGCGAATTGTGGCTTCTTTTGTCTCTTCAAGCACAAAAAGCGCATTGTTTCTTACCCATTGGCCTTCGATAGCGGCAGAAAAAGCTTTTTCTCCCAGACCATGCCCATAAGGCGGGTCGGCAAAAACAACATCGAATGGTTGCATTGTTCCGATCTGTCCTAAACGGGTTGCATCACGGCGCAATAGTCGGGTAACGCCTTGTAATCCGAAGGCTTCTATATTTTCATGGATTAGTCCGCGTCCCTCAACCGACTGTTCGACAAAAGTGCATGTCTCTGCACCGCGCGAAAGTGCTTCTATGCCGAGCGCTCCGGTTCCTGAAAAGAGATCAAGCACGCGTTTGCCATTCCAGAAATTCTCTTGTCGCGATCCCAGAATATTGAACAGGCTTTCACGCGTGCGATCTGTTGTCGGACGGATTGCCTGTCCTGTGGGCGTTGCAAGATGGCGTCCGGAGAACTTACCGCCGACGACCCGCACCTGATCCTCCATTTGACCGTCCGGAACGTTGGCTACCGGAACGTTCTCCACCGGAACGTCCGTTTCCTTTGGCGCCGCCCTTACGATCTAGAAATTTGCCTGCTTTTTCGGGCTTGCCGGTAAAAGCTTTCTTCCCGCTGCGGTCATTTTTTGAAGAAAATGGTTTTTCGGAACGGTTGCCGGAAAAACCGGATGATCTTTTCTGGTTCTGCTCTTCCGGATTTTTCTTCCTGTCATGACGGCGTGGAAAGTCAAATCCACCTTCGTGATGTTCAGAAGAACTGCGATAGTTTTTTCGAGGGTGATCAAACTTCCGTTCAGGGGCATTAAATTCCCGCCTTTCGGAAAATTTCCGCTCTGTATTATATTTTCTTGCCGGTCTTTCGCCAGCTCCCCCTGAATGATGCTGAAACTGTTTTTTCCCGCCTTCAAAACCACGGTCGTGACCA
Organism: Bartonella sp. M0283; assembly: GCF_016100455.1. Taxonomy (NCBI): domain Bacteria; kingdom Pseudomonadati; phylum Pseudomonadota; class Alphaproteobacteria; order Hyphomicrobiales; family Bartonellaceae; genus Bartonella; species Bartonella sp. M0283. Next base: position 1,848,793 of record NZ_JACFSK010000001.1, on the reverse strand, counting down.
TAGCCCGACCGCTCTTTTATTGCTCCAGCATAATTTCCGGTTTTCTTATAATCCCGATTTTTTCTATCGCCCCGTGAGGCATCATCATCTTCAAACGAGCGGTCTTTCCGGAATTTCTGTTTGAAATCCGGTTTGCGGTTCGATTTGTCGAAATGTTTCTCACGGTGGTTGAAATGTGTGTCGCTTTCACCCTGTGAAGCGCGATGAGGATGACGGCGGGCGGCTCTTTCTTCAAAGCCGTTGTCGTTTCTTTCCTCTTCGTCTCTCATGCGCCAGAATTTTTTATGCGCGGTTTGAGGGCGGGCGCCGGGAGCCATCCAGACATTGGCGCTACGCAATCGTTGCGGTTCTGCTTCAGGCTTTTTCTCGAAAGCTTTCTTAAGGGGAGCAGAACTTCTCACGAACTTACCGCCCCGTTTATTGAAACTGTCCGGCCTTGTTGAAAGCTGGTCGCGGCCACGTTCGGCAAAATCGGCTTTTTTCCAACGTCTATTAAAGCGGGGTGCTTCCGGTGTTGAAGAAATCCAGCCGTCATCCGAAACAGTAGGCTTTTCACGCAGCTTTTGTTCTCCAACAACAGGGGCATTGGAAAAAGGCTTCAAAATTGGCAAATCGAAATCGGCATTGGCCTCTTCGATAAGGCGTTCGCCCAATTGGTCGCGCAGTGTGCGCCCTTTCAGTTCACGTACAGCGCCTTCTTCAAGATCGGCAAGTTGAAAGGGACCGAAGGAGATGCGGATAAGGCGCGTGACAGTCAAGCCCAGAGCGCCCAGAATATTCTTGACCTCGCGGTTTTTACCTTCTCTTAAAGCCACTGTCAGCCAGACATTTGTTCCTTGTTCGCGCTCAAGTGTTGCTTCTACAGCACCGTAAAAAATGCCATCTATGGCAATACCATCTTTCAACGCGTCAAGATCGGCTTGCGTGACTTTGCCATGAGCACGGACACGATATTTGCGCACCCAGCCGGTTGATGGCAATTCAAGAACCCGCGCAAGTCCCCCGTCATTGGTCAGGAGCAGCAAACCTTCGGTGTTGATATCGAGTCGCCCGACCGAAAGCACGCGTGGCATACCTTCCGGAAGACTGTCGAACACAGTTGGCCGACCTTCCGGATCACGGTTGGTCGTCACCAGTCCGGCGCGTTTATGGTAAAGCCAGACGCGGGTGCGCTCAATGGGGGGCAAAGGTTTTCCATCAACAGTAATTGCATCGGTGCGTTTGACATTGAATGCGGGGGTATCAAGAACCTTGCCATTCACCGCAATACGGCCGGCAGCAATCATGGTTTCGGCATCCCGCCGCGAGGCTATTCCGGCACGTGCCAACCTTTTGGCAATGCGTTCACTGCCATCACTTTCATCACCGGTTTTTACCTTCGGGGTTCTCGTGTCTTTTTTTCCACGTGGGTCAAAATTATTTCTTGTGTCCCCCCGGTCATTTTGCGGTTTCTTATTGCCGCGATCATATGTCATCTCACATCATCCTTTAGAAGCACCGGGGCGCATTGTTAATTTTTTTACCGCTCTAGCTTATTTTTTTCTGATATGGAATCTCTTTCGTCAGTTGTTTTCTGATAAACTGCCATAAATGACATAAACGGCGGATAAAATCCAATTGTTCCGGCGCTTCAAAATAATTGAAAGGCAAAAATGACAAAAACGCCGATGGAAATAGCGCTTGAAGAGGCAATTTCGGCAAATGCCAATGACGAAGTGCCGGTTGGTGCCGTCATTGTCAAGGACAGTCGGGTAATCGCCAAGGCTTCCAATCTTACGCATAAAAAATTTGATCCGACAGGTCACGCGGAAATGCGGGTTATTCGTTTGGCATGCGAGGCACTTCAAAGCGAGCGATTGGTCGATTGCGACCTTTATGTGACATTGGAGCCCTGTACAATGTGCGCAGCTGCCATATCTTTTGCCCGTATCAGGAGACTTTATTTTGCTGCAAGCGACGAAAAAGGTGGTGCGGTTGAGCATGGCGTCCGCTTCTATAGTCAGCCAACATGTCATCATCGTCCGGAAGTTTATTCGGGCTTGGGCGAAAGACAGGCTTCCAGTTTACTAAAAAAATTTTTTGCTGGAAAAAGGGAAGAATGATGAAAACAGTAACATTCCCAAATGGTTCGATCGTACCTGCTTTAGGACAGGGGACATGGGGTATGGGAGAGGGGATTTCTCCCGCAGACATTGAAGCTGATTCTCTGCGTGCCGGCCTTGATCTCGGATTGAAGCTCATTGATACGGCTGAAATGTATGGAAATGGTGGTTCCGAAAGAGTGGTTGGTAAAGCGCTTGCCGGGCGACGTGACGATGCCTTTGTTGTTTCAAAAGTTTTGCCGAGCCATGCTTCACGAAAAGGCACAATCGAAGCATGCGAACGTAGCCTTAAAAATTTAAAAATCGAAAAAATCGACCTTTATCTTCTTCATTGGCAAAGCAGCGTTCCTTTGAGCGAAACCGTGGAAGCTCTGGAAAAACTTGTTACACAAGGCAAAATCGGCGCATGGGGGGTTAGCAATTTCGATACCGCACTCATGGAAAATCTTGCACAAATAGCCCCAAAAGGTCATATTGCGACCAACCAGATACTTTATAATTTGTCACGTCGAGGACCGGAATTCGATCTTATCCCATGGTGTGAAAATCATAATATTCCTGTCATGGCCTATTCCCCGATCGAACAGGGCCGTATCATGAAAAACCGTGATCTTCTGGACATTGCCGGAAAGCTCAATGTTGCACCATCGGTTCTTGCTCTTGCATGGGTTATCCGCAATCCGTTGATGATTGCTATCCCGAAGACCTCATCAATCAAACATTTGCGTGAAAACACCAAAGCGCTTGATCTCACACTTGATCAAGATGTTCTGCAGCGACTTGATAAAATATTTTTGCCACCGACACGAAAACAGCCGCTCGAGGTTATTTGATAAAAGTAAAGTTTGAAAGTCGAACGCTTCGAATGATCGGGTGGAAAATGGTGAGAAACACTGTATAGCAAGCATGACATAACAAGCATGACAGTTTTTTTGCCCCCAAGAAGCGAAGAAGATTTTAAAATCTTGAACCTGGAAAGGGTGGGAAACACCTATTTTAGGATATCCAATCCGTTCGAGAAGTCTAACCGTTCCTGAATAGTCTGTTTAATCAATGACCGGTTTGGAGGCACAACCGGAAATTTTTATTGACTGAAGATTGGCTTATCAAGCATTCGAAACAAGTGAGCGAATGAAACAGCGAATATTATTTTTATCATGCGTTTCATGAATAAAAATGAACGACGAGGCGTTCAATCGAGGTAAGTTTAGAGGTTGGCCGAATAGCCACATTTATCGAGACAAATAGATTATATATGCACCCATCGCTATATCCGTTTGATGGGGCGAAAAGTTTCAATCCGGAACCGGCTGGAACATCGTGCTACAAGTTCCGACTTTTTCACATTGTTGATGTAACATGTGATGAGTGAGGTCAATGGAACATGCGGCAAAAAAGGTAATATGACGTGTGAGACGGGAGGGGCAGACGTTTTGAACAGAAAAACGGAGTGACTTCGCCGGTGTTTTAGTTAAAAAATGAATGTTTTAGTTAAAAAACGAACAGTCCTCATGTTCTTCAAATAAATAAAATCCAACTTTCCTCTATCGGAAAAGGACAGGAGTGTCTCGACAAAAGAATAAAGATTTCAAGAACAGGGTATTGCCTTGATATTTAGAAAGGCCACCAGCTCTTTTTGCCCGAGCTTTCTTTGAGTGCTTTTTTCCTCTCACGCTCTTTTTTCGCTTCATCCTCGCCTTTATCTCCAACTGGTGCGGAGGCAGCCGGTTGACGATAACTCAGGGGTGGTTCGCTTAAATATTTGCGTGTGGTTGGAGAGCCACCTTCATTTTCTTTTTTGCGGCGTAAATATTCGGCACGTTGTTCCTTATCGTTATTGACCTGCTCGTTGCGGTGAATACCGTCAAGCCAATCGGTCGATCCGGTCGGTTTTGTTTCTTTGCCGCTATCAGGAACAATGGGGGAAACATAATTTGGATTGTTCTGGTTCGCCGTGGCTTCGTCGCGCAATCTCTGCCGCTTCTGTTCCGGCGATTCCGGCCAATCAGGTGTTCCGGTCTGGGCAACGTTGGTTTGCGGTTGTGGTAGCACACCTTTTGCGCCGGGAGCCGGACGAACAAGCTCGGGGCGCGGTTTGGTGTCAATCTGATTTTTATTGGTGTTGGATCTGATTGATGCAATATTCGAAAAATCGTCAATCAGTTGCTTGCCCGTGGATTTGTCTGTTCCATAAGTCGGACTGGAAACACCACATCCTGTCAGCATAAGACCGGCCGTAACCATACTCGATACAATAAATGCTACTTCGCGTTTCTTCACTGCTAATCCGTTTTCCCGGCTGTGCCGCCAAAAATTGCTTTCACCATTCCACCCTGAGGCAGATAACAACCATGATTTATGCCGTTGATTGGCACCTATAGTTCATTTCCTTATCATGACATATGCCTCGACGGCAATCCCTACCAACCAGGAAGTAGTGAAGTTCACTCAAGAGACAGTCTTCACTGGCAAAGAGGAAAAACTTTGCCAGTGTTTTTTATTGAGATCAGATTTTCCCGAGTGCATGGAGTTCATGTAAGGCGGCAGCATCACGTGCAGACACATCAGGATATTCGGGATCACTGCCAACATCCTGTGTATAGCGCCATGAACGGGCACATTTTTTACCGTCAGCTTTATGAAATTCCACAGCAACACCTTTGACATCATCAAGCCGGAAAGCATCTTTCGGGGCTTCAGCATTGGTAATGACAATATCGCTTGTGATCGCAATTTCCGCCATATCCATCCCCTCGACCGCTTTCAACAAATCAAGGTCGGAAATATAGACAACGGGGGCTGCTTCCAGAGAAGAGCCAATATGTTTTTCAGCTCTTTCAAGTTCAAGTGCACCTGTGACAACTTTACGGACCTGACGGATTTTGCGCCAACGTTCATTCAGTTCATTGTCGCACCAGCTATCAGGCGTTTTGCGGAATTGTTCGAAGTGAACCGATTTGCTTTCCGGATGCCGTTCAAGCCAGGCTTCTTCCATTGTGAATGGCAACATCGGAGCAAGCCATGTGACCATGCGTTCAAAAATCTCGCGCACAACATGGATTGCTGATTTGCGCTTTATAGAAGAAGGCGCATCGCAATAAAGCGAATCTTTGCGGATATCGAAATAGAAAGCCGAGAGGTCAACGATTGAAAAATCGAGCAATGCACGGGTAATGCGCTTGAAATCGAAACCGTCATAAGCTTCGTTGACAAGCCTGTCCAACTCGTAAAGGCGATGCAGCATGAACTTTTCAAGGTCCGGCATATCTTCATAGGCGATATTTTCGCCCTCGTCATAGGCAAGCGTACCAAGCATCCAGCGAATAACATTGCGGAGTTTCCGATAGGAATCGACGTTGGTCTGAATGATATTTCTTCCCAGACGCTGATCTTCCCAATAATCGGTTGTCATGACCCAAAGGCGTAAAATATCGGCACCGGAAGTGTTGATAACATCTTGAGGCGCGACAGTATTCCCCAATGATTTCGACATTTTCTTGCCTTGTTCATCGAGCGTGAAGCCGTGTGTCAAAACAGTATTATAGGGAGCTCTTCCACGCGTTCCGCAGCTTTCAAGCATTGACGAGTGGAACCAGCCGCGGTGTTGATCCGAGCCTTCAAGATAAAGATCGGCCGGCCATTTCAAATCGGGTCGGTCTTCGAGTGTAAAGACATGTGTGCAGCCCGAATCGAACCAGACATCAAGAATGTCATGAACCGGTTGCCAATCTTCTTTTGCATGTTCACCGAGAAAACGCTCTCTGGCTCCTTCCTTGAACCAGGCATCGGCACCTTCTTTTTCAAAAGCTTCGACAATGCGCTTGTTGACAGCCTCGTCTTTGAGAATTTCGCCATTTTCTTTAACGAAAATTGCAATCGGAACACCCCAGGCGCGTTGACGGGATAATACCCAGTCAGGACGATCTTCCATCATGGCTCCGATACGGTTTTGTCCTGCCGGTGGTACAAAACGCGTATCCTGAACGGCCTTGAGGGCGCGTTCGCGCAATGTGGTTCCGTCAGAGAGTTTCTTGTCCATATAGACAAACCATTGCGGCGTGTTGCGGAAGATAACAGGTTTTTTCGACCGCCAGCTATGCGGGTAAGAGTGCTTGATACGCCCGCGGGCAAAGAGCATGTCTTTTTCAATCAAGAGGGCGATTACGGTTTTATTGGCGTCGCCATATTTACCATTATCATCAATAACACGCGAAGCGCCGCCCTCGCGATCGGGGCCAAAACCGGGGGCATCTTTTGTATAATATCCCGCATCATCAACCGGAAACGGAATTGATGAATCGATGCCGAGACTTTCGATTTTCCCTTTATTGGCAACCCATACTTCAAAGTCTTCACGCCCATGGCTTGGAGCTGTATGGACAAAACCGGTACCGGAATCCGCCGTGACATGGTCGCCATCAAGCAGGGGAACTTTAAAGGCATAATCATTGGCAAAACCTTTGAGCGGATGCGAAAGCAGCATCGTATCAAGCTCAGAAGGATTCAATGAGCGAAGCTTTCTGAAAGTCAGTTTTGCTTTTTTTGCACTTTCTTCAGCGAGCGCCTCAGCAAATATCAGTTTTTCACCGGGCTTCGGGCCATAATCATTTTCGGCATCCACCACCTGATAAAGCCAATAAGGAATACGCGAAGAATAGGCAACAGCACGGTTACCGGGAATTGTCCATGGTGTGGTTGTCCAGATGACGACAAAAGCTCCCGACAAATCATCGGCCTTGGCTTTCAGAACCGGAAATTTGACCCAGATTGTGTCGGATTCAACATCGTGATATTCGACCTCCGCTTCGGCCAAAGCGGTTCTTTCGACAACCGACCACATAACGGGTTTGGAGCCGCGATAAAGCTGGTCGGACATGGCAAATTTCATCAATTCACCGGCAATACGTGCCTCCGCATGGAATGCCATCGTTGTGTAAGGATTCTTGAAATCGCCGATAATGCCAAGCCGTTTGAATTCTTCCGACTGGATTTTGACCCAATGTTTGGCAAATTCCCGACATTCCTGACGGAATTCGTTAATCGGAATATCGTCTTTATTCTTGCCCTTTGCCCGATATTTTTCTTCGATCTTCCATTCGATAGGCAGGCCATGGCAATCCCAGCCGGGTACATAATTGGCATTATAGCCACGCATCTGGAAAGACCGCACGATGGTATCTTTCAAGATCTTGTTCAATGCATGCCCGATATGAATGTCACCATTGGCATAAGGAGGACCATCATGCAAAACATAAAGGGGACGATCAACTGCCTGTTTGCGTAATGCACCATAGAGATCCATGTCTTCCCAACGTTTGACAATTTCCGGTTCTTTTTGGGGAAGGCCGGCACGCATAGGAAAATCGGTCTTAGGCAGATAAAGGGTTTTTGAATAATCCATGGCTTGGTCTTTATTTGACATGTTAAAAATTCCTGTAGGCGTTACTGTTTTGCAATCATTGAACTCCCGACCTTCCATACCATTGCAATGTTCAAGCAAGGGTGAAGATCGGGCTAATAATTCGTAACGTTATCAGGTCAGGGTCATATACACTCATGATGCATGGCTTTATCATGAGATGAAACAGAAAGAAAACTGAAAAATCGAGAAAAAGAAAAGGCCCCGTAAAATACGGAGCCTTTTCAAAACAAAGTTCGTTTAAATTAGAACTTGTAAGCTACACCAACGCGGAAATCGTTGGTCTTGTAGTCAACATTGTACTTGACGTTGTTCTTGCTGTAGTCTTCGTCACCGAAGTCGGTGTAACGATATTCAGCACGCAAGATGATGTGGTCTGTCATAGCATAGTCGAAACCAGCGCCGATTGTCCAACCGACGAGTGTATCGCTATCGCTAGCTGAATAACCGGACATTACCTTGCCGTTAGCATCTTTCAGACGGAAGCTCGAATCAACCTTGGCATAAGCAACACCACCAGCAATGTAAGGCATCCAGCGATCAACTGCATAGCCGACACGTGCACGGGTAGAACCAGCCCACTGTTCTTTCAACTTGCCGTGGAAAGAACCGGTGTCACCATCGCTATATGTAACAGAGCGTTTGTCGCTCTCGTCCATGTCGCCCCATACCCAGTCGGTATCGGCACCGATGATAATATTGTTGCCGAGGTCATAGTTATAACCGGCATAGATGCCACCGATGAAGCCTGACGGATCAGGTGAGAAGCCCTGTCTACGGCTCCATGCGTCGCCTTGACCTTTGTACTTGCCCTTAAGGTCTGTATCTGACCAAGAACCACCGATCTGAGCACCAGCGTAGAAACCGGTCCAAGAGAAAGCAGGAGCTGCAACAACAGGAGCTGGCTCCTGATTTGCTACAACGTCAGCAGCTTGTGCTGAAGAAGCTGCTGTAAGAGCAGCTGCAGAAGCAGCAATAAGATATCTAATTTTCATTTTTATTCTCCAATGCAATAAAATGCCGTCTGAACCTATATAGTTTATCCGGATAAGAATTGCTGTAGCACGAAAGACACACCTCACAAAAACTGAATAAAAAACCTCAATAAAATGTGAAAGTGCTTGAAAAAACGGGGAAATTTAATGCGATTCAATTCGGCAAAAAGCTTTAAACCCCGTTTGATCGGGATCAAAAATCGTCGAATTGCTATGATTCGCAAATTCTCCGCTCGTTTCAAAACAGATAATTCATATGCCTGATATACTTCACGTAAAAGACATGCATTGGCGATATATCAGGTTCTCTGAAAATTGGAAAGTTTATTTGAATAAGACAAAAAAAGCCCCACAGTTTTCTGTGGGGCTTTTTTTTCAATTCTTCAGAGAAGAATTAGAACTTGTAGGCAACGCCAACGCGTACATCGTTGGTCTTGTAATCTACATTATATTTGAAGTCCTTGTTGCCGTAGTCTTGGTCACCGAAGTCGGTGTAACGATATTCAGCACGAAGGATGATGTGGTCGGTCATAGCATAATCAACGCCGGCACCCAGAGTATAGCCGGTCAAAGTATCGCTATCACTGACCTTGCTGTTACGAGCACCCGAGAACTTGGCGTCCGAGTCGATCTTGGCATAAGCAACACCGCCAGCAAAATAAGGCATCCAGCGATCCATTGCGTAGCCGATACGAGCACGGGTTGATCCAGCCCATTTTTCTTTGATCTTGCCGCTAACTTTGTATTCGCCTTCTTGGCCTTTGAGGTAGGACTTGCTGTCGCTTTCGTCCATGTCGCCCCAGATCCAGTCGGTATCGGCACCAATTACGATATTGTTGCCAAGATCATAGTTGTAACCGGCATAAAGACCGCCGATGAAACCTGACGGATCCGGTGAGAAGGATTTGCCGAAGCCGGCAAAGTCTTTTGCATTGCTACGGCCTTTGATCTTCTGGTCTGTGTCAGACCATGAACCACCGATTTGACCACCAGCATAGAAGCCGGTCCAGGAGAAAGCAGGAGCGGCAACAACCGGAGCCGGTTCCTGATTCATGACAACGTCAGCAGCTTGTGCGCTGGAAGCAGCGGTTAAAGCCAAAGCCGAAGCAGCAACGAGATATTTTATTTTCATTTGTTAACTCCACGCGAAATGTATTGCGATTGAGTTCAATATAGTTTGTGTGGTTACAAAGTCTGTAGCAAAAATGCCACAGCAAGTCGAATGAGCATTTTTTTAGGGCTTTTAAGTCAAAAGCTCTTCACTATGGTAAACAAATTATAAAAAAACGCCGGAAAACCGGCGTTTTGTAATTTAAAACTATGTTTTGCGAATCAACTATGGGCGAAAATATCGACTTCTGGAAAGCCGATAAGATCAAGTTCCGACCTTGATGGCAGGAATTCGAAACATGATTTCGCCACACTCTCGCGTCCGTCCCTGATCAACCTTGCCGCTAGTATTTCCTTTAACCGGTGCAGATAAAGAACATCCGTTGCGGCATATTCAACCTGTGCCGGTGAAAGCTCATCAGCCCCCCAGTCCGAGGATTGCTGTTGTTTGGAAATATTTATTTCAAGAAGTTCGGCGACCAAGTCCTTCAAACCGTGCCGGTCTGTATAGGTTCGGGTGAGCTTCGAGGCTATTTTTGTGCAGAAAACCGGTCTCGGCATGACGCCGAAGGTCAAAGCCAATACAGCAAGGTCAAAACGTCCGAAGTGGAATATCTTGGTTATATCCGGATCTTTAAGGATTTTTACAAGATTGGGCGCTGTCTTTTGCCCTTTGGCAATCTGTATAACATCGGCTGTGCCATCTCCCGGTGAAATCTGGACGACGCAGAGCCGGTCGCGATGGGGGTGCAGTCCCAAAGTTTCAGTGTCAATGGCAACTTCCTTGACATTATAATGTTTCAGGTCAGGCAAATCGCCTTTGTGAACGCGTATTTTAGCCATTCTTATTATCCTATTTATTACTCAAGGCAGTTAGAATTCTTGCCCAGGATCGCTGTCCTTTATGGAATGATTTGAGATTATATTTTTCATTCGGCGAATGGATGCGATCGTCATCCAATCCGAAACCGACAAGCAGCGATTCCATTCCGAGGAAAGATTGGAAATCGCCGACAATCGGAATCGAGCCGCCCATGGCTGCAAGAATAGCCGGTTTGTGCCATTCTTCGGTCAAAGCTTTCTTGGCGAGTTGAACAAGGGGCGAATCATAGGCCAGTTCGATTGCTGGTGAAGCCCCATGATCTTTGAATTCGACAGAGCAGTCAGCCGGAATTTGTGAGCGAACATAATCACGAAATGATTTTCTGATTTTTGCCGGATCCTGTTTGTGGACAAGTCTGAAAGAAATTTTTGCACTGGCTTTGGCAGCAATGACCGTCTTGAAGCCTTCTCCTTCATAGCCGCCGCTGATGCCATTGACCTCGGCGGTCGGTCTTGCCCATACGAGTTCAAGGACGGAACGGCCTTTTTCGCCCGCCGGAATCGATAAGCCGACAGGTCCTAAAAATTCTTTAGGGCCACGATTGAGTGCATTCCAGGATTTCAAAACAGCTTCCGGTGTTTCTTCAACCCCGTCATAGAATCCTTTAAGGGTTACATGGCCGTTTTCATCGTGCAGGCCTGCAATAATTTTTGCAAGAATTTGAATAGGATTTGCTGCAGCACCGCCAAAATGACCGGAATGAAGATCGCGATCGGCACCATGGATAATGATTTCGTCACTTACCATGCCTCTTAACGCAATGGATATGGACGGTGTATCGGCATCCCACATGCTGGTATCACAAACCAGAGCATAATCGGCTTTCAACTCGTCTTTATGGGCATGTAAAAACGGTTGTAGTGAAGGTGAGCCGGATTCTTCTTCTCCCTCGAACAGAATTGTGATCTCAATCGGAAGGGTACCGGTTTCCTTTTTAAAAGCACGGCAAGCCTCGACAAAGGTCATAAGCTGTCCCTTGTCATCACCGGCGCCGCGCGCAGCAATAACCTTTTCACCGTTTAACTGTTTTATTTTCGGGTCAAAGGGATCATCTTCCCAAAGGTTAAGGGGGTCAACGGGCTGCACATCATAGTGACCATAAAACAGAACATGGGGTGCATCTTTTGTCGGCCCCGGATGATGGGCAACAACCATAGGATTGCCTGTGGTATCACGGCGCGAAGCTTCAAAACCGATCGATTTCAAATCATTTACCAGCCAATCGGCAGCTTTGCGACAATCCTCTTTATATTTGGGATCGGTGGAAATAGAGGGAATACGTAAAAGTTCGAAAAGATGTTCGAGACTATTATCAAGATTTGAATCAAGACGGGATAAAACTTTATCAAGCATGACAGGCACCTGCGGTTTGTTGACTGGAAAACGACTTTAAGCCTCTTAAGCCGTTTTGCAAGTTGTTAACATCATTTTTGGCGATGTTCACATCGGTCTAATTATATTCGATATTGTATTTTCCGCTTTTACAACTTTTCGGCATCACCTTTGACAATGCGTGCAGTAAAAACTCGAGCGACCGGATTGGACAATGCGTTTTATTGGCTTTCCGCATTGGGGGCATGGTTCTCCTTCACGGCCATAAACCGAAAAATGGTGTTGGAAATAGCCGAGCGAACCATCTGTATGGACGTAATCGCGCAAGGAAGAGCCGCCTGCCTCTATCGCCTCGTTGATAACATCACGGATATTTTGTGCGAGCAATTCCGATTTTTGTTGTGCTGGTGCCGATTTTTTCCCGAGTGTTAATGATTTCCGTTTCGGAGAAAGGTGACTTCTCCATAAGGCCTCGCAGACATAAATATTTCCAAGTCCGGCAATGATGGTCTGGTCAAGAAGTGCGGCTTTAAGAGGGGCTGTCCTGTTACGCAGAACCTCGTTAAGATAAGCACCGGAAAGACCATTTCCTGTTGGTTCGGGGCCTAAATGGGCCAATAATTTATGGCGTTCAAGATCGGCGGTTTTTGTCAACAGCATAAAGCCGAAACGGCGCGGGTCATTATAGACGGCATGCAAAAATTCGCCCTTCACCGTTTTGATATCCATTTCAAAATGGTCATGTGCCGCTAGCTTGTTTTTTTCATAATAATAGGAACCGGGCGTTCTATTTTCCACCCGCCAGGACCCGGACATACCCAAATGGCTTATAATTGTTTCATCACTATCAAGATGGATAAGCAAATATTTAGCCCGCCGTCCGAGGCCAATAATTTCACGACCGGTAAGGCGGGATTGAAAATTTTCCGGAAATGGAAAACGTAAATCCGGCCGGTTTTGCTTGACGTTTATTATCTTCGCATGGGTGAAACTTGGTTCGAGACCACGCTTTACAGTCTCAACTTCAGGTAGCTCAGGCATATCCGATTGTTCTTGGGTTATAAGCGGGAATTTGTTCCAACCGCTTCGGTTCAGGCATGTAACATTGTTTTTTTAAAAATAATCGTTGCGAAAGCCGATTTTAAGGTAGGACAAAAAGTTTTCTCATAAAAAATTTTGTAAATGACAGAATGTCATTTTTTATTGGACGACAAATCATAAATTTTTTTAAAATTGTCATCGGATGAAGGTTTAGTAGATATGCAATCATTAAAGGGTTTTATCAAAAATCGGATTGTTAAATAATGTCACTTTAATATGAATGATCAAATTGGCAAATTAACCGATTGTTAACCTTTTTATGTCAATTTCTAATTACAAATAAATGTTATCGTCTTGAAAAACAGAGATAACGACCACAGATAAGGCTTAACAACGCGATGATTGACCACGGATGTACTGGCAGTCAACGCATAACGGAAGGTCGGGTTTTCCCCCGGCCTTTTTGTTGTTTTTAGCCATTTTTAAAAAACGGATTTCGAATTTTTAGCAAAAAACGAGATCCGTCTTTCTCAAATCTGGCTTTATTTTAAAAAAATGGGCGTAGTTAAGCCCATTCGCCTTTTCTGAAGACCGGAACTTTTTTCCCATCAGCGGTGATGCCGTCAATATCGATTTCTCCGGACCCGATCATCCAGTCGATATGAATAAGGCTTTTATTGCCACCTTGTTTTTCAATTTGCTCTTTAGAAAGTGCGGCACCGCGCAAGAAACATTTTGAATAGCACTGCCCAAGGGCAATATGGCAGGCGGCATTTTCATCAAACAATGTATTATAGAACAAAAGACCGCTTGCAGAAATCGGAGACGAATTGGGAACGAGAGCAACTTCGCCCAAATGGCGGGCACCTTCATCGGTATCAAGTATCTGTTGCAATACTTTTTCGCCTTTCGAAGCGTGCGCTTCGACAATGCGCCCTTTTTCGAAACGGACTTTGATTTTATCTATCAATGTGCCTTGATAGGATAGGGGCTTTGTCGAGCTTACATAACCTTCAACGCGATGGGCGTGAGGGGTTGTGAAAACTTCTTCGGTGGGAATATTCGGGTTGCAAATAACACCATTTTTTGCCTTTGAAGCACCGCCCTGCCATTCGTGGCCATCAGCAAGGCCAATCGTCAAATCTGTTCCGGGGCCACTATAATGGAGAGCCGAGAAGCGTTGGTCATTCAACCATTTTGCATGTTTTTTCAAATTGGCATTATGATCTTTCCATGCGCCGATTGCATCCGGCTTATCGACACGGGAAGCAGCAAATATTGCGTCGGCAAGTTTTTTTGTTGCCTCGATGATTGGCAAATCCGGAAAAACCACAGCCGCCCATGACGGGTTGGGATAGGAAACAATATTCCAATTGATGTCAAAGCCCGCAATTTTTTCGAGCGCCGGTTGGTAGGCAAGTGATGTGGCTTTATTAACCCGTGATACCTTGGCAGGATCTTCGTTTGCAAGAAGTGACGGATTATCGCCAGCAATAGCAAGTCGCGCTGCCCCGTTTGCATAGGCTCTTGCCATACCTTCATAAAGCCAGCTTGCGGCCTTATCGAAACTTTTCTCATGAGCATCTTTGAAACGGCCAAGTGTCATTTCTTCATCACTGAAAATAGGGGTAACAACACCTGCACCGGCTTTATAAGCGTGATGGGCAATCCGGCGCACCAGTGGGAGTGCAGCGAGCGGGCTTGTGAGAACAAGATCTTGACCTTTCTGCAGGTTGAGACCGACCTTGACAGCCACTTCGGCGAGCCGGTCAAGTTTTTGAGGATCGATAACAGATTGGTCTTCATTCATTGCGGGTGTTTCCTTTTAAATTAAAAATCGCAAAACGAGATTTACAGCATAATTAATAATGTTTTTCAGAACGATATTAAAGGCACCTTTAGAAAAGACGAAGAGGAAAAACAGGAAATTGTTAGAACACATATTGGAAAGAATTATTGAAAGAATAGTGAGAACTGAAAATTTTGATAGACAGTACGATTCCATTCATTAATATCTCTCTTAGGAGAATAATTTCAAAACCAGAGGGAGAATGACTTGAAACAGGATATAATGGTGCTTAGTCCGCTTGGCGATCGTCAGATGGAAGATCTCGGCAAGCGTTATAACTTATTGCGTGCAGATTTGGCTGATGATTTGAGTGATTTCGTTCAAAAAAACGGCCAGAACTGCCGCGCGGTTATTAGCACTGGCCATATTGTTTTTGATAATCGGCTGATTTCGAAATTGCCTCAAGTCGAGCTTGTCACCTGTGTGACAGCCGGGTTTGATCAGGTTAATCTCAAGGATTTGAAAGATCATAATATCCGTTTAACCAATACGCCGGATGTATTAACTGATGATGTTGCCGATGTGGCATTGATGTTGATGCTCGCCGCACGCCGACGTCTCGTTATTGGTGATCATTATGTACGCTCCGGTGAATGGGCCAAAAAAGGGCCGATGCCATTAACAGAAACAACTGCCGGAAAACGCGCTGGTATCGTCGGTCTCGGACGCATTGGACATGCAATAGCCAAACGGTTTGAAAGTTGCGGGCTCACAATCGGCTATTATGGCCGCCATAAAAAACCGGATGTCGCTTATCAGTTTTTCCCCTCGCTCGTCGAACTTGCCAAGTGGTCGGATATTCTGGTTGTTGCAGTAACCGGAGGCAAGGAAACCGAGAAGCTCATTTCCAAAGAGGTTATTGCAGCACTTGGAAACCGTGGTTCTCTTATCAATATTTCGCGCGGCACGGTTATCGATGAAGACGCCATGATCAAAGCCTTGCAAAACAAAGAATTGGAAACGGCCGGTCTTGATGTCTATCTGAACGAGCCGAATATCAATCCGGCATTTTATACGCTTGAAAATGCAGTTCTCTATCCCCACCATGGCAGCGGCACAATTGAAACACGCGACAGAATGTCCGATCTTGTAGTGGAAAATATTGACGCGTTTTTTGCCAACAAAACTTTGCCTTCCGAAGTTGAATTTTGATAAAGAACTTCAGTCGGGAAAGAGAAAAGCATTCTTTTAGAAGATAGCTTGAGAATGCTTCTCAAAAAGCGCATTCATTCTTAATGTTTATCACCGGAAGTGTTGATAAACGGGAGATAAGCACTGTAGTCCAATACAGTGCTTTTTTTATTTGAATTACTGATTGATTGCGTAAATTTTTGTTTTTTAGACTGACGGAAAGACGTTTTGGAACTCTTTCGTTTGATCAAATAAAACACCAAAAATCCGGTTTGAAAGTCCAACGCATGTTTTGAAAATCGGCTCCATTCATTCTGAAAATGCTTTAAAAAGATAACGGCAAGCGGTTTCAACCAGCGACAATTCATGGCGTTCAACCATCGTTAAAAGCTCACCGATTTATAGAGTGGAGGCCGGGTGCACACTTTCGGTTACAATAATTAGGGGGCTCTGTAATGATAATAAGTCGTGCGACCATTGTTTCCGGTTTTTCACTGTGTTTTCAGTTTTACCGAAATGGCTCCCAAAGCTTATGATGTTGACGATGAATTGCCGTCAGCCACCAAGCTCGGACATATGGCGGCTTAATCCGCAAATGCCATCTTTTTCGATTGAAAATTCATGTCCCTTCGGCTTGCTGTCGATTGCTTTCAGGATAAGTTCTGTCAGTTTTTCGTCACTTTCGGAGCTTCTAATAGCTTCACGCAATTCGACCATGCCGGATTGCCCCATGCAAGGGTAAAGTTTGCCGGTCGAACCGATGCGCACACGATTGCAAGAAGCACAGAAATCACAAGAAAGCGGGGTAATAAACCCAAGTCTGCCCCCCGTTTCCTTGACTGTTACATAACGGGCAGGGCCGCCTGAACAATGGGCATCCGGAACCAGTGTCCAGCGTTGTTCAAGACTTTTCCGTAAAG
The DNA here is from genome assembly GCF_016100455.1 of Bartonella sp. M0283. NCBI lineage: Bacteria > Pseudomonadati > Pseudomonadota > Alphaproteobacteria > Hyphomicrobiales > Bartonellaceae > Bartonella > Bartonella sp. M0283. Next base: position 1,832,011 of record NZ_JACFSK010000001.1, on the reverse strand, counting down.
CACCGAGTGACAGGAAGGTTTCATAACGGTCGTGGCCGGTATAGCCCATCGGCATTTCTTCAATGACGGTAAGATCCATACCGCGCCCATGGGCAAAACGGATGAGATCGTCAACTTCACCGAGAAAGCCGCCACGCATGGCAACAGCGTTCAATTTGACTTTTAATCCGGCTTTTTGTGCCGCGTCAATACCGGCAAGTACGTGGGCAATATCACCGCGACGGGTCAGCTGGTGATAACGGACAGGGTCAAGTGTATCAAGCGACACGTTGACACGTTTGACACCATTTTGAACAAGTGCCTCGGCATAACGGGCAAGCAATGTTCCATTGGTTGTCAGTGTCAAGTCTTCAAGCCCATGTCCGAGATGCTTCCCAAGCATTTCAAACAAGACCATAATGTTGCGCCGTACCAGTGGTTCACCGCCGGTAAGACGGATTTTGGTGACACCAAGATCAATCATCCGGCTCGCAACGCGGTAGAGTTCTTCGATTGTCAGAAGCTCTTTTTTGGGTAAAAACACCATTTCTTCCGCCATGCAGTACACACAGCGTAAATCACAACGATCGGTTACAGAAAGTCGCAGATAGCTGATCTTCCTGCCAAAAGGATCAACCAACTTTGATTCTGGTGTTTTTTGCACTCTCTAAACTCCTTACTGGACAAGAGGTCCCTCACCCGGTTTTAAATCAATACCCGTGATATGGGATTTTCCGGCCAAAATTACTATATATTGTTGAACAGCTTTTGACCAGCTTGACGCTTCGAGCCAGGCAGCGATTTTTTCTTTCACCAATTCCAGCGGAAGAATTTTTCCGGGGATAATCTGGTTTATTTCGACAATATGATAACCATAACGGCTCTCGACTGGTTGCATCAACAACCCCGTTTTTTTTGCTTTTTTCAAAGCATTTTCAAATTCCGGCACAGTCGACCCCCGTGTTATCTGACCAAGATTACCACCTTCAGCCGCTGAAGGGCAGGAAGAAATATCTTTCGCAATTGTGGCAAAGTTTTGCGGATTTTTCTTCACCTGTTCCAAAATGGCATAAGCTTTCTCTCGTGCTTGATCGAAAGCTTTTTTGTCTTTCGAATTAGCGCTAACAAGAATGTGTCTGACCTGCCAGATCGTTTCGGTTGAAAAGCGTGACGGGTCACGATCATAGAACGCTTTGCAATCTTCTTCACTTGCTTCAGGTGTTTTTATTTCACTCTCAAGAAGGGCAGAGATTGCCGCATCAAGCTTTGTCTGGCGGGCATTATCCTCTCCCCCATTATCTTCAACAGCACTCTCTTCCCGTGCACTGTCTTCATTATCGGGAACAAGATTTTTGTTTTTTGCTTCCTGCCACAAGAGTTCACGGATAACCAATGAACGCGCGGCTTCAAGAAGCGCTTCACCCGGCGTTGGAGCCGGATGATTTTGTGCTTCTTGCAGAATATCGACTTCGGGAATGACAACGCCATTGACGCTGACTTCTTTGAATAGCGGCTTGGCTTTCGGTGGAATTCTCGTGTCGATTTCCTGCTTTGTGGGGGAGGGGGAAACCACTATTTTTTTTAATCCCGAATGCTCGACTTTTACCGTTGTCGCCATAGACAATTACTCCTTTATCCGCAGTTTTACTCCGTTACTTCTCTACGGATGTGAACGGGCAGGCGGTCTTTTTTACGAACAACCTGATATCCCGTACGCCAGATATAACGCACCGGCGCACTCAGCATATGAACGAGACGTGTAAACGGGAACAAAAGCAAAATGGTAAGACCGAGGAAAAGGTGCAGTTTGAATACGAAAGCCACATCGCTGATATAGCTCGAAGCTGCAAGGTTGAAGGTGAATATTCCCTGTGCCCAATCCATCAGCTTGACCATTTCATGCCCGTCGAGATGCTGCATCGAAAAGGGTATGGTTGCAAGGCCGAGGAAAAGCTGTGCCCACAACAGAAGAATAATCAATGTATCTGTTGTGCTTGACGTTGCCCTGACCCGCGAGTCGAACAAACGCCGGTGGGCGAGCATTGTTGCGCCGATAATGGCCATGGCTCCGGCAATGCCACCGGCTGTCATGGCTACAATCTGTTTGAAACTATGACTGACGCCCAAGGCATCCCAAACGGCAATCGGTGTAAGAAGCCCGACAAAATGGCCTAGAAAGATAAACAACACACCGACATGGAAAAGAACAGAACCCCACATCAATTGTTTACGACGCAACAACTGGCTGGAACTGGCACGCCATGTATAAGGCTCGCGATCATAACGGATAATCGAGCCAAGTGCCAGAACAGTCAAAGCAATATAGGGATAGACCCCGAATATGAGTGTATGGAAAAAGTGCAACATTATCTCTCTATCCTTAAATTTGCGTAGAAGCATCGCGGTGCTGGGCACGGATGCGACGTTGTAACCGGTCAGGCCCGCAAGCATTTTCACCTTGGTTGCCACCGAAAGTAATGGCTTCCTCTTCCCAGATGCGGTCGAGAGCCTCAAGGTCATTCGGGTCATCTTCTTTACGGTTGACGATTTCGGCTGTTAGTGCCTCGTCGGCTCTTTTGCCAGACAGGCTCTCAAGTGCCACAAAAGCTGCGGCATAAACCGACCCGCGTTTTTGCAATCTTAGCCGGATAGCCGAAATGATGTGCAGGGTTTCGCCGAGAAGATGGCGGGCTTCCTCGTCACTTCTTGTTGACAGAAATTCCAGAAACATCGGCAGATAATCTGGCATTTCGTGAACGTCGATTTCAAAACCGGCCTGGTCATACATGTCCTTGAGGTCGACCATAGCCTGTCCACGATCGCGGTTTTCACCGTAAACATGTTCAAAAAGATGGAGCGACAAAGACCGCGTTCTGTCAAAAAGCAAAACGTAGTCTTCCTGTACTTCATAAATGTCACGATCGGAAATTGCCGAGACCAGACTTTTTAATCCGACAATTTCTGACGCATCAAGATCGGAAAGCTGATCGAGCGTTGCTCTGATAAGATTTCCCGATTGCTGCAATTCTTCTTCCGGATAGCTTAAAAGTAAGGAAATGATTTTGAGATCGGAATTCATTACGCGCTCTCCTTCAATAAGTCAGTCGGTGTTGTGACGACTTTCTTACCCTTTGAGCCGAAAAGATCACCCTTTGAATTGCCGCCCGAACATCCGTTGCCGAATGAAAAGCCGCAAGACCCACGCAGGTCATAGGCATCTTCACTCACTTCACGGTGGGATGTGGGAATGACAAAACGGTCTTCATAATTGGCGATCGCCATGACCTGATACATGTGTTCGATCATTTCAGGTGTCATACCGACTTTTTCCGCATATTCCGGACGATATTCACCATCGACAGATTTCGCACGCATATAAGCACGCATGGCAAGCATACGTTCAAGTGCCGAAACGATCGGTGCTTCTTTGCCAGCAGTCAACAAATTGGCAAGGTAACGCACGGGTATGCGCAACGAGCGGACATTGGGAATAAAGTCGTCCATTGCAAGCTTGCCGGCTTCGGCTGCCGATTGCAGCGGCGAAAGCGGCGGAATATACCAGACCATCGGCAAAGTGCGATATTCAGGGTGAAGCGGAAAGGCTACTTTCCATTTCATCGCCATTTGATAGACAGGTGAATGTTGGGCAGCTTCAATCCATTCGTCACTAACACCGTCTTTACGTGCCTGTTCGATAACAGCAGGGTCATTCGGATCAAGGAAAATCTTCAATTGTTCCTCATAAAGATCCTGTTCGCCTTCTGTAGCAGCAGCATCGGAAATCTTGTCGGCATCATAAAGCATCACACCAAGATAACGGATACGCCCGACACAAGTTTCCGAACAAACAGTCGGCATACCGCTTTCAATGCGCGGATAGCAGAAAATGCATTTTTCCGATTTGCCGGAAGACCAGTTGAAATAGATCTTCTTATACGGACAGCCGGAAACACACATACGCCAGCCGCGGCATTTTTCCTGATCAATGAGAACAATACCGTCATCCTCGCGCTTATAAATCGCACCTGAAGGGCAAACCGCCACGCAGGCAGGATTGAGGCAGTGTTCGCAAAGACGCGGCAAATACATCATGAATGTATTTTCAAATTCGCCGTAAATTTCTTTTTCGACATTGGCAAAATTGTAATCTTCGGAACGCTTGGAAAACTCGCCACCAAGGACATCTTCCCAGTTCGGGCCCCATTTGATTTTTTCCATGCGCTCGCCGGTAATCTTCGAGCGCGGACGGGCAACCGGCATGGTTTTTGACTCTTTTGCCGTTTGCAAATGCTCATAGTCGAAATCGAACGGTTCGTAATAATCGTCAATCTCCGGCAAATCGGGATTGGCAAAAATTTTGGAAAGAACACGCCACTTTGCGCCCATGCGCGGACGAATCTTGCCATTCGATTTTCTTATCCAGCCGCCATTCCAGCGTTTTTGGTTTTCCCAATCTTTGGGAAAACCGATGCCGGGTTTGGTCTCGACATTGTTGAACCAGGCGTATTCAACGCCTTCACGGTTCGTCCAGACATTTTTGCAGGTGACAGAGCAGGTATGGCAACCGATACATTTATCAAGGTTCAGAACCATACCTATTTGCGCGCGAACCTTCATTCTGCGGCCTCCTTCATTGCTGAATTTTCTTCACCATCCATCCAATCGACATGGTCAAGCTTGCGCACCACCACAAACTCGTCGCGATTGGCGCCGACAGTGCCGTAATAATTGAAACCGTATGATTGCTGGACATAGCCGCCGATCATATGGGTCGGTTTGGTAATAACGCGGGTCACCGAGTTATGGATCCCTCCGCGTTGTTTGGTTAAAGGCGAGCCCGGAACATTCACAATTTTTTCCTGGGCATGATACATGAAGACTGTTCCGTCTTTCATGCGCTGTGAAACGATGACACGGGCAACAAGCGAACCGTTGGCATTGAAAGCTTCCACCCAGTCATTATCCATAATACCGGCCTTTTGAGCGTCATTTTCCGAAATCCAGACAACCGGACCGCCTCTGTTCAAAGTCAACATCAACAGATTGTCGGAATAGGTCGAATGGATACCCCATTTCTGGTGCGGGGTTATGAAGTTCAAAATCAGATGCGGCTTGTCACCAGCCTTGGCTTCGATTGCCGTTGTTACCGTTTTGGTGTCGATCGGCGGGCGATAAACGCAGAAACCTTCACCAAAGGCACGCATCCACAAATGATCCTGATAAAGTTGCTGACGACCGGTGATAGTGCGCCACGGAATCAATTCGTGAACATTGGTATAGCCGGCATTGTAACAGACTTTTTCTGATTCAAGACCGGACCACGTGGGTGACGAAATGATTTTACGCGGCTGGGCAACAATGTCGCGGTAACGGATCTTCTCGTCTTCCTTGGGCAATGCGAGATGCGTATGGTCGCGTCCCGTATGTTCACCCAAAGCTTCCCATGCCTTGACAGCAACTTCACCATTGGTCTCGGGTGCAAGGGTCAAAATGACTTCGGTTGCATCAATATCGGTTGCAATGCTCGGCATGCCTTTTGTCACACCCTCATCTTCAACAACGCCATTGATACGGCCGACGAGATCGACTTCCTCTTCAGTTTTCCAGTTGATACCTTTGCCACCATTGCCGACCTTTTTCATCAACGGCCCAAGGGCGGTGAAACGCTTGTAGATATTCGGATAGTCGCGTTCGACCACTGCAATGGACGGCATTGTTTTGCCGGGAATAGGTTCGATTTCGCCCTTTTTCCAATCCTTGACATCGAATGGCTGACCAAGCTCGCCCGCAGTATCGTGCTGGCTCGGAGACAAAACAACATCTTTTTCAACACCCAGAACTTCTTTCGACACTTCGGAGAATTTCTCGGCAAGGCCTTTGAAAATATCCCAGTCGCATCTCGCCTCCCAAGCCGGGTCAACCGCACTTGAAAGCGGGTGGATGAAGGGGTGCATGTCCGACGTGTTAAGGTCGTTCTTTTCGTACCATGTTGCAGTCGGCAACACGATATCGGAATAGACACAGGTTGTAGACATACGAAAATCGAGTGTTACGAGAAGATCAAGTTTGCCTTCCGGCGCTTCGTCATGCCAGACGGCTTCTTTGGTCTCGACGCGTCCCTGATCTCCTAAATCCTTGCCCAACACGCCATTGGCCGTGCCGAGGAAGTGTTTGAGGAAATATTCGTGCCCTTTACCTGATGAACCAAGAATGTTCGAGCGCCAGACAAACATGTTGCGTGGCCAGTTTAACGGATCATCCGGATCTTCGCACGACATTTGCAGGCTGCCCGATTTCAGACCGTCAACGATATAATCCTTCGGGTCTTTCCCGGCAGCTTCAGCCTCTCTAGCAAGGTTGATCGGATTTGCTTTCAATTGGGGTGCTGACGGCAGCCAACCCATGCGCTCGGCACGGATATTATAGTCGATCAATGCACCATCCCACGGCCCTTCGGGAGCGGTTGGCGACAATAATTCGCTGACTTTCACCGTTTCATAGCGCCATTGATCGGTATGGGCATAGAAAAACGACGTGCCGTTCATTTGGCGTGGCGGGCGCGACCAGTCAAGACCGAAAGCAAGCGGAGCCCAACCAGTTTGCGGGCGCAATTTTTCCTGTCCGACATAGTGGCTCCAACCACCGCCGGATTGGCCGATACAACCGCACATAACGAGCATATTGATAATGCCGCGATAGTTCATATCCATATGGTACCAGTGATTGATACCGGCACCGAGAATAACCATCGAGCGACCTTTGGTCTTTTCGGCATTGCGGGCAAATTCCCGTGCAACGGTTATGATTTTGTCGCGCGAAACGCCCGTGATCTTTTCTGCCCATGCGGGAGTATAAGGGATGTTGTCATCATAGGAGGTTGCACAGTTTTTGTCTTTGAAGCCACGTTCCAAGCCGTAATTGGCAACGAACAGGTCAAAAACGGTGGCGACAACAACCTCGCCTTCCGGCAATTTCAATTTGCGGGCAGGTACTTTGCGCGTCAAAACACTATTATGATCGGTGCCATCGTCGAAACTATGTTCGCGACTTGCAAAATAGGGAAAATCGACATCAGCAACGGTGTCATGCTCGCCTTCAAGCATGAAGCTCATTTCCAATGTGACATCACGGCCCTTGCCATCTTTTGATTCAAGGTTCCATTTGCCTTTTTCACCCCAGCGGAAACCGGAAGAACCGAGTGGTGCAACATAATCACCGCTTTTCATATCAACGGCGACAGTTTTCCATTCGGGATTATTGGTTTCACCGAGCTTGTCGGCAAAGTCGGAAGCACGCAGCAACCGGTCGGGAATGAAGTGACCATTATTGCTAACCAGTCTGACGAGCATTGGCATATCTGTGTAGCGCTGGCAATAATCCTCGAAATATTCGGCCTGACGCTCCAGATGGAATTCACGCAAAATAACGTGGCCGAGCGCCATGGCAAGTGCTGCGTCGGTTCCTTGCTTGGGATGGAGCCAGAGATCGGCGAATTTGCTTGCTTCCGAATAATCGGGTGAAACAACTACCGATTTTGTGCCTTTATAGCGGGCTTCCGAATAAAAATGCGCGTCCGGTGTGCGGGTTTGTGGCACGTTGGAACCCCAAAGCATAAGGAAACCGGCATTATACCAGTCAGCAGATTCAGGCACATCCGTCTGTTCACCCCATGTCATGGGTGAGGCAGGCGGCAAATCGCAATACCAGTCATAGAAAGACATGCACACGCCGCCCAGAAGTGACAGGTAACGCGAACCGGAAGCATAGGAGACCATGGACATTGCCGGAATCGGCGAAAAGCCGATAATCCGGTCGGGACCATATTTCTTGATTGTATAAGAATTGGCAGCAGCGATAATCTCGTTGACTTCGTCCCATGTAGAGCGAACAAAGCCGCCAAGCCCGCGTACTTTCTGGTATTCGGCCCGCTTTTCGGGATTTTCCTGAATAGCAGCCCATGCACCGACCGGTGTTTTTACCACGCGTTCCTTGCGCCACAATTTGATAAGACGCGAACGGATAAGCGGATATTTTACACGGTTTGCCGAATACATATACCAGCTATAGCTTGCGCCCCTCGGACATCCACGTGGTTCATGGTTGGGGAGATCGGGGCGGGTACGCGGATAATCGGTCTGCTGGGTTTCCCAAGTGACAATGCCACCCTTGACATAGATTTTCCACGAGCACGAGCCGGTGCAATTGACACCGTGCGTCGAGCGCACGATTTTGTCATATTGCCAGCGTTTGCGATAAGCGTCTTCCCATGAGCGGTTTTCATCAGTTGTGACACCATGTCCATGAGAAAACGGTTGTTTTTTTCGTGCCAGAAAATTCAGGCGGTCGAGTAGTAGACTCATCAATGGTCTCCTTAACTTACAGCGTTATTTTTGTGTCCGACGACCTTCGACATGGAGGATTGCACCGTTACGGATGTAACAGAACCATGTGATGGCGAGGCAAATAACGTAAAAAATCATAAATCCCCAAAGAGCGGCTTGCGGGCCACCCGTTGCATCTTTGGATAGTGCAAAACTTACGGGTATAAGAAAGAAGGCATAGGCAGCAATGGCGGCGGTAAAGCCGGTAATTGCAGCCGATTCACGGTCGCTTTGATGGCGCTTTTGTTCTTCCGTGGCATTTGGCATGGTTTTGTCGATAACACGGCTCATAATAACCGGTATCATCTGGAAGGTTGAAGCATTGCCGACACCGGTTGCAAAGAACAAAACCATGAACGCAGCAAAGAAACCGGGGAAAGCAACGGCGCTACCGGGATTTGCAACAAAATAAAGCGCGGCTCCCAGAGCAAGCATCATCAGGATAAATGCCCAGAAGGTTACACGACCACCGCCGATTTTATCGCTTACGCCACCAAAACCCGCACGTGCAAGTGCCGAAATCAGTGGTCCCAAGAATACATAGTTCACCACATTTACATCCGGAAAGGTCAACCGCATTAGAAGTGGAAATGCAGCAGAAAAACCGATGAACGAGCCAAAAGTTCCCATATAAAGAATACACATCAGCCAGTTATCTTTACGTTTGAAAATAATGGCCTGATCGGAAAATGAAGCCTTGGCATCGGCAATGTCGTTCATTCCGAACCAGCAGCATATGGCTGATAAAGCAATGAAGGGTACGAAAACAAAGGCACCGTTCTGTAGCCAGAGCTCGGAAGTGTGACCATTCGCTTCTGTAACAGTGAGCGGGTGACCACCCAACCAGCCGAAAGCATTGGTGGCAATAACAAGCGGTACAACAAATTGCACAACCGACACGCCGAGATTGCCCAAACCGGCATTAAGGCCGCTGGCTTTGCCTTTTTCGGCTTTCGGGTAGAAAAACGAGATATTCGACATGGAAGAAGAAAAATTTCCGCCACCGAAGCCGCACAACAATGCAAGAAGCGCCATCACCCAATAAGGGGTATTGACGTCCTGCACAGCAAAACCGATTCCGAGTGCCGGTATCAACAATGAGGCGGTTGTCAGTGCCGTCCAGCGGCGGCCACCGAATATCGGCACCATGAAGGAATAGAAAATACGAAGTGTTGCGCCTGAAAGTCCCGGTAAAGCGGTAAGCCAGAACAATTGTGTCGAGCTGAATTTGAAACCGGCACGCGGCAATTCAGCCACAACCACCGACCATACTTGCCACACAGCAAACGCAAGAAGCAGAGCCGGAATAGACAACCAGAGATTCTTGTTGGCAATTTTGCGCCCGTAATTATTCCAGAAACTGCTATCTTCGGGATTCCATTCGGTTAATACATAACCTTTATTAATTTGATTGGACATGCGAATTACTCCTGAAATTCAGGCGTTTTTTGCCCGAGCTCTACTAATTTGCGGTGGTCCATCAGAAGGATTGAAACATGCATCCAGATGAGTGCCGCGAGTGAAATGACAAATAAAATCATGAAGCAGGTTGAATAGATTCCGGTGATGTCGAGGACTTCACCGAAGAGAATGGGCAGGATAAATCCGCCAAGTCCGCCCATCATACCGACGAGGCCACCAACGGCACCGACGCTTTTCGGGTAATAAACGGGAATATGCTTATAAACGGCAGCTTTCCCGAGCGCCATGAAGAAACCGAGTATCGCAACGACAATGGCAAAACCCACAAGGCTGATAGCAAATGTGAAGGTGAATGGACCTTTCGCAGTTTCAACCGTGTATTGTGTCGGAGGGTAGGAGAGGATGAAACATGTAATGGTACACATTGTCAGTGTCCAATACATGACACGACGTGCGCCATATTTATCAGAAAGATAACCGCCATAGGCACGGAAGAGTGACGCGGGTATCGAATAGAGTGCTGCAATGACGCCGGCAAGCCACAGGTCGATTGAATAAACATCCTGCAAATAATGCGGCAACCATGTTGCCAAAGCGATATATCCACCGAATACGAAGAAATAATAGAAGGAAAAACGCCACACTTGCAGTTTCTTCAAAGGTGCCAGTTCAAGCAAAGCACTTTGCGGTTTTGTGCCGGTACGGCGTTGTTCGACAAGCACAGGATCATCCGACGTAAAGAGCCAGAAGATCACAGCCGTGATAACGAGCACAAGTGCCCAGATATAGGCCACGCCTTCCCAGCTTCCCCACCAGCTCATCACCCATGGAGCGCCAAGTTTTGTGACGGCTGCACCAACATTGCCAGCACCGAAAATACCCAGTGCCAGACCCTGTCTTTTGGCGCTGAACCAGCGCGAAACATAGGCAACGCCCACAGAAAATGTGCCGCCGGCAATGCCGATCCCGAGAGCCGCTATCAACATCCATGTGTAGGTGTGGGCAAAAGTGAGAAGAAATGTCGATAAAGCGGAAGCCAGCATCGATAAGACAAAAATAATGCGTCCACCGATCTGTTCGGTCCAGATGCCAAGTGGAATACGCACAAGTGAACCGGTGAGGACGGGGGTCGCTATGAGGAGTCCGAGTTCCGACTGGCTCAAGCCCAATTTTTTCTGTATCGCAATGCCGATAATTGAAAAAATTGTCCATACCGCAAAACACACGGTAAAGGCCAGAGAGCTCAGCCATAAGGCCTCTGACGAGCCTTTGATCGGGGTGTCAGTTTGTTCCATTTTTACCACCAGATAAATTCTTCCTTTTTGTTGAGGGGGTATGTAGTAATGAGTGAAATAGGGCACCTTGATCAAAATCAAATGAGTTTTATTTAAAATAAAAGAAAAGCTTATTTTAAAATAATGATGATCACGTCTTGAAATATTTATCGACTACACTTGATAGATGTTAAGAACAAAATGAAATATGTTAATTAGAGGAACGAAATGAGATCAGAAGATCGGTTAAAAATTCAAAATCTCGATATTTTTTCGCAAGCGAGCGAGAAAACATTCGATTCTTTAATCGGCCCGGGTTTTTTCCAACGTTTTCCTCCGGGGGTGGTTCTCGTCAATGAAAACACGATGCAGGATTTTCTCTATATATTGGTCGATGGTCAGGTCGAGATGTATGCGACCAGCCATGGGCGTGTAACAATTCTCGATATTATCCAGCCGGTAAGTCTCTTCATTCTCGCAGCAATTTTGAATGATGATGTTTGCCTTCAGTCAGCCCGCACACTAACCGAAGCGGAAGTTCTGATGATTCCGTCAGCCCGTTTCAGGGAGGCAATCGACAATGATACTGCTTTCATGCATGCGGTTGTTCGCGAACTTTCGCGTCGCTATCGTACGACCATCAAGGAATTGAAAAATCAGAAATTGAGAAATGGCAGTGAACGGCTGGCAAACTGGATTTTGGCTGAAGCCGATACGCAGGTCGAGGCCAATTATATCGATATTCCGTTCGAGAAAAAACTTCTTGCCTATAAACTCGGCATGACTCCTGAAAATCTTTCACGGGCATTTGCAACCATTGCAAAACATGGTGTCAATGTCGACGGATCACGAATAGTCTTTACCGACAGACAAAAATTTATCGACTTTGCCCACCCTGACAAGCTTATCGACAAACGTGAGCCTGTCTGATTATAACTGACCTCATGATGAGAACCGGATTTGCCATGTTCTACGGCTTTTAATAGTATGCTGTTTTTGTTCGCTTGAATAAAACCTTCGTTTGAATGAAAGCCATTGTCAGTCAAGGATTGTTTCCGTGCGTTTAATGCGTCGATTGTTTCGTTTTGTGTCGTTTATATTTCTGGTGATAACGATTATAGCGCTTGTTATCGACGCAGCCCGTTCAGTCGGTGCATCAGAAATTGTGTTTACGCCGGCCCGGTCTGCACTATCGTTTATATTTAGTTTGAGCACACAGGAATTTGATAACTTTATTGCGCATCTTTCACCTCCATATTTATCCATAGCCGCTAGAATGATTACTCTTTGTCCAACATGGATCATTTCTGGAGCTTTTGCGTTGGTGTTTTATAGTGTTGGATATGATCGTGAGGCCGTTTTGGAAAAGACAGGTTTTGGTGAAGAAAATGTTTGATATTTTATCGCTTTCGGAAAAACTCGATATGCCGAAAAAAGAAGATGCTCTTGTCGGCAGAAGTGAACCAATCGAAACATCGGAAAAACATTTTGTCAACGGTCACAAACTGAAAGGCCCATATCCTGAAAATATGCATCATATCATTGTTGCAATGGGCTGTTTCTGGGGTGTTGAACGGCTGTTCTGGAAAATGCCGGGCGTTTATGTGACGGCGGCCGGTTACACTGGCGGCTTTACACCAAACCCGACTTATGAAGAAGTTTGTACGGGTAAAACTGGCCATACAGAAGCGGTCCTTGTCGTTTATGATCCGAAGATACTTCATCTTGATGAGATATTGAAAACTTTCTGGGAACAACATGATCCCACACAAGGCATGCGGCAGGGAAACGACATTGGCAATAATTACCGTTCGGCTCTCTATCTTTCCAATGAACATGACTTGGAAATCGCCAAAAAAAGCAAAGCGCAATTTGAGAAAGCACTTCAATCAAAGGGATTGGGGCCAATTACAACGGAAATTGCGTTAGAAGGGCCGTTCTATTTTGCCGAAGGTTATCATCAGCAATATCTTGCCAAAAACCCGAATGGCTATTGCGGATTAAAAGGTACCGGTGTTTCTTGTCCTGTTCTACAAGGCTGATTGCGCGGAAAAAATCGGAGCAACGAATGAATTCATCGGTGTTTGGAATATAGGACGCCGGGATATTGACAAATATGTTCTGATATTTTCAGCGAAAAAATAGCGGGCGAAAGCTTTATAATAATTTTTGGCAAATGACAGACTTATCCTGAACCATATTGAAAAATAAATTGATGCCAATAAAAAACTTGGCGACGATTATTCGACAGGGTGGCGGGAAACATGATGTTTCCCGATATTTCAGTATCAATGTTTTTCAAGGAGAACTGTTGAACAATTTTACCAATGCGGTGGTCGGGTGACAGGAATGTCAGGCTGGCTTTGTTCTTCAAGTTCCAGAAAGCGTTTGGTTAGTGCTTTTAATTTTTTATCCATAAGGTCGATAGTTTTCCATTGTTCGGCAAGAACAGCAGAAAGCTCGTCAACAAGTCGCTCTTGTTCGGCAAGTTTGATTTCGACCTCGGTAAGACGATCTTTTTCAATCACAATGTGTGATCCTTATTTCTGATATAGCGTTCGCCGGGTTGTAAAAGAACCTTATTGTTGAAGGCAAGGCCCAACTCAAGACTGTGGGCGATCTGGGTTGCTTTTTTCATAAACAACTCGGCATCTTCCTTCACGCAAAGTTCCTCAACAGTATTTTTGAAAATTTTGAGCCATTGGTCGAAATGCGCAGCATCAATCGGTAAAACGACATGCTTGGGCATAGGACGTCCGTTATAACGGTTGGTATGCAACATGACCGAAGACCAGAAGGCGAACATATTTTGTAAATGGGGTTCCCAATCGTGAATATGTTCTTCAAAAATAGGACCCAGCATATTATCTTTTCTGACCGTTGTGTAAAATGTACGAACAACGGATTCAATCAATGTTTCATCAACTGCTATCGGTTCTTGTGCCATAAATCTCAATCTGTTGCTTTGATTTTCATACCATAAATATCAATGCCATGACCTTCACCCATAAGGTCGCTTGTCAAATAAAGTTTTGCTGAACCCGATCCTTCTGCTGGTATTGTTACGTCAAACAATAGGTCATTCCGATTTGTCGGAACTTCAAACCGCCGCCTTCCACAATCGGCATTATCGCCGAGATCACACGTTATACTCATCTGGCTTGGCTCTGTTCCATCACTTTTTGCGTTGATATCAATGAGCACCTTTTTACCACGTAAGCCTGACAGAGCGCCTGCGCCAATTTCGATGACGACAACATCTTGCTCGCTATTTGCCGAAATATGGGTATATGGTATTCCGGCGTCATCACGGATATCGACCGATGTGCGGCCGTAGACTGTGAGCGCCGAGGCATCACCCGGACGGAAAAATTTAATCCAACCATCATTGTTTTCGGTCTCTTGCCGGAAAGGTTGCATCAACGTGGAACGCGGCTTTTGTTCAGCCACATCCTTTTGATGTTCAACGAGAGCACGACCTGAAAAACTGTTAAAAAATGACCACGCAGTGAAGCCTAAAACCATAATAATTGCAAGAATCGATGGTGCAACGATCAGCAGAATTTTGGAACGCCGTCTTGTCCTTGCCCGATGCAAACTCCGGTTATCGAAATTTGTCGCTCCGTTTACTTCTATTTTTATCTGTTCTTCGGGGCCTTCTGCAGCGAGTTCATTATAGTATTGCGTTTTTTCTTCGGGAGCCTGAACAATGTAATCCTGTTCTATGCTCCGGATAATTTGCATCAATGCATCGCGTCGCTTGGAACGACTCTCGTTGCTCAAATCATGTTGAGCCAACAATGCACGCTCATGGGCGTTCCATGCAGATTCATAAATCAGCCGCCTTTGGGCAACATTGCGGGCATCAATTTTAAGCAATGCATTGCGGATAGCTTGCTCGGCACTAGCCAAGAAAAATTCTCCTCAAACTAAAAACATTGAAATCTAGAATAAGCATCAGGTGGAAAATAGGCAAACCAATTCTACTGTTGATGGTTTTAAAAAAAGCTTGTGTTTTGACATTGTGTTGCCGGTTCATAACGAAAATTACTGAAAGATAAAATTGGACGCTTGCTTTCGTTTGATCTTTTAGCTATCACCCGATACCGGTTCTGTCTTGAAGACAAGAATCTGTGCCGCATTAGCTCAGTTGGTAGAGCACGTCATTCGTAATGATGGGGTCGCTGGTTCGATTCCGGCATGCGGCACCAATAAAAATCATGTAAATATTTGTTTTTATTATGTTTTTTATTTCTGATTTTTAAGATATCGACACTTTAGCCAAAAATGTAACACATTTTAAAAAACAAAACTGGAAAATAATAATAGTTACAATGCATTATAAAGAAGTGTACTGCCGATATCCAGCACCATGCATATTTTTTCGACGCATTTAACTGATAATTTTAGTTTATACCATAAAAAACTATCGTATGAATCAAAAAATATTATGTTTTGTTTAATTGATTGATTTGTTTATTCAATACAATAAATAAAAATATTTTATATATATTTATTTTAGTATTTATTTTTATCAATTATATATTTTATTAATTTTAATTAAAATAAAAAATTAAACATATATTCAATATGAACTATATTTATAATATAATTTTTTGTAGCGATCGTTAATTTTTATGTTTTACGTCGTCAATTGTTTTTTAGAAGTGCCGTAATTTATGGATGTCCATCAGGCTAATCAGGCGACCATATATTGGTCAGTTATTTACAGGATGCCCAAGGAGCGGCAGATATCCCCATAACCAGAGGAGAAAGGCCAAAGACCAGAAAATAGCAGCCCATGCATAATGGTGACTGCCGATAGCGAAGAGATCGGTTATTTCAGGTAGAACGCGCATGGCGGCAGCGAGTATAATAAATGCGATAGCCGCTTTTGATTGCCATGGGATCGGTATCAATTTTCGTCCTGAATGGCGTAAACCGGCAATTGTAAAAACACCCATCACGCCAAGCCCCAATGTCGCAATGGTCAATATATGTAAGCCCGCATAAATCAGTATGCTTTCGTTAAAGCCCGAAAGACCGATAAGAAAAAAACCGATTGCTGCACTGACATTGGCAAGCGCAAGGCATAAGACTTCTGCTTTTAATGCGGCTTTACCGATGAACCATTCCCCAGTTCTATCCATAAAACCGGCACTTGCAGCGAAAGCGAGATAATATTGCATTTGTGAAGACGGAAGAAAAAGCATTGATAGAGCATATAAAACTGTCAAAAACGCAGATAGATTGCGTCTGCCCGGATGCGGGCGATATGGGCTTGTTTCACCTGAAGGGTCTAACGAAAGATTGGTGACTACAGTGTTGATACGCGAGATTGCCAAGGAAAAGAGAACAACAAAAACAGCGATAATCGTCCATAATATACGGGACGATAATTCCGTTTCTTCGCGCCACCATGAGATTTTCAAAACGATTTCAAGTGCAAAAAGAACAACAAGCCATAGCAAAAATGACACGCTTTTCCATTTTCTTTTCGAAAGAATTGGCAAGCCGACATACAAGATCATAAGTGCCAGAAAGGCGAAATCGAATACACTGCCGATGACCATCAGGTAATCCGAACCCAAAAAGCCGACAATGCGACCAGGAAGCCATAATAAAAGCAGAAAGAAAAGTCTCATGCCATTTAACGGCTTTGTTTCTGTCCATTCGGCAACGGCTGAACATAAAAATCCGGCAAGGGCGGCAGAATAGAAGCCGAAAATCATCTCATGGGCATGCCATTGTTGAGGAAAAATATAGCGTGTACCGGGATAGTCGAGTTGATAGACAATCACCCAGATAAACGGCATGAGTACAGCGTAAGTGGCCGATACCGGAAAGAATAGAAATACGCCTTCGGTGAAAAATGGATTATGAGCAATCGATGTTTTTATATTTTTGCGAAGTCCCATTGCGTTAGTCTCTGTCTCTATAAAGAAGGTCGTAAAAATCCCGATCTTTGGCGAATTCTTCGCTCATATCGAATATATCACGTTCGCTTCGCTTTCCCGGTTCACCTTCGACATGTCTTTCAGCGACAATTGTTGCAGGATCGCCACCAACCAGTAATAGACGGTGAGCAATGCGCAGCGCTTCGTGAAGATCGTGTGTAACAAATAATGATGAAAAACCCTGACCTTTTGCCTCTTCAATAACAATGTTCTGAAGGTTACGCCTGAGGCCGATATCGACTGCCGAAAACGGCTCGTCAAAAAATATGATATCGGGATTAACAGCAAGTGCACGCGCAACAGCTGCGCGCTGCCGCATGCCGCCCGATAATGCTGCCGGATATTTTTCAAGATCGGTTATTTTTAAACCGACTTTTTGCGCGCAATCGGAAATGAAATCTTTTGTTCTGGATGGCTGGTGAGAATTCTTCAAACCATAAGCAATATTTTCATAAGTTGTTTTCCAGGGTAACAATCTCGGTTCCTGAAAAACAATCGCCTGTTTGCGATAAGTTTTTTTTATTTCGCCTTTGTTGGGCGTCAACAAGCCTGCGGCAATCTGTAATATTGTGGTTTTTCCGGCACCAGATGCACCAAGGATAACCAGTGTTTCGTGGTCATTGACCTGGATATTGACGTTTTCAAGAATGCGTCTTCCGAGATAAGAAAACGCGATATCTTGCATTTCAATTCTCATTTTTTTACGCCCCAAGGCTCGGATGCATGACGCCAGCTTTCAAAAAATTCGCGGATAGGATGAATAATCCCGAATTCGGTTATAAGAGCAAAACACACGATGATCATGATAATGGCCGTTACTTCAGGAACATCAAAAGTACTGCGTGCTTCAAAAAGTAGGCCACCCAGCCCGCCGGAATAGCTCAAAAGTTCAGCCATCACGGCGACTTTCCAGGCACTTCCGGCCGAAAGCGACAAGGCCGGAAAAATATAGGACACCATTTGCGGAAATGTGATTGTACGAAATCGCTTGAATATACCGATGTTAAAAGCACGCGCCATATCGTCGAGTGACCGGTCACGCGTGGCAATTGCCTGAACGCTATTGAAAAAAATGAGCGGAAAGGACGCAACAGCAATCGTCATGATAACCGAGCCACCACCGTTTTCAAACCAGATGAGCGCAAGCACAATCCAACCGATTGGAGGCACGCCGAGAAGAATGATAATGATCGGCCGCATCAGACGGATTGCCGCAAATGAATAACCGCACAATACGCCACCGAGAATTCCGATCGAAGCAGCAATGATAAAACCTGCAAATGAACGTTCGGCCGTTATTTTCGCCATCTCGACAAATTTGTCCGTTTGGACAAGCAAGACCATTGCTTGCAAAGTTTGTTGCGGAGAGGGGAGCACATAACTGCCATAAAGCTCGTGAGCCAACTGCCAGAAGGCAAAAAAACAGAAGCAACCGGCAAGCCCTGCGAAGCCTCCCCAGAAATAGTTTCCAAGCGACACAAGATGGGAAATGGTCTTACGTAAATGCATCAGGCATAAAATCCATCATCAGGCAGTTTGCCGCCCAAAATTGCAGAATTTTGTTCGATAAGAACATTGAAAAATGTTTCCAGCGCCGGTTTCACTTCGCTTGCATTATGAACAACAAGATGACTGAAAGCGATGGATGCGGCTATCAGGCGCGGCGGAAAATCGAGAAGACCGCTGATCTCGTCGGCTGCTTTTTCGGGGTCAGCTTTAATTTTTTCAAGTGCATCAGAAAAACATGCATTGAGCGCTTTTATTTTGTCTTTTCCTTCGTCGCCTTCGAAACCTTTGCCAACAACAAGTCCGGCTTGCGGAATAGCATCGGTTTTCGAAACTTTTTCCCAAAGTTTTTGAATATCGAGAGCCCGAACAATTTTTTTAGGGGATGCCGTGCTCATGGAAATCACTGTAGAGGCAGCAGGTTCCACAATGACTGCCGCATCGACACGTCCGATCATGAGAAGCGGCATAGCTTCGGGGAGGCTCCCCGTATATTGTATGTCGATTGCATTCGGCTTGATGTCATAGGCTTTTAAAATTGCCTGCATAATATAGTCGGGCATATCGTTTTTGAATGGTACAGCAAGTTTCTTACCGACAAGGTCCTGAAGTGTTTTGATGTTGGATGCTTTCGGTGCAACGATATAAAGAAGCCCGTCTGTCAGAATATTCGCCAATCTTACACCAAGACCTTTATTATATAAATTCGCGCCGCTATAACTCGGCAAAATGGCCATATTGATTGAGCCGGAACCGAGACCGGCTCTGATTTGATCGGGATTATTCCAAACTTTGAATTGGCAACCGGGTAGCAAATCTTCCAACATGCCGGTTTTTACTGCATAAGCCGCGACGATAGAAGGACCTGCCGGAGGCCCCCATATTACCGGTTTTTTTTCGTCGGCAGCGGCAATAGAAGGAAATGCGCAAACAACAGGAAGAAGTGAAGCGCCAATTAAAAAATGACGGCGTGTTTGAGTAAGCATCATCTACCTCCGGTAAAAATTATTCGTTAGCAATGGTCATATGAGTTGGTCATGGGTGTTTGATTATGGTATCAAGTTTAAGATGAGTTTATTCCTCAATTTTAAAAAATCAAAATGCTGCTTTCATTTCATGCAAAAAAATTTTGCCTTGCTTGGGCGGTAACAGAGCCTGATCAGGGACGGCCAACGAATTTACTCGGGCCAAGAGACTGTTAGTCTATAAGTTTTATGCAGTTATTTGAAAATAAAATTTTATATAAAAGCAGATCAGGTGTTTGGATAATAAATCAGCCTATATATAAATTTGTGAGTGATAAAGCCGATGTTTAGTCAATGAAATTCCAAAAAAATTGGTCGTTGTTATCTTGCTTTACCTCAGATCGGAAATTTGTCAGGCCATTAATAGTGAAACCGGTTTATAACTATTCATGAAAAAGAGGCAGAGAAATATTTCTTGCCTATATGATCAATATACCGGTCTACGAGCTTCGAACGTGTCTATTCCTCTTCTATCTGAAAAATCAATTTCAGATAGGCCGAAAAGGGATTTTGCTTCTCCCGCTTCGGGTTCAATCGTCTGGCAACTGCTTCATTAGCCCCAAGTGCCATTAACCCTTCAGCAACAATCGAGCAATCAAAGGGAGGTTCTATATTTCTCATAGCAAACAGATGTTGCACGAGCTTCGTATAGAACGATTTTTGTTCGTCCATAAGATTATTATAAGTTTTTACAAATGTCGGATGGCGCAAAGCGTGAAGTTGCATTTCAAGGAACAGAATTGTGTGGGAAATATTTTGATCATTACGTTCAAACCACAAGATCATATCAGTCAGGGCCTTTTCAAAATCATCCCCTGCATCATCAATGAGCTGTTTTCGTGAATTTGCCTCGAAGGATTTATACTGCTCGAGAAGCTCTAAAAGAACTTCGCCCTTATTATTGAAATTGGAATAAAAGGCTCCTTGTGAATAGCCCGCTTTATCACAGATTCCTCTAATGGAGGTTGCCTCGTAGCCCAATTCTGTGAATAGCATGCGTGCAGCTTCCAACAGGTTCTGGCGTGTCTCTTGCTGGCTTTCCAATCTTGTTTTACGCGGTTTTATCTGTTTGACCATAAACTTCAGATATCATCCGACATTTCATTTGACAAGTCGGCAAATGAACCATAAATATCACTTGATATATGAATTTCATTTGATATTTGGAATCGTTGATGAAGAAAACAGTTTTCGTAACGGGTGCCACCGGACTATTGGGCAATAATCTGGTTCGTCAATTGCTCGCCGAAGGTTATCATGTCAAAGCATTGGTCCGGTCGCGACAAAAGGCAAACAAGCAATTCGCGCCTCATGATGAACTTGATATCATCCAAGGCGATATGACCGATGTCTCTAGCTTCGAAAGCCATTTGAATGGATGCGAAAGTGTTTTTCACACAGCTGCTTTTTTCCGCGACAATTATAAAGGCGGCAGCCATTGGGCTGATCTCGAAAACATCAATATTAATGGTACAAAATCCCTATTGGATGCGGCCTTAAAAGCCGGTGTCAAACAGTTTGTTCATGTTTCTTCAATTGCAGTTCTTGATGGTGAGGCTGGCACATTGATTGATGAAACATGTGATAGAAATATAGAAAATTCGGATGATTACTATCGGAGCAAAATCATCAGTGAAAGAACAGTCAGAGAATTTGCCGCTCTGCATCCGACGATGAAATGTTATTATATTTTACCGGGGTGGATGTGGGGGTCCGGTGATATAGGGCCTACCTCGGCCGGACAACTTGCGCTTGATGTCATGAACGGGAAATTGCCTGCCATTGTTCCAGGGACCTTTTCGGTCGTTGATGCAAGAGACGTTGCGGCTGCCCTAATCATGGTCACGCTTAAAGGCAAGCCTGGAGAACGTTATCTTGCTGCTGGCCGTCACATTCAGATGAAAGACCTTGTATCCATGATCGGTCATTATGCCAATGTCAAAACGCCAACAAAGACCATGCCAATGCCGCTATTGTACTGCATCGCTTTTTTGCAGGAACTTTATCGCAAGCTTACAGGCAAGCCCATTTTATTATCATTGGCTTCGGTCCGTTTGATGGCAAGCCAATATGATAGAACGCATTTCAGCAGTGAAAGATATGAAAAAATTCTGGGGCTTCAATTCAGACCTTTAGAGAAAACTCTGGCAGATACACTGTCTGATCTGAAAAATAGATAACCGGATAAATTGGAAGTTTGCCCGCAATAATGGATTTCCTCCAAAACAAAGAAAATGCACACATATTCTGTCTGTCGCTTTTTTGTATTTTGTCTGCTGCTTTTTCTGATGGAATGATTATTGGTTATGATGGAAATGCCCACCGCATATCAGGGCTTTGTGGACGAGTATCCGCCATATCCATGTAGCTATTCACTTTAAAACTTTTTGTATCCCGCGCTTCAGGGGGTGAAGTGCATGATTTAGTTAAAAAGGAACAATAATCATGACGATCATAGAATATAGCCCTATAACCACGGTAAATTTCCAGTGTTTTGGCTTCTTCCGGATTGGCTAAACCGGCTATAATAACAGGAGCAAAAATATATTGCTTTTCACTATAGTCGGATGAAATGCCCCCCTTTTCAACCAAGCTGCCGAGAAGCGAACGAGATTATTTCCACGAGACCGGATGCCGTTTTTTCTTACCAGTCCATGGCAAAATTATAAAACCGGAAAGTGAATTACAGCGTTATTTTATCATGTTTTATGGCGTGCAGACTCTGTTTGGAAAAAGCGGAGTTCAATTTGCGACGGTTCACCTTATATTATTTTTGAAACAATAATAATAAATTTAAAATTTAAACGCGATTTAATAAAAATATTTAGTAATATAAAAAATTTAATTGAAATATTTGAATAACATATGTTTTACATTTAAAATGATAATATTATTTATTATAAAATTTTTATAGATTGAAAAATCGAATATAACATTTATTTTCTGAATTTGTTTGTCTGACAGGAGGAACCTTTTTATAAGGTTGTTCAACTCGGGTGACATTGTTATATAATTTGCAAGATAAAAATCAGCACAATTCAGGGAATTAGCTTATGGGAAGGTTGCTCCATTCTACATGGATATTGGCTTTATCGGCTCTTCTCTTGTCGGCCTTTAATGTGAGTAATGCGATGTCCGATAAATTATGTCTATATAGCACGACGGATAATGGCGACGGAGCTACGGATAGTGCTTGCCCGCATATTGATACCACATCCGGTTTATATTTATCGTGGGTAGGAACGATAGATAGATCTGAAGAAAAACCGGCCTTAATCCAATTGGAAGGTGAATATAAAGCGAACCGGTTTTTCCCGTCAAATACAGTTCTGACAATTGCTTCAACGCCAGTGGCTACGGACAAAAACGTAAAAAGTAGGAATACAGAATATCAGGAAACACCCGAAGGGCAAAATCATAATTTGTTAAGTCAGATGGACCGGTCTTTATTTTCACTGGAAGGACGCGTCAGGCTTCAGGAGAAAAATGGAATTTTAAGTTTGACTTGTCATTCCGGAAAAGAGCGTGCTGGCTTGGCTCTCAGTGCCCCGCTCAGAAGCTTTCCGAAAACGACCAATTCATCTTTAGTAATAAGTGGCAGAGCAGACAGTCGGTTCAAAGTAGGTTTTGCGGACAAAGACAATTCAGTACCGGATGATGCAAAGACCTTTCCTGTTCATTCTGAAAAGAAATCCAAGACAGATGATCGGGAAGATTTCGATTTGTTTGAACTGTCCTCATCAGAAAAAACCAGTAGCAAGATCATAATCGAATGCCCTAAAGAGGCTGCGCAATTCGATATTGCCGCGATAACGATGAAAAATGACACGAGTGAAAATTCAATTGCCACTTGGGTTTGGCACAAACAGGATTGGCTTCACTCACCCGCTAATTTACTTGATTGGGCACAACATTATCATATCAGCAAACTTTATGTTCAGATTGATATTCAGGATAATGTCATTGTTGATGAAGAACAGCTCGTCGAGTTTCTTGGCGAGGCGCATAAAAGATCGATTGATGTTTATGCAGTTGAAGGGGATGCGGATATGATTACAGGAAAAGGTCAAGATCTTGCATTTCAAAGAGCTCAAACATTAGCGGCATTCCAAAAACGGCTTCCCGAAAATACAAAGCTTGCGGGACTGCAATTTGACATAGAGCCTTATACCGATCCGAAACATTCCGCGGACCCATCCAGAATGTGGGTTAACTGGGCCGCAACTTTGATGAAAATGCATGAAATTTGGGCCGGACCAATTGATGTCATCATTCCCTACTGGATACAGAATAGCAGTGCCGGTAAAAATGCTTTGGACAGCATCAAGGATCTGGGAAGTTTTACTGTTATGATTTACCGGACCAACGAAAAGGAAATAAATGCTATTTCTGCGCGTTGGTTAATGTGGGGAGAAAAATTCAATACAAAAATTTCTGTCGCCTTGGAAAACGGGCCGGTTAACGGGCCGGCAAAAGTTTATTTCACACCTTCAACAGAGACAAACAAACATAATTACAGATCTGTTCTTCTTGTTCTCTCAAGGACTGACAATAGGAAAGATAAAACAGTCTATCAATTTGATCATATCGAACAACCGGAAGCTGACAAAATAAGCTTTCTCAAGCGGACAGAAGATTTAAACGGCGTTCTCTCGCGTTTACATCCATATTTCAAAGCCTTTAGCAGTTTCAACGGATTGGCAATTCACGGTCTTCTTTGAAGAACGATGAGTAACCAAGCCGCAGTATTATGCTAAGAAAATATCAACCTATGATACAGTCTTTTAGAATAATTCCGATTTGAAATCATAACGGGTCGAAAAGTTTTTTATAAACAATCTCTGGATAAACAAGGTAAACGATTTATTTAGCTTTCACGTATATTTTGTGGGTCGCATCATTAAAAATTAAAGATTTCTTGTTAGATAACGGGTGTAGATTTATTCTGACAAGAAGCGTGGTGGTTACGTGGCTTGTCAAAGACGCAATAATAAACGTTTTTTCAGACTGTTGATAGCGATCATCTCGTGTTCAGGAGTGTTTTTCACTGCGTCGGCATATGGGCAGCCGTCGGCAGAAACACAGAAAAATGATGATTTTCGGTCAATTCGCAACCTTCGGAAACTGGTAGATAAAAAATCCTTTGCGCTTGGTGGAACTCCTTTGAATTTTGATATTCCACTTGAAAAAGCGCCGCCACCCGGAATGAAAAGCCGCCCGCTGTTGAATAATAATGCTAAAGTCCTTTTTGAACAGGGCTATCAAGCGCGACGAGAGGGGCATTATCAAGAAGCCATCGATAAACTGGAAAAAGCGTCTGCTTTGTCACCTGACAATCCCGATATTTTGAGAGAATTGGGGATGTCTTTCATGGGGCTCGGCGAACTTGACAGAGCAGAGCCGATATTTCGTCAACTGCTCGTAATGGTTCCCGATGATATCGAGGCAAAAACCGGTTTGGTGAAAATAGATTACGCGCATAACAATCTTGAAGAGGCAAAGCATTACACTGAAGAAATATTGGCATTAAAGCCGGATAATGAGGAAGTGAAGTCACTTCAAACAGAAGTATTGAATGCGATAACTTATCAGAAAAAGCTAAAGCAGATAGTCAAAGTGAATTCTGTTATTCTCTCGCCATCGATATCTGATTTGGAGTCAACAAATCTCAATTTTTGCAAAAAAGACTATGACGAGGTCGAGCAAATTGCAGGATCTGACAATTTTCCCGACACTATAAGAGAGACGGGCAATTATTTTTTTAAGTTTGCTCCCGCTATCGGGTTAAATGCCCCTTTTCGTAATGTGGCTGATGATTTGGCCAAACGTGGTTTCATATTTCTCTCGATGGGCAAAGTGGAGGAAGCTCAAGCAGATTTTGAAAAAGCTCTGCGCCTGGCGCCAACGCTGAGTTTGGCAAAACTGGGAAAAGCCGCAATATTGTATTGGCAAGGTGATTTCTTTGCAGCCAAGGAAATGGTCGATCATGTCATATCGGTAGAGCCGGAAAATTCTGTTACGCGCGACTTTAAATTTCGTATAGACAACGCCATAAAATTTTCACAGACGGAAAATAAAACGGATAATGAAAAGCTTTCTGTCGAACCATCCAATGATGTTTTAGACAGCGAGCAGAAAAATGTGGGTCAGTTATACGAAATTGGCAGCAATGAACGGAAAGCCCAGCATTTTGATCTTGCAAAACAGCATTTTGAAGCTGCTTTAGCTCTCGAACCGGACAATGCGGATATCCTTGTTCAATTGGGGCTTACACTTCTTGCTCTAGGAGATTTGGATGCGGCAAAAGAAAATTTTAGTCGGGCTCTAATGATAGCACCAGATTATACCGATGCGAATTTGGGCTTGGCACGTATCGCCTATTGGAAGGGGGAGCTTGGTAAAGCAAAAGCTCTTTGCGAAATGGCATTGTCGCAGTCACCCGACAATGAAGAATTGACGAGCCTGTTAAAAGAAATTGAACGAGCAATCGCTTTAAAAATCAAAATCGCCAAATATGGCGTTACTGGCAATTCGTCCAACGGGATGGACAAAGACAACCCGCATCTTGCCGAGAGTAATCATCTGGCTGAGCAAGCGTCGCAAATTGTTTCTTCAGGAAAAAACTTCGCTGATGCGGAAGCCCTTTATCGACAGGCTTTATCATTAACGCCTCATAATGTTGATCTGTTAATAAAGCTCGGCAATGTTCTATCATTTCAGAAAAAATTTGCTGAAGCTGATAAAATATTCGATCAGGCTCTCGAAATTTCACCGGATGCTCTCGAAGCCTCACTCGGCAAAGTGAATGTAGCGCTTTGGCAAAATGATTATGCGCTGGCGAGACGCCGTATTGATGTATTGTTGCTTCGTTACCCTGAAAACGAAGACGTGGCTTTGTCCGACGCGGCGCTTTATATGGCTGAACATCAATATAGGCGGGCGATTACCGTCTATAACCGCATTATAAAGAAAAATAATAAAAATCTTCAGGCATGGTTAGGCATGGGGGATGCCAAACGTGGCCTTTTGCGTGATCGGGAAGCTATTAATGATTATGATCAGGCCCGTATAATTGCCCCTGACGATAAAGAAGTTCTCGAGCGTATCCAAAGGCCTATCCGTAAACGGTGGCGTCTTGACATTGATAGTACTTATAGCGAGTTGACTGCACCTTATAAAAACTGGCGGGAAGGTGGCTTAGCGCTTTCCTATCAATTGTCAGAAGCAACGATACTGACCGGGCGGTTGGGTCTTTCCAATCGTTTCAGTATGGATGACCAGCAGATCGAGCTCGCAATTGCCCATCAATTCCGACCGACTGTTTGGGCCTATTTGTCGGGTGTTGTCACACCGGACGCAGATTTTCTGGCACAATATATTTTACGTGCGGGAGGTAGCACCAACATCGGTAGACTGGGAAAAGTCGGCATGCTTGGAGCGACACTCGATACCAAAAGCGAATGGTATGACAATGGCGTAGTCAAAACCATAACGCCCGGCTTGAAGCAAACTTTCTTCAAAGATCGTATGACTATATTTGCCCAATGGATTAATATAATTGACCAGAAGAACCGACATTCGGGCGGTTATCTTTTTCGCGCAGATACTAATCCTTTCGACCGGTTTTATTTTAATATAGGATATTCGAGTACGCTGGAATCGTCAGGTGATATACTTATCCCGACAAAGACGATATTCGGAAATATTGCGTTGGATATAAATGAAGACTTAACAATTGGTGTTAATTTGGCCAAGGAACAACGTACGAATGCTTATAATCGCTTGGTTTATGGTTTGAATTTGACGCGGCGTTTTTGATGATCAACATTAACATTCAATGGATAATGGGGGCAATTTTTATAGGCCTTGTTTATGCTGGTCTGGCAGTATTAATGCTGGTCGTCATGATCGTCTATCATATCAGAATGCGCAACGATCATAAGCGGATGATCAAACTTAGAGAAAAATTCGAGGTATTTTTGGATAGTCTGGAACAGGGCGAAATAACTCGAAAACAGAAGAAAAAATTTTCAACGCGGCAACTTCTGCGTCTTGTGCCTTACTTTCGGGCTATTCCGGATAAAGAAAAGCATCAATTGGCCATTGAATATTTTATTCAAAAGGGTTTGGTTAAAGTGTTGGCCAAAAAAATGCGTTTTTCTTCACGTTCGAAGCGTGTGCAAATTATCGAAACCCTTGCATTGTTTCCGGATAAAACAGCTCAAAAAGTTTTACATGACGGGTTGAAGGATGTTTCGAAAAAAGTTCGTCTCGCTTCGGCTATCGCTTTAATGGAGAATGATGCTCCATGGTGGCTCTATGATGTTGTTTCAAGCCTGCCGAACTCAAAAACAGACGTAAGTAATTATTTAAGACCTGATGTGGAAAATGAAAGTCGTGTTGAAAAACTGGCCAACGTAGCCAGTCTCACAGTTATGCCGCCGCTTATGCGCTGTGATGCAATCAATATATTGGCTCAAAATGCCGGCGTTGAAACTGTATCATTAGCGATGACACAAAAAATTAATATTGCAAGCGAAAACAATTTACCTACATCCAAAGAATATAAAGAGCCTATTTTCAAAATACCGGAAGACGATAAGGCCGATGACCGGTATAGTGAAACCGTTTCGTTGAATGACGAGGAAATCGATATCGAACAATTTAACAGAGTATTTGCAAATCTTCTGGATGATGACGCGTTACCGGTGCTTTATGCGGCCGGCAAGGCATTACTGAAGACGGGAGATCGTGGGCATAAAATATTGGAACATACCAGACAGAATGGCAGCCCACGAGCAAAAAGAGCTGCTGCTTTTTTTCTGAGGAGCGAGAAAATAGAATGATTGACTCGCTAAAGTTTTGGCTTTTTACCGTAACGTTTTCCATTATATTTATTTTTTTCAGTTTGTGGGTCATCATCATGCTGGTTCAGCTGTTTTTGGCTCTTTATGCCTATTTCAGCCGTGCCGCAGTGCCGAAGAATGGTCTTCTTTGGCATCGTTATTTTGATACCGCACCACCAATCTCGATCATCGTTCCGGCTTATAATGAAGAGAAAAACATCGTCCAGTCGGTTTATTCTCTGATCTCGCTCGACTATCCGGCTTTCGAGGTCATCATTGTCAATGACGGCTCAAAAGATAACATGCTCGACGAATTGATCAAAGAATTCGAACTGGAAGAGAGCAATAGAGAATATGAAACAATTCTGGCTTTCAATCCCATCCGTAATATCTATGTTTCAAAAAAATTCGGTCGCCTTGTCGTAGTGGACAAGGAAAATGGAGGCAAGGCAGACGCGCAAAATGCAGGCATCAGCGTTTCTCGTATGTCGCTTCTTTGTATGGTGGATGCCGATACTATTCTGGAACCGGATGGTCTTTTGCGCATGGTACAGCCTTTTATTGACGATCCGGCGCGCACAGTTGCGGTGGGTGGAAGTGTGATGATAGCCAATGGCTCCAAAATCAATTCTGGCCGGTTGACGCGCGTTGCCATCCGCTTCAATTTTCTTGTTTATTTTCAAATTCTGGAATATTTGCGTGCGTTTTTAATGGCTCGTGTAGCGTGGAGCTACGTCAATACTTTGACATTGATATCCGGTGCTTTCGGCGTCTTTAGTCGACGTGAAGTTATGGCTGTTGGCGGTTATACCAGAGGATCCGTGGGCGAAGATTTTGATCTGGTGATCAAGCTACATCGATATATGCTGGAAAACAAACGCGATTATCGTATTACTTTTGTACCCGATGCTGTTTGTTGGACGGAAGCGCCGGAAAGTCTTTCTGTTCTTGCCAAACAACGTACGCGTTGGCAAAGAGGCGCTTTGGAAGTTTATTTTCGCCATCAGGATATTATGTTCAACAGACGCTATGGACGCATCGGTTTTGTCGGTATGCCGATAGTGTTTGTTATTGATGTTGTAAATCCACTGCTGGAACTATTCAGCTATATTCTTTTTCCGATTGTCTTTTATTTCAAAGCCATGACGTTTGAGTTTTTACTCTCGTTCATTTTTATGGCGTTCATGTATGGAATATTCGTCAGCTTGTTTTCAATATCGCTTGAACAAATGCATCTTGGTTTTTTGCGTAAAGCAAAATACATATTTATTCTTTTTCTGTCTTCAATCATCGAATGTTTCGGCTATCGACAAATCAATACATTCTGGCGGATAAAAGCCGCCGGAGAATATTTTTCAGGAAAAACTTCATGGGGCGAAATCAAACGCACCGGTTTTGACGAGGTTAAGAAAAAAACAGCCCAATAAATTTTTTGCTCCAGCGTTTAAAGCCGCTGGAGCAACTGTTTTAAACATGGTTCTTTGCAATTATTGCATGGTCATTTAACGACGAAACCGTGCTTATATGGATCGCGATCGTCGATAAATATGGTGTTGAAACCTGTCATTCTCGCCCATCCTGCAACAGATGGAATAATGGCCGGAAGCCCCTCTACATCAGTCAATTTTTCAACACGGCCTTCAAAGATAGAACCGATGATCGATTCATGGACAAAATTATCACCGGCTTTCAGAATTCCCTTGGCTGTGAGTTGTGCCATTCGTGCCGAGGTTCCTGTCCCGCAAGGCGAGCGATCAATGGCTTTATCGCCGTAAAACACAGCATTGCGCCCATTGGCTCCGGGCTTTGTCGGTTTTCCTGTCCACATAATATGGCTCAAGACATTGATTTCGGGTTTTTGCGGGTGCTGGAAGCTGTAGAGTTCATTCAACCTTTTTCTTAAAACAGGGCTCCATGCGATAAGCTCTAATGCATTATAGTCGGCCATATCGGTGTAATTTTTTTGTGGTTCGACAATTGCATAAAAATTACCACCATAAGCGACATCCACTTTCAGTAGGCCCAAGTCCGGACATTCGACCTCAAGGTCCTGTTTATAAAGGAAAGCCGGCACATTTGTGAGGCGAACTTTTTCCACATAAGGGCCATTTTGCTCATATGTAATGTCGACTTTTCCAGCCGGAGTATCCAGACTGAGTTTTCCCGGAATGCGTGGCGTAACAAGTCCGTATTCGATGGCCATTGTTACGGTTCCGATTGTGCCATGTCCGCACATGGGCAAACATCCGGAAGTTTCGATATAGAGAACGCCGATATCACAATCATCGCGCGTTGATGGATAAAGAATAGAGCCCGACATCATATCATGCCCGCGCGGTTCGAACATCAAACCGGTTCTGATCCAGTCGAATTCACGCAGAAAATGCAGGCGTTTTTCCATCATGGTGTTGCCTTGCAGAAGCGGACCACCACCGGCAACCAGACGAACAGGATTACCACATGTATGACCATCAATACAGAAAAACGAATATTTTGCCATGTCAAAACCTCCCGGCACGAAATGGATAAATTGAAAGAGCGGGCTCTTTATGTTCAATGAGATTATGTATGAGACGGGCGGTGGCGGCTGATTGTGTCAAGCCAAGATGGCCATGACCGAAAGCATATAATATTCGTCGGCTGTTTTTCGCGTAATCAATAACCGGTAAACCATCGGGGATTGACGGCCGATACCCCATCCATTCCACTCCGTTTTCCAGCTTCAAGTCGGGGAAAAATTCCTTCGCTTTTTTCAACATGACTTGGGAGCGTTTATAATTGGGAGGCAGATCAAGTCCGCCCATTTCGACTGCCCCGCCAACCCTTATGCCGGTGCTCAGTGGAACAACAACAAAACCATGACCACCAAAAGTTACCTGATGTTGAAGCTTGAGACTATCAGCCGGTAACGTCGTGTTATAACCGCGTTCGGTATCAAGCGGTATATTATCCCCGAGAGACCGTGCGAATGTGTTTGACCATGCACCACAAGCGACAACCACAAAATCGCTTTGGATTTTTTCAGCGCTGGTTGTCAATGTAACGCCGGTTTCATCCTGTGACAGATCAAGAACTGGTAATCTGATAAATTTTGCGCCCAGCCTGCTCGCATAGGACCACAGGGCTTTACCAAACAATCTCGGGTCCTTCACATTGCGCCAGGAAGGAACATAGGAAGCCTTTACAAATTGTTTTGAAAGGCCGGGAACCATATCGTGCAATTCATCAGAACCGATATGGCGTACTTTTATGCCGAAACTTTCACGCCAATTCCAACTTGGAAGTGCTGCCTGAAATTCTTTTTCGCTTTCATAAACCTCAAGTTCACCTTCGGTTCCGAGTTCGTCCAAAAGTTCGGCTCTGGCGAGCAAGCCCATCATTTCCTTCTCTGCAAGACGCATGATGGCAACTTGCGCTTTGATAGTTTCCAATTGGGCTTTTTTTCGGCTTGCCTTCAAGAAACGAATGAACCAAGGCATAAGTTTTGGCAAGTAGGTCGGACGGATTGTGAAAGGTCCCAAGGGATCCATCATCCATCCGGGTAGTTTTCTTAATATGCCTTTTGAAGCAATCGGTAATACGTCCGTAAATGCAAATGCCCCCGCATTTCCTGCACTTGTT